>DASQEB010000589.1:0-7304 GCA_035633875.1 Thermoanaerobaculia bacterium
CTAAGACTCCGGGTATTCGCCAACTTCTAGAGCAGGCTCAGGATTGGCGAGCTCCTCTGTGGCTCAGGCCACGCTTGCCGCGTTTCACTGCTCCCGGGGGACCGTTGCTTCGAACCCTCGAAGGCCACACCGATTGGGTCAGTGCGGTGGCGGTGATAGATGGCCGTCGCGCCGTCTCCGCCTCTAGCGACCGGACGCTGCGGGTGTGGGACCTAGAAACCGGACAGACCCTCAAAATCCTCGAAGGCCACACCTCCGGGGTCAGTGCGGTGGCGGTGGTGGATGGGCGTCGCGCCGTCTCCGCCTCCCACGACCGAACGCTGCGGGTGTGGGACCTCGAGACCGGACAGACCCTGAAAACCCTCGAAGGCCACACCTCTGAGGTCAGTGCGGTGGCGGTGGTGGATGGCCGTCGCGCCATCTCCGCCCACCGGGACGGGATGCTGCGGGTGTGGGACTTGGAGACCGGAAAGATCCTCAGAACCATCAAAGGGCACACCGGTGGGGTCTATGCGGTGGCGGTGGTGGATCGCCGTCGAGCCGTCTCCGCCTCCCACGACCGGACGGTGCGGGTGTGGGACCTGGAAACGGAGGAATGCTTGACCGTTTTAAATCTGGATGCGGAGGTAACAGCGGTGGCCGTGACTCCAGACGGCAGGACGATTGTGGCGGGAGATTCGTCAGGCAGGGTCCATTTTCTGGATCTGGTGGAAGCAGCCGAAGACCAGCCCCCAAAGGGGGCGGCATTTGAAAAGCCCGGGGCGTGAGCCCCGGGAATCGAGCCCCCACCCATTCAAAATGCCCCCGCAGGGGGCGACACCAGACGCCGGGAGGTTGGGGGTCGCCGCCCTTCGGGGGCTTCTTGGAATGGAATTCGCCTTCGCCGCCCAGGGCTTCCGCCCTGGGCTATTCGAATGTCGCCCTGGGGGCTCAAGGCGGATTTCACTGCGGAGGTAGCGCGTCGGTCACGCCAGTCCCATCTGGAGTCGGACGAATTCCTTCCCCTCTTCCCTTTGCTCGGCCAGAGCCTTGCGAAATCGCTCGTGCTCCTCTTTTGGGAATCCGACGGGCAGCCTCTTCTACCGCCAAGAGGAGACTCCCCCCATGTCCGTGACGCAGAAAGCTGGTTTTCTGGGTCCCCTGGCACCGCCGTCGGCGCGCCGACAATCCTTCGAGGAGATTCTCTGAGGTAAATTCTCTGAGGCGGATTCTGGGAATCCGCCCGGTTTGACCTGGGCCCCCCGCTTTGCTAGTTTGCCGGACTGCATGCGGACATCCGATTCCAATTTCGAGGAACCCCTGGTCGAGCTGCGCCGGCGGATCGAGGAGCTGGAGGGGTACCCTGCAGGGAGCGGCCACGAGAAGGAGATCGACCGGCTCCGGACCCAGCTCCGCAAGGCGACGTCGGAAGCGTACAGCAACCTCACCCGGTGGCAGAAGGTGACGGTGGCCCGCCACCAGGACCGGCCGTATACGCTCGACTACATCGACTACCTGATGGACGACTGGGTGGAGCTCCATGGGGACCGGGCGTTCGCGGACGATCAGGCGATCGTCGCGGGCTTCGCCAATTTCCGCGGCCGGAGCGTGGCCGTGATCGGCCATGAAAAGGGGCGCGACACAAAGGAGCGCATCCGCCGCAACTTCGGTCAGCCGCGGCCCGAGGGGTACCGGAAGGCCCTGCGGGTCATGAAGCTTGCGGAGAAGTTCGGCCGGCCGGTGCTGACGTTCATCGACACGGCGGGGGCCTATCCTGGCCTGGATGCCGAGGAACGGGGCCAGGCCGAGGCCATCGCCCGGAACCTCATGGAAATGTCCGTGCTGCGGGTGCCCATCGTGGTCACGGTCACGGGCGAGGGCGGGAGCGGCGGCGCCCTGGCGCTCGGGGTCGGCGACCGGGTCTACGTCCTGGAGTACGCGACCTACTCGGTGATCTCGCCCGAGGGGTGCGCGGCCATCCTCTGGAAGGACCAGGAGAAGAAGGCCGAGGCCGCCGAGGCGATGAAGATCACGGCTCCGGACCTCAAGGCCCTGGGGGTGGTGGACGAAATCATCCCCGAGCCTCCGGGGGGCGCCCACACGGATCCCGCCGCGACCTGCCGCCGGGTCGGGGACATCGTCGACGCTGCTCTCCGAGACTTGGAGAGGTTGAGCCCCGAGGACCTCATCGCCCGCCGATACCAGAAGTTCCGGGCTCTCGGCGTATACGAGGAGGGATAGCCTCCGTGCACACTGCCGAGTGGGTGGCCGCGGCGGTGCCGGAAGCCGCCGCCGGGCTCGAGGCTGCGGGGTATCCTTCCTGGCTCGCGGTCCTGATGGCACGACGGGGCGTGGCGGATGCCGAGGGGGCCCGGCGCTTTCTCGCACCCTCTATCGATCAGCTCCACGATCCCTATCTCCTGGCCGGCATGGCCGAAGCGGTCGAGCGGCTGCTGGATGCCCGGGCGCGGGGGGAGCTGGTGGCGATCGTGGGTGACTACGATGTGGACGGGGTCACGGCCACGGCCCAGCTCCTGGCCGTGCTCGGCGCCTGCGGAGTGAAGGCCGAGCCGATCCTGCCGCACCGGATGCGGGAGGGGTACGGGTTCCAGCCAGTCCACGTGGAGCGCGCGCGGGAGATGGGGGCGGGGCTCATCGTGACGGCGGACTGCGGCAGCTCGTCGGCGACGGCCGTGGAGCAGGCGCTGGGGGCGGGGATCGGCGTCATCGTCACGGACCATCACCTGCCCGGCTGCGAGCTGCCGGCCGCCGCGCTGCACATCAATCCCCGGCAGGCGCGCTGCTCCTATCCGTTCCAAGACCTGGCGGCGGCCGGGCTGGCCCTGAAGCTCGCCCTGGCTCTCGCGGCACGCTGCGGCCGGACAGTGGACCCGGACCGCCTGCTGCGCATCGCCTGTCTCGGGACGATCGCGGACCTGGTGCCGCTCCACGGAGAGAACCGGGTGATCGCTGCCCTGGGGCTGCGGGCTCTGACGGCGGCGCGATCGCAGGGTCTCAAGGCGCTGATCGAGAAGGCGGGGATGAAGCCGCCGTTCACGGCCGCGGACGTGGGCTTCCGCCTGGGGCCGCGCCTGAACGCCGCCGGCCGGCTGGACACGGCGGAGCGGGCCCTGGAGCTCCTGATGAGCCGGGACGCCCGCCGGGCGACGGAGCTGGCCACGGAGCTGGACGCCCGCAACCGCGAGCGCCAGGCCGAGGAGATGCGGGTGGTGGAGGAGGCCCGGCGACGGTTCCAGGCGCGTTCGCCCTTGCCGCCGATCCTGGTGGCCTGGGACCCGTCCTGGCACAAGGGGGTCGTGGGAGTGGCGGCCGGGCGGGTGGCGAAGGACTTCCATCGGCCGGCGATCCTTCTGGCAGTGGAGGGAGACCTGGCCACGGGCTCGGGGCGGAGCATCCCGGCAGTGGAGCTGCACGCCTTTCTTTCCACCTGGAAGGAAAGTCTCGAACGCTTCGGAGGACACGCGCAGGCGATCGGCCTTACAGCGCGGGTGGACCGGCTGGAGGAGCTGCAGAGGGAGTGGGAAGAGGCCGGCGCGGCGTGGCCCGCCTCGGTTCTCGCGAAGCGGTACGAGTACGAGCTGCACCTCCCCGCCCGGCAGATCTCGAACCGGCTCCTGGCGCAGCTCGCGGAGCTGGAGCCCTTCGGCCAGGGCAACCCCCGGCCGCTGGTGCGCGTCGGTCCCCTCCGCCTGGAGGGCACGCCGCGCGCTTTTGGCAACGGCCATCTCTCGGCTCAAGCCCGGGGCGAGGACGGGGCGGCCGTGGGGCTGGTGGGCTGGAGGTGGCAGGAGCGGGCCGGCGGGCTGGACGGCAGCTTCGAGGTCCTGGCGTGCGTGGAGCACGACTCCTACCGCGGCGGGCCGGTGCTGCGGCTGGTGGATTGCCGACGGGTTTAGAAAAGCTCCCGGACAAGCGGCTTTCGGGGAATTTGCTCTCCCGGTAATTGGTCTCAAGAAGCGGGGCCGGGAGCCTCGTAGAAAGTAGAATGCAGCGGAGATGGCGCGCAAACCGAGGACCTTCATCGCCACGTTCCGGAAGCTCCTGCTTCTGGCGCTCGTGCTCACCGTGCTGGCGGTGGCCGGCCTCTTCTGGTTCGGGCGCGCCGGCCAGCAGCAGCCGGGGCGTCAGGTGGAGGAGGAAGAGGCGCGGCGGACCCGTCAGGGCACGACCCTGATCGGCGAGGACTTCGATTACACCTTCACCGAGCGGGAGAAGCCAATCTTCCGGATTCGCGGCGAGAGCGTCCGAGCGGATGCGAAGGGCGTCGTCTACCTGAACGGGGTCGGCGTGACGATCTACGACAAGCAGGGGCGCCCGTACCACGTGGAGAGCCGCAAGGCGAGCTTCCATCGCGAGACCAACCAGGGCCTGCTCCAGGGCAACGTGTTCCTTCGGGGTCCCGAGGGCCTCGAGCTGCGGACGGCGCGGCTCGACCTCAAGCGGAAGGGCCAGTTGCTGGTCGCTCCAAGGGAGCCGGTCGAGATCCGCTACGGGGGCAAGTACATCGTGACCTCCAGCCGGCTCGAGGTGGACCTGCCGAAGGACACGTACCTCCTCCAGGGTAGCGTGCGGCTGAGGACGGTACCCGGGGCCCCCGGCCAGCCGGCCTCGCTCCGGTCGCAGCGGCTCATCTACGAGCGTCCGCAGCGCTGGCTCCGGGTCGAAGGGGATTCCGAGCTGCGCCACGGTTTGGACTGGCTCAAGGCCCGTCGGATCACCGCCCGGCTCACGCCGGACGAGACCGGGCTCCACTTCGTGCGGGCCTTCTGGGGGGTCACGGGCGAGACGAGGGCCAGGATGGAGGACCCGGCAGGGGGCGGCGCCCAGCCGACAGTCGTCCGCTTCAGTGGCAAGGACCTCGCCGCCGTCCTGGAGCCGGAGGGGAACGAGATCCGCCGGATGGATCTGGACGCCGAGAACAAGGGCAAGGCAGTGATCGAGTCCACGGGCGGCGGTCTCACCCGGACGATGCGCGCGTCCCGCTTCGAGGGACGGCTGGCACAAGGTGTGCTTACCTCGGCCCAAGCCTTTGGTGGAGTGGAGATCCGTGAAGTGGCCCGGGACCGCCGGGCCGAAGGAACAAGGGAAGCCGAGGGAAAGAGGGCGGACGCTACTTTCCGTCCGGACGGGCAGCTCGCCTCGGTGGATCTGATCAATGACGTCTTCTATCGAGATCCCCAGGTGACCGCGAACGGCACTCGCGGCTCTCTGGACCTGGAGGCAGGGCGCGGCGAGTTCATGGGAGATCCGGTGACGATCACGAGCGAGCGGGGGCGCGTGCGGGCGCCCCGGGTGGTTTACAACACCGACACGGAGGTCGTGCAGGCCCGGGGCGGGGTGCGCGCGACGCTCGAACAGGTGTCGGAAACGGCCCTGGCCGGCACACCCCTGGGAGAAGGGGATGGGCCGGTGATGGTGGAATCCCAGGAGGCGTTCTGGAAGCAGGAGCCGTCCTCCTTCATCTTCCGCGGCGACGTGCGCGCCTGGCGGGGGGAGAACCTCCTGCTGGCCCCCGAGCTGCGCGGCGACCGGACCCAGGAGACCCTCGTGGCCACCGGCGGCGTCAAGACCCGGTGGATCCCGGACTCGGACGTGGACCTGGGGACCGAGCCCAAGCCAGCCGCAGAGCCGAAGAGCAGGTCGACGCAGGCCAGCCGCGCTCCCATCGAGGTGGCCGCGAGCGAGATGACGTACCGGCAGGGCTCGGGCGTGCTGATCTACACGGGGAACGTCCGGGTGAACCAGGAGGCCAAGACCCTCACCTGTCAGAACCTGCAGGTGGAGCTGGAGGAGGTCTCGGGCAAGGAGGACGGCCGCGAGGTGGAGACGATGACCTGCACCGGAGACGCGAAGCTGAACGACCCGCAGGCCGGCCGCAAGGCCGAGGGCCAGACGGCGGTCTATCGCGTGGCCGAGAGGCGCGTGGAGATGACGGGCGATCCGGTCACCCTGCTCGACCGGGAGGGCAACGTGCTGCGGGGGCGGCGTCTCTTCTACTACATCGACGACGGCAGGGTGGAGATGAGGGGGGCGCGCGAACAGGCTCCGGCCCCTGCGGCAGCGGGAGGGAGCCGGTAATGGCGGTCAAGCCCCCCATCAAGGAGCCGGTGAAAAAGGAGCCCGTGAAAACGGCCGCGCCGTCCGCGCCGGACCCGGCGCCGATCGAGTCCGCCAAAGAGCTGCGGAAGCTCGCGACTCAGAACCTGCGCAAGGTGTACCGCGGCCGGGCCGTGGTGCAGGACGTCTCGATCGAGGTGGGCCCCGGTGAGATCGTGGGGCTCCTCGGCCCGAACGGCGCCGGCAAGACGACCACCTTCTACATGGTCGTGGGCTTGACGGCGCCGGATGCGGGGAGCGTCTCCCTGGGAGACGAGGACATCACCGAGCTCCCCATGTACCTGCGGGCGCAACGCGGCATCAGCTATCTCCCGCAGGAGCCGTCGATCTTCCGCCGTATGACGGTGGAGGACAACCTGCGCGCCATCTTCGAGACGCTCGACCTCTCCCACGCCGAGCAGGAGCGGCGCATCGATCAGCTCATTACCGACTTCGGCCTGACCAAGGTGCGCAAGAACCGGGGGTTCTCGCTCTCCGGCGGCGAGCGGCGCCGGGTGGAGATCGCGCGCGCCCTGGTCATCAACCCGTGGTATATCCTTCTGGACGAGCCGTTCGCGGGCATCGACCCGATCGCTGTCCTCGACATCCAGGGCATCGTCCGGCACCTCAAGTCGATGGGGATCGGCATCCTGATTACCGACCATAACGTGCGGGAAACATTGAAAATAACCGACCGGGCCTATATCATCAACAACGGGGAGATCCTGCGTGCCGGCACCCCGCTCGAACTTTCCACGGATCCGCAGGTAAGGAAGATCTATCTTGGAGCTGATTTTACTCTGTAGGGTTGTACCCGAATGGCCTTAGAGCAAAAACTTTCCCTGAAGCTGGCGCAGAAGCTGGTGATGACGCCGTCACTCCAGCAGGCGATCAAGCTTCTGCAGATGACCCGCATGGAGCTGGAGACGCTCCTCACCCAGGAGCTGGTCGAGAACCCCGTGCTCGAGGAGTCCTCCGAGATCACGGAGGAGGAGGCGCCCCCCCGGGAGGAGGTGGAGGCCCCAGAGCCGGTCAACGGCAACGAGCTCGATCACGGCGAGTCCATGGAGAACATCGACCTCGACGCCTACTTCGGCGACTACTGGGAGGGCTCAGGATCGTCCTCCATGATGGAGGAGCGGGAAGAGCCGCCGATCGAGAACAGCCTCACCCGCGATCCCGACCTCTACGACTATCTCCTCTGGCAG
>DASQEB010000590.1:0-4281 GCA_035633875.1 Thermoanaerobaculia bacterium
CCGCCCCGGGAGCCATCGTAGGAGGCGTAGATCTCGGACAGATCCAAGACCGCCACAACGTCCAGGATGAAATAGGCCAGGTGCCCCTCCTCCAACCACTCCCGAAGGTCCGGAGGAAGCAGCAACATCTGGCCGGGCTCGGACCGCAGGAACCGCGTCGTCTCCATGGCGGCTATTTTAACCCAAGAGACGACTTAGTGGCGGTTTCCCGACAGGCTCCTAGGGGCGGGGGGAGCGGAAATCTCTGAGGTCGTATCCCAGGTCCCGGAACAGCCTGTCCACCAGGGGCAACGGCAGCCCCACCACGTTGGTGTAGTTGCCGTGGACCTCCTCCACGAAGAGGGCTCCCAGTCCCTGGACGGCGTAGGAGCCGGCCTTGTCCAGGGGCTCTCCCGTCGCCACGTACCAGGCGATCCAGCCTTCGTCCAGGGACGCGATGCGGACCCGGGAGGTCTCGATTCCGCAGGCACGGCGGTCGCGGCCGGGCTCCCAGAGGGCCACACCGGTGAAGACGGTGTGCTCCCGGCCGGCGATCCGCGCGAGCATCCACCGCGCTTCGTCCGGGTCACGTGGCTTGCCCAGGATCTCTCCATCCAGCACCACCGTCGTGTCGGCGGCCAGCACGATCTCCCCGGGATGTGCGCGGGCCTCAGCCTTTTCCACGGCCAGGCGGCCGACGTAGTCGCGGGGGGGCTCGCCGTTCCGGGGAGTCTCGTCCACGTCCACGCTCCGGACGGTGAAGCGCACCCCGAGCCCGCCCAGCAGCTCGCGGCGCCGGGGGGAGGCAGAGGCCAGGACGAGGTTGGGGAGCGCGCTCAGGGGTAGTAGCCCCGCAGGGTCTTCGCCTCGAGGCCGGGCCGGGCGACCTTCACCTCGACGGCGCGGAACTTGTCGTCCCGGGAAGCATTGGAGGACTGATAGGCCAGCAGATACTGGGAGCGCAGCTCCTCCTCGATGGAGTCATAGACCCGATCGAGCTCGGCGGCCCGGTCGATGAAGAACACCCGGCCGCCGGTCTCCTCGGACAGACGGCTGAGCTTCAGGCGGACGTCCATGTCCTTGGGGGAGAGGCCGATCCCCACGGCGTAGAGGGAGACGCCGCTCCTCCGGGCGTACTCCAGCGTGTCGTCGAACTGGTAGCGGCTCCCCTCGTCCTTGCCGTCCGAGAGGACCACGATCGCCTTCTTGCCTCGGATGCCGCCGAAATAATGCAGGGCGTAGATGAGGCTGTCGTAGAGGGCGGTCCCCCCCTCGGCGGTGAGGCCGGCGAGGCCGCCGGCCAGGACCTCCTGGTTGTTGGTGAAACGGACGGCCAGGGTGGGCCCATCGGAGAAGGTGATCACCGCGGCCCGGTCCTTCGGGGTGATCACCGTCTCGAAGAAGCTGAGCGCCCCGCGCACGGCGGCGTCGAGCTTCTCTCCGTTTCCCTCGGCCATGGACCAGGAGGTGTCGATGAGCAGGCCGGCGTGAATGGGCACGTCCCTGACCAGCTCGAAGCGCCGGACCTGCTGCTCGACCCCGTCCTCGAAGACCTTGAAATCCTTCTGCGAGAGCCCCTCCACCGGCCGGCCCTTCTGGTCCACCACGGTGGTGTACAGCTCGACGAAGTCCCCGTCGATCCGCTCGCCCGCGCCCGGCGTGTTGATGAGGACCGTGTCCTCGGTGAAGTTGCCGTCCGCGAGGTAGACGACGGCGCGGACGTAGCCGGGTTCAGGACCCGGCAGGAGGATGGGCTGGGTGTAGGGCGGCTGGTACAGGGTCGCCACCAGGGTCTCGTTCAGGTAGAGCTCCACCCGGTCCACGGTCTCCCCCTCCGGCACCTCCACCTCCGCCTGGGCGCGCAGGCTCGACTGGTACGTCTTGCCGGGCTGGGGCTCCACCAGGCGTACGGTGAAGCGGTGAGGGCCGGCGTTCAGGAGCATCTCGTCCTCGGCGAGCTTCTCGCCGGAGGGTCCCAGGGCAATGGCCCGGACGGTATGGGTCCGCGGCTGGTCCCCCAGGACGAGCTCCACGCTGTAGGGCGGCTTCGTCTTGGAGAGCATCAGACGGCCGTTCAGCTCGAAGCTCACCTTGGCGATCCCCTCGCCGGTGGTCAGCGCCTGGATCCGGGCCTTGCCCGTGGTGAGCCCCGGGGGCGGCGGGAGGATCCGGATCGTCCGGTCATCCGAGCCGATGGCGTCCGCCGCGTTGGCCTCGGCGAGGTCTGCCCGGGGAGGGGCGGCGGGGGGCGGCGGAGCGGAGGGCGTCGCCGGGTCCAGAGGGGGGGCTGCCTCTGTCTCCACCGCCGGGGCCGAGGGCACCTGGAGCTCCCGTTGCTCGCGGAAGTAGCGCCCGCCGGTCACGTCCTCGACCTTGAGGACGAGGGTGTAGGCGCCGGGCCGCAGGTAGCGCTGGAAGACCAGGGGGATCTTGTCCGACCGGGCGGCTTCGGACTCGGGCAGGGAGAAGCGGTACCGGAAGTGGTCGAACAGCTCGCCGCGATAGAGGATCTCGCCGTCGACGAGGAAGCTGTAGGCGGAGACTGGGCTCCCCTCCAGCCGCTCGGCCTTGACCTCCCCCCGCGGCACGCTCACCAGCCCCTGGACCACCGTGCGGCTGCCGTAGCGGCCCGGGAAGGAGAGGTCCATCTCGGCGGGGAAGGTCGCGGCCCCCTCCGGGACGTCGGTGGAGGCGGAGGAGAAGGTGGAGAGCCACTCCTCCCCCGGCTTGGGCACGAGTTGCACCTTGGACTCCACCGCGTGCCAGTCCAGGGTCTCGGCCAGCCGGGCGGCAATGTCGTCCCCCCGGGGGCATCCGTCGGAGATCTGCTGCGCGATCATCGACCCCTCCTGGGGCGGCCGGGCGCGCAGGGACAAGGCGAGGATGGACGAGACCCCCTCGGTGGGGTACCAGAGGCGGAATGGTCCCTTGAAGCCCCCCTGGGAGACGAACGCCAGGGAGAAGTCGCCCTTGATGCGCTCGGTCCCCGGCCAGCTCCAGATCTCCATGGGCAGGAGCAGGTCGCACCTCACGGGGAAGACCTCCGCCGGCTCCCCGTTGAGGAGGAGGATGCGGGCACGGTCCTCGGTAATGTTCCCGAAGCGTTCCTTCGCCAGCTTCACGCGCTCCTGCCACTGCTCCTGGAGCTCGTTGCGGGCCGTCTTCGGAAACGGATCGCGCACAGCCCAGAAGCGGCGGATGAAGGCGTCGCGCTGGTAGTCCTGCTTGACCGCGAGGAACGCCTCCCTCTCCTTCGGGCTGATCAGGAGGGCGACCTCCTCCAGCCACTCCCGGTGCCTCGCCGGGAGGTTCTCAGGGATAGGAGCCTCGTCTTTTTTGGGCGGGGCGGCGAGCGCGGCGGTGGACAGGGTGAGGGCGGCGAGGGAGAGGACGAGGGAGCGGTGCGACAGGTACAGCATCGAGGCGATCCTAAACCCCGGGAGGAGATGGAGCAACCCGGGGTGTCACGGGTAGTACCCCCGCATTGTCTTCACCTCCGCTCCCAGCCGGTCCACCTCCAGCTCCACGCTCCGGAACGCGGTCGAGCCCGTGGTGTTGCCGGACTGATAGGCGATCAGGTACTTCGAGCGCAGCTCACCTTCGATCGCCGCGTAGATGCCGGCGAGCTCATCCGGGCTCTTGAGGAAGAAACTCTGCCCACCCGTCTCTTCGGCGATCCTTTCGAGCTTCTTTTTGTCCAGCTTCTCACCCAGACCGATGGTGTAGACGGTGACGCCGGCGCGGCGGACGTACTCCAGGGCCTCCTCGTAGGTGAAGCGGCTCCCTTCGTCCTTGCCGTCCGAGAGCAGGAGGATGGCCCGCTGCCCCTTGATCCCGTTGAAGTAGTAGAGGCTGAAGATCAGCGCGTCGTAGAGGGCGGTGCCCCGCTCGGCCCGGAGGCCCGCGAGGCCGCCGGCGAGACTACCAACCTCGTTGGTGAACTTGACCGCCAGGGTCGGGTGGTCGTTGAAGGTGATGACGGCCGCCCTGTCCTTCGGACGGATCGTCCCCACGAAGAACTGGAGGGCCGCGGCCTGGGCCTTCTCCAGGGCCGGCTCCATGGACGCCGAGACGTCCAGGGCCACGGCCACGTGGACGGGCAGGTCCGTCACCCGCTCGAAGCGGGCGATCTCCTGGCGCGCGCCGTCCTCCCTCACCGTGAAGTCCTTCCGCTCCAAGTCTTGGACCGGCCGTCCCTTGCGGTCGAGGACCGTGGTGTAGAGCTCGACGAAGTCGATGTCGATCTCCTCCAGGTTTTCCGGGGCGTTGACGAACACCAGGTGCTCGGTGGAGTTGCCGTCC
>DASQEB010000591.1:0-2231 GCA_035633875.1 Thermoanaerobaculia bacterium
GGCGAAACGGCCGTTGACCCAGTCGATGAGGTTGACCGCTGGCCGGTGGCGCACCAGCACGCCCTTGGGGCTACCGGTCGAGCCCGAGGTGAAGATGATGTAGGCCGGGTCGTCCGGATCGCCGAGCCGCTCCGGCGGACCCGCGGGCAAAGCCGCAAGCTCCGACCAGGCCACGACGCGCGGGTCCGTGTCGTCCTTATTACTTTCCTCGTCCAGGCACACCAGCGTGCGCAGCTCCGGCAGGGGTCCCAGTTCCAGGAGCCGTGCGGTGTGCCGGTGCTGGGTCAGGACCTGCCGGATACCCAGCCGCTCCACAATCCAGTGCAGGCGCGCCTCCGGGTAGCTCGTCTCCAGCGGCACGTAGGCGCCGCCGGCCTTGAGCACTCCCAGGAGGGCCAGAACCATCTCGGCCGAGCGCGACAGGTGCACGCCCACCAGGGAGCCCGGCCCGACCCCCAAGGAGCGGAGATACCGCGCCAGGCGGTCGGCCCGGGCATCGAGCTCGCCGTAGCTCCACTCCTGCCCGGCGCAGAGCACCGCCACCCGCTCTGGGCTTCGCTCCGCCTGGGTCTCGAACAGCTCGTGCATCAGGACGTCCGCCGGGAACGTCCCCGAGGTGTCGTTCCACTCCCGGATCAGTTGCGCCCGCTCCCCGTCGGACAGCAACGGCAGGTCCAGCAGGCGCCGTCGCGGGTCCTCCACCGCCCCTTCCAGCAGCCGCACCCAGTGCTCCCCCAGCCGCGCGATCGTCACCCCGTCGAACAGGTCCGTCCGATACTCCAGGATGCCGACCAGGCCATCAGGCCCCTCGGTCATTTGCAGGTTGAGCTCGAAGTTGGCCGTCCCGCTTTCCACCGGGAACGGCTCGAGACAGAGGTCCGGCAGCTCGATCGACGACAGGGGGGCGTTCTGCAGCACGGCTGTGACCTGGAAAAGGGGCGTGCGGCTCATCTCCCGCTCGGGTTGCAGCTCCTCGAGAAGCTTCTCGAACGGCAGGTCCTGGTGCGCGTAGGCGCCCAGCGCCACCTCGCGCACCCGCTCGATCAGCTCGTCGAAGGCGGGGTTGCCGCCCAGGTCGGTGCGCAGGGCGAGAAGGTTGAAGAACATCCCGACGAGACCCTCGATTTCCCGCCGGTTGCGGTTGGCGATCGCCGTGCCGATCACGATGTCCGTCTGCTCGGTCAAGCGGTGGAGCAGGGTCTTGAAGCCGGCGACCAGAGTCATGAACAGGGTCGCCCGCCGGCCGGCGCTCAGGTCCTTCAGCCGGGAGGTGAGGGCGCGCCCCAGGGCGACCTGCCGGCGCGCGCCGCGGAAGCTCGCCATCGTCGGCCGCGTCCGGTCGGTGGGGAGCTCCAGCCGCGCTGGCCGGACTCCCAGCCGCTCCTTCCAGTAGGGCAACTGGGAGACGAGGACGGCGTTCTCCACCCACTCCCTCTGCCACACGGCGAAGTCCGCGTACTGGATCGCGAGCGGCGGGAGATCGGGCCGCCGGCGCCCGGCGAGCGCTCTGTACAGCACCGAAAGCTCGCGGAAGAAGACGGCGAGCGACCAGCCGTCGACCACGATGTGGTGAAAGACCACGACCAGCGCGTGCTCGGTGTCCGACAGACGCAGGAGCGCAGGCCGCAGGAGCGGCGCCTTGCGGAGGTCGAACGGCTGGAGGAAGAGCACGCTCGCGAGCTCCCGGACGAGGTCTTCGCTCTGCGCCTCCGGAACGCCTGTCAGGTCCACGCGCGGCAGGGCTACGGGGACCTCCGGGACGACGACCTGCACGGGCCGCCCCTCGGCGGTGAGGAACCTCGTGCGCAGGGATTCCTGTCGGGCTACGAGCTGGCGCAACGCGGCCTCCAGGACGGGGGCCTCCAGACGTCCGCGCAGCCGCACGGCGGCCGGGATGTGGTAGGTGGGGCTCCCGGGCTGAAGCTGGTCGAGATACCAGAGGCGCTGCTGGGAGAAGGAGAGGGGCAGGTCCCACTTGCGGGACGCGCGGAGGATCGGCGGCGCCGAGGGCCGGGCCTCATCCTCCAGCCGCTCGGCCAGGGCCGCCACTGTGGGAGCGGCGAACAGGCCGCGCAGGGGCAGCTCCCGGCGCAGGGTCTCGCGCACCCGGGAGACGACCTGGGTGGCCAGCAGGGAGTGCCCTCCCAGCTCGAAGAAGTTGTCATGGACGCCGATCCGCTCGCGGCCGAGCACCTCGCACCAGATCTCGGCCAGGGCCTCCTCGGTCGGGT
>DASQEB010000592.1:0-2448 GCA_035633875.1 Thermoanaerobaculia bacterium
CTCCGGAATTGGACGGCGGGCTTCCGGAGGCAGGCTCCTGGCCTCCGGAGGCGAACGGCGGCCGCGCGAGGCGCGCCTCTCGCCTCCAGAGGCGAACCCGGCTCGAGAGGGCCCTCCGGACGCGCTTCTCCGCGGGCTCGGCGAGCGGTCCGGGGGGATGGGAGGGGGTGGCTCTTTGACAACTGAAGGAAACGTGAGCTCCGCTCCGAAGGGCGGCGGGGCGGAGCTCTTTCTTTTTGGACCCGACGCCACCGGGGGTGGGGGCGAGGGACTACAATCCCCCTCCATGACCGACCTCCTCGTCCACAATCTTTCCGAGGTGGCGACGCCCGAGGGCTCGGCGCCCCTGCGCGGCGCCGACCAGCGGCGCGTCCGGCGGATCCAGGACGCCGAGGTGCTCTGCCGGGACGGCCGGATCGCCTTCGTGGGCTCCCCCGAGGAGCGGCGGCGCGCTTTCGGCGAGCTGCCGGATGCCGAACGGCTGGACGGCCGAGGGGGCACGCTGGTCCCGGGCTTCGTCGATCCCCACACGCATCTGCCCTGGGCCGGAAGCCGGGAAGGTGAGTTCGCGGCCCGCCTCGCCGGCAAGACCTACCAGGAGATCGCGGCGGCGGGCGGCGGCATCCTCTCGACCGTTCGGGCCACCCGCGAGGCGAGCGAGGAGGACCTCGTGGCCAACGTCCTGCGGCGCATGGACCAGATGCTCGCCTGGGGCACCACCACGGCCGAGGCCAAGAGCGGCTACGGCCTGTCGCGGGACGACGAGCTCAAGCAGCTCCGGGCCATCCGGCGCGCCGCCGAGCGGCATCCGGTGGACCTCGTTCCGACCCTGCTCGCCGCCCACGAGGTGCCGCCCGAGCACCGGCAGGACCGCGGGCGCTGGGTGGACCTGATCTGCGAGGAGATCATCCCGGCCACGGCCTCCGCCGGCCTCGCCCGCTACTGCGACGTCTTCTGCGAGCAGGGGGTCTTCACTCCGGCGGAGTCGCGGCGGGTGCTGGAGGCCGGAGCGCGCCACGGCCTCGGCCCCCGGCTCCATGCGGACGAGTTCGTGGACTCCGGGGGGGCCGAGCTGGCCGCGGAGCTGGGAGCCCTCTCCGCGGACCACCTGATCGCCGTCTCCCCGGCCGGCATCGAGGCCCTCGCCCGCTCCGGGGTGACCGCCGTGCTCCTCCCCGGCACCAGCTTCTTCCTGATGAAGCACAAGTACGCTCCGGCGCGGCGGCTCGTGGAGGCCGGCGTGCCCATCGCCCTGGCCACGGACTGCAATCCTGGGTCCTCCCACACCGAGTCCATGCCCATGGTCGTGGTGCTGGCGGTGTTCGAGCTCGGCCTCACCATCGAGGAGAGCCTCACGGCCGCCACGCTGAACGCGGCCTGCTGCCTGGGGCTCGGGAGCGAGGCCGGCTCGGTCGAGACGGGCAAGCGGGCCGACCTCGTCCTGCTCGACGCGCCCAACCTGCTCCACCTCGTCTACCACTACGGCATCAACCCGGTGGCGGCCGTGGTCAAGAGGGGAAGGGTGGTCCGGCGGGCGATTTGACGTAGAATCAACCTCTTCAGATCGGATGACAGGACGGCGAATCCATCGAGAGGAGGTTCGGCCATGCATCCCAGGACCCTTTCCCGCGCCTTTTTTGCGGCCTTTCTGGCCGCCGCGGCCCCCTTTGTGATCCCCGTCTCCGCCATGCAGGAGAAGGCCCCCGCGAAAAATGGCAACGGAAAAGAGGTCGTCGTCACCGCCTCGGGCCTCAAGTACATCGACGTCAAGACCGGCCAGGGCGAGGAGGCCAGGGCGGGCAAGGTCGTCGAGGTCCACTACACCGGTTGGCTGGAGAACGGCACCAAGTTCGACTCCAGCGTGGACCGCAAGCGCCCCTTTACCTTCCGCCTCGGTGCCGGCGACGTCATCAAGGGCTGGGACGAGGGGGTCGCCGGCATGAAGGTCGGCGGCAAGCGAAAGCTCGTCATCCCTCCGGACCTCGGCTACGGCAAGCGGGGGGCCGGCGAGGTGATCCCCCCGGGGGCGACGCTGATCTTCGAGGTGGAATTGCTGGGGGTGCGATAAGCTCGCCCTCCGAAAGGAGGAGGCGAGCATGAGCGAGAACCAGCAGATCACAACCAGTTCCGGCCTCGCGTACACGGACCTCGAGACCGGCCAGGGCGAGGAGGCCCGTGCGGGCAAGACGGTGGACGTCCATTACACCGGCTGGCTCGAGAACGGCACCAAGTTCGACTCCAGCCTGGACCGCGGCCGGCCCTTCTCCTTCCGCCTCGGCGGCGGCCAGGTCATCCGCGGCTGGGACGAAGGCGTCGCCGGCATGAAGGTCGGCGGCAAGCGCCGGCTCACCATCCCCGCCGACCTGGGCTACGGCGCCCGGGGGGCTGGCGGGGTGATCCCCCCGAACGCGACGCTGATCTTCGAGGTGGAGCTGCTGGGGGTGCGGT
>DASQEB010000593.1:0-5326 GCA_035633875.1 Thermoanaerobaculia bacterium
GATCACCTCGTCGGCCCAGGCGACCGACTCCAGGCAAGGTCCCAGACGGTCCGCCTCGTTGCGGCAGACGATACAGACCGAGATCCGCGGAGACCCTGGCTCACTCATGCCGCAGCCCTTTCGGCGAGCCGTGCTCGGCGACCCAGGTCTGGAGCTCCCGGGAGATCACCAGGAACCCCTCCTCCACCAGGGCCGCCGTGCCGGCGTACTCGCGGGCCGCCGGCCCCTTGAGACGGAGGCCCGGATCCTCCCGCAGCGCTCTCCAGTAGCTCTCGTACTGGGGAGTCGTCATCGTCCCGTACCGCCCGGTGCGCACCGCGTCCTCCACCTTGGCGGCGAAGGTCTCGACAAAGGGATAGTGCAGCAGCACGCAGGTCAGGTCCGCGATCCGCGCGTTGCGGACGTGGTGCCAGTCCGCGAACAGCTCGATCTCCTCGTCGACGCGGACCAGGGCCGCCTTGGTGAGGCAGTTGTTGGACTGGAAAACCGCGCGGCGGATGCCGCCCCGGTGCTCCCGGACCTCCGGGTTGGCCAGCGTTCCATAGCGGTACTCCCGCCGGGTGATGGTGGAGGTGTCGTAGAAGCGGTGACGCTCGCGCAGCCCGGCCTCTCCTCCACCTTCGTCGAGGAGGGGCGCGTCGGGAAACAGGTCCAGCATCTGGGCCACGACGGCCGTGAAGCCGCGATAGTCGAGATAGGCGAGAAACGACGGGAGGGGGAGGACGTCGGACAGCGGATAGTCGAAGCGCTCGTCGATGTCCACGCACAGGTTCCAGCGCCCCCGGGAGAAGCGCCGGGCGAGGTACCGCTTCATCACGTTCTCGTAGAGCCGGTACGGGCAGTCCGTGCGCAGGATGGTGACGTTCTCGTACCCCCGGGCCAGATCGATCGTCCCGTCGGTCGAGCCGTTGTCGAGCAGCACGATGTGCCGCACCCCGAGCCCCAGGTGATGATCGAGGAACGAGCGGACGTGAACGGCGCCGTTGCGGACGACACAGATCGCGAGCAGCTCGTCCGGTCCGTAGGAGACCTCCCGGGGTCCCGCCACGTGCCGGACCCGTCCGCGGAGGAGGAGGGGCCGGACGCGGTGCTCCAGGACGAGCTCCCACCGGTGGCGCCATTTCCGCGCGCGGCGCCGCCAGTGCAGAAACCCGCTCCCTACGGCGGCCGGAGGAGCATCCGGAGCAGGTGTCCGTAGGGATGATGGCGGCGGAGCGGGAGGTGGAGAAGAGCCTTCCATGCGCAGGACCTCGCTTTGGCGGTCTCGCCCCCTCCAGCGTAGAGGCTGGCGAGACGGTAGTAGCAGCGGCCGGACCGGTGGCGGATGGTTTTCGTGTGCCGGAAACCGAGCAGGACGTCGATCCGGCGGTAGAAGGCGACGAGCCCCTCCATCTTTTCGACCTCCCCGAGGCCGGACCACATGCCGCCGCGGTGGACGCGATAGGCTCCGAGGAGGGCGTCGATGTGCCCGATGGGTCCCCGCTCCGCGGCGAGGATGTAGAGGGGCCAGTCCCCCCAGGGCATCTCGAAGTACCAGGCGGGCAGCTCCGCCACCACTTCGCGCCGGAACATGGGAGAGCAGGCCGGCACGAAGCAGCGCTCCACCACGTCGTCCAGGGTGGCGAACGGCTTCGCCCCGGAATCGCGCGAGGTCGGCGGACCCTCGAGGCCGTCCTCGTAGAGATTGATCACATCGTGGTAGCAGGCCGAGCACTCCGGGTGGGCGTCGAGAAAATCGGCCTGGATCTGGAGCTTCTCGGGGGACGTCCAGAGGTCGTCGCCGTCCATGGCCGCGATGTACTGCCCCCGGCAGAGGCGGAGGGTCTCGACGAAGATCCTCTTGCCGCCGCCCCCGAGGTTCTCCTCCGGCAGCACGGCCCGGACCTTCTCCGGATACCGTCGCTCGAAATCGAGCACGATCTCCCGGGTGCGATCCCTCGAACGGTCCTCGCCCACGATCAATTCGAAATCGAAAGAGGTCCGCTGCATGAGAACGCTTTCGATCGCCTCGGCGATGTAGCGCTCATGGTTGTAGGTGGTGATCGAGACGCTGACCTTCATGCGGCGATCCTCTCGCGGATCTCGGCGGCGTGCGCCAGAGCCAGCCGGAGGATTCGGACGATTTCCCGGATGTGCTCCGGGCCGACGGCGGTGCCGGTCGGCAGCGACAGCACGCGGCCGGCCAGCCGCTCGGTCTCCGGCAGGCGGAGGCCGACATCCGGCGGCGCCTCGGAGCGATAGGGCTCCATGCGATGGCACCCGGGATGGAAGTACCGCCGGGCGAACACGTTCTCGGCCTGGAGCACGATCTGGAGGGCGTCGCGGCTCAGCCCGGTGAGCGTCCGATCGACGTCGAGGACGATGTATTGATAATTGCAGCGCTCCGACTCGTCGTATTCGACCAGCCGGAGCCCGGGCAGGTCCGCCAGCTCCTCCCGGTACCGGTGATAGTTGCGCCGGTTGACCGCGATGAACTCGTCCATGCTCTCGAGGGAGGTGAGGCCCATGGCCGCCGCCACCTCGCTCATCTTGCCGTTGATCCCCAGGTGGATCACCTCGTCGTAGCCGGCGAAGCCGAAGTTCTTCATCAGCCGGATCTTCGCCGCGAGGGCGTCGTCGTCGGTGAGCACGGCGCCTCCCTCGAAGCTGTTGAGGAACTTCGTAGCGTGAAAGCTGAACACCTCGGCGTCCCCCAACGTCCCCACCATCCGCCCCCGGTAGCTGCACCCGAAGGCGTGGGCAGCGTCGAACAGGAGCCGGAGTCCCCGGCGGCGGGCGATGTCGCGCAGGGCGTCCGCGTCGCAGGGGCGCCCCCAGAGATGGACTCCGACGATGCCCGTGGTCCGCGGCGTGATGAGCTCCTCGACCCGGCCGGGGTCGAGGTTGCAGGTCCGGGGATCGATGTCGCAGAAGACCGGCGTGACCTCCTGCCAGCGCAGCGCGTGCGCCGTGGCCACGAAGGTGAACGACGGGACGATCACCTCGCCGGAAAGGCCCAAAGCGCGCGCCGCGATCTCCAGGGCGACCGTGCCGTTGCACATCGCGATGCAGTGGCGGGCTCCCACGAGAGAGGCGATGCGCCCTTCGAGCTCCTCCACATAGGGGCCGTGGTTGGTGAGCCACCGCCGGTCCAGGAGATCGTTGATCCGCGCGAGGAGCCGGCCCCGGTCCCCCACGTTGGGCCGGCCGACGTGCAGGGGCTCGGCGAAGGCCGGCGGGCCTCCGAACACGGCGAGCTCGACAGACTGGGCCTTCATGCCGCTGCCGCTCCGGTGGACGGCTTGACCCCGAGGAAGAGGCCGCGTCCGAACAGGCCCTCGCGGTCGTGGCTGGCGAGGAGGCCGGCCTCCCGGAAAGCCGCCAGGTACTGCTCGTCGGTGAACAGCCCGAGCTCGTGCCGCTCCGTGAAGTGCTCGATACCTCCGGGAGTCCCCACCAGATAGTGCACGTCCAGGATCGAGAGATCCCCTTCCCTCTCGCTCGTGTACATCCAGGCGATCTTCAGCTCCGGCTGGTCCACGTGATTGGCGGTGATGGTGCCGGTCCAGTAGCGGTCCGGACCGAACCACGGCTCGAGCACGGCCACCCCCCCGGGCCGCAGGTGGCGCGCCATGGTGGCGATCGTCCGGTGCAGGTTGTCGAGCGTCTTCACGTAGGCGATCGAGCTGAACAGGCAGGTGACCACGTCGAAGCGGCGCCCCAGCTCGAAGCCCGCCATGTCCCCGTGGTGGAACGGGACCCCGGGGCAGCGGCGCCGCGCGGCTTCGAGCAGCTCGGGATTGAGGTCGAGCCCTTCGACATGGTAGTGCGCGCGGAGGTGCTCGAGGTGACGGCCGGTCCCGCAGGCGAGGTCGAGGAGGCTTTCGGCGGCGGGGTGGCTCCGCTGGATCAGCTCGTGGAGCTTCTGCGACGCGGCGGCGTAATCCTTGAAGTCGTACAGCGCGTCGTAGTACCGGGCGGATCGGGTGAACATGCTCTCTCCTGTCAGATCCGGACCGAACGGGAATCCCGATACGCCGGGAAGTAGCCGGACCGGTCGGCGGGGTCGGCTCCCCGGCGGGCGCACAGCGAGGCGTAGACCTCCGGCCGGTACACCTGTTTCAGGCAGCGCAGCGCCAGCCGCCGGCCTCCGAACCGCTGCTTGGCCCGCGCGACCCCGTCGTCCTCCCGCACCCCGCCGCCGAGGTTGAGGAAGGGCACGCCGCGCGAGGCGAGGGCGCGGATTCCGTGCCAGATCAGGTAGGTGGTGTGCCTCCGCCCCTCCGGCAGGGAGACGCTGAACAGGCTGGTGCCGGCGTGCGGGGTGAAGGCGAACGCGTGGACCGCTTCCACCCTCTCCGGCGTCCCCGCGCCGACCAGGAGGACGTTGTCCAACTCGCAGAGCCGGGCCAGGGTCTCCCCGGAGCGCTCGTAGGACGGCGAAGCGCCCAGCCGGCGGAGGGAGGCCGGGTACTCCCGCACCAGGAAAGCCGCCAACGGGCCCCTGTCGTGGAGCAGGCCGGCGGAGACCGCGTCCCAGTCCCGCAACTGGCGCCTGCGGTTCCTGTCCAGGGCCGCGAAGAGCGCCTCCGGGCCGCGACGCAGGTCGAGGACGTAGACGCTGTTCGAG
This sequence comes from Thermoanaerobaculia bacterium, assembly GCA_035633875.1. GTDB lineage: Bacteria > Acidobacteriota > Thermoanaerobaculia > Multivoradales > UBA5704 > DATARR01. The sequence continues at coordinate 4,610 of DASQEB010000593.1, forward strand.
GCATGGACCTCCCCGGGGTCGAACCCGCTGGGCCCCTCCAGGCAGGGGTGGAGCGCGAGATACCCGCACACCCATCCCCGTCCGGCGGCGAAGCGCGCCCACTCCCGGGGGAAGCCCGGATCGGCTCCGGTCCCCACGAACCCCGCGAAGCCGGGCGGAGTCGCCACATCCGCGGAAGAACCGAGGCTCCGTTCGAGAAGCGGGCAGACGATCGTCGCCTCGTCGGAGCGGTAGCAATAGAGATGGATCTCGTCGCGGACCGTGAGCCGCAGCGCGGAGCAGTACTCCCAGGTGTGCCAGAGCTCGTGCGGCACTCCGGCCAGGGCCTCCCTCCAGGCGGCCGGCGAAGACAGCGGAATCAGCTCGTGCCGGATCATCGCGACGAGACCCGCGGGGCGAGCTCACCGGCCCTGTACAGCGGGAAGTAGCGGTCCGCTGCGGGCTCCCGCCCGCCCGAGATCGCCGCATACCGGCCGGGGTCGAGGATCCGGCCGCAGAAGTACGCCACCCGGGTGCCGGTCGCCCAGCCGGACTTGAACCGGGCCAGCCCGTCGTCCGGCCGCTCGGCCACGCCGGCGCCGGCGCCGAGATCGAGCCAGCGCGCTCGCGAGGCGAGGAGGCGGAGGGCCTCTGCGTACAGCGCGTAAGAGGTCATCAGGCGATAGCCGAGCTCACTGCTCGCCTGCAAATGGCTGTAGGCCACCTCCCCCTGCAGGT
>DASQEB010000594.1:0-2751 GCA_035633875.1 Thermoanaerobaculia bacterium
CTGGACGTTGGGGGAAAATCCGTTCAGCCAGGCCTCGAAGTCCTGCCGGAGCTGCTGCTGGCTGGCGCGGGACTTGAGGTCCTGCAAGGTGAAGCCGGAGACGTTGTAGAACGCCTGGCCCGCGGCCTGGCGCAGGGGTCCGTCCTGGTGGACGATGCCTGCCTTGTCCAGCCGCGCCTTCATGTCGAGCACGTCCTGCTGCGTACCTTCGAGGAGCGAGTCGAGCCGTCGCAGAACGGTCATGGGGAGGATGACGTCGCGGTACTTGCCGCGCACATAGAGGTCGCGCAGCACGTCGTCCGCGATACCCCAGATGAAGTTGGCGATCCAGTTGAGCTGAGCCTGTTCCATTCCTTCCTCAGAACCTCGGGAGGGCCTCCGCTTGGAGTCTGCCGGGGGTCTTCCCGCATGATAGCGAGAGCCGGCGGGTTCGCGGCTCGCGTCCGGCTCCCGTGGAGGCTCGGGCGCGGCGGGAATCGAGCGTGGCGTGCTCACCGCGGCGGGCATCGTGGCGGAGGCGTGCCCGTCCCGTCCCGCGAGCCGGGCGATGATCACCGCCTTCTCACGGCCGGAGTCGTCCAGGTCCAGGGCGCGGCAGATCTCCTTGAGGCGATTGCGGGAGAGGCCTTCGAGGATGCCGGCCAGCCCGGCCTTGCGTGACGCGGCGAGCGCGTCGATCAGGTCGTCGCGGACCCGGCGGTCACGCACGGGCACGTCGAACCAGTCGACAGCATCGACGAGCTCATCCCGCTTCAAAGCTTCAAGAACGTCACGTTTCCTGGGCATGGAGCTCCCAAGGAAGTCCGGCGAGGGCCGGACGTGTCCAGCGTTTCGATCCCTCAGGACGCCCAGGATCATACCGGAGGAGGGGCGAATGCTGAAGCTTGCGCTCGCCGGCAGTCTCGAGCTCTCCGCTCAAGGAGCCCAAGAAGGCACCTCAAGGCGCAGCCAGAGGCCACCACGAGGTCGTCGTGGGCTCGACGCGGCCATGGTGTCGATCGAGGACCTCGCGCTGCTCTCCGTGCGCGAGGGGCGCGTGGCGGACGTGAAGCGGCTGGCCGAGGAGATCTTTCCCATCTTCCGCCGGGAGGCGGTCGCCGCGCTTATGCTCTTCCAAGAGGCCGCCCGGCAGGAGCAGCTCACGGTCAAGGCGGTGCGCGAGTCTGCGAAGTATTTCCACGAGGCGCGCACCGACCCGACACCTGGATGCTCCACCCGACCCCGAGTGTTCCGGCCTGCGGAGATGCTGCGAACTGGTGGGCGCAAGCTTATCGCATCAAGTGATCGAGTCGCTAGAAGACCCCCGTCGACGACTTCAGGGGGCACGGGCCTGAAGGCCCTCGGAAGGCCGCCGTCCCTTCGGGACTCTGAAAATCATGGGGGGAACCCTCCCTGGCATTGAAATGCCAGGCTCTACGCCCAGGCCCCTTCGGGGCCAAGCCGTCTTCCGGAGGTTTGATTCTCTTCGTAGCTTGTCCCCTGTGGGCGGGGGTGACCCGGGCCGGCAAGAGCGGTTCCTTGATGGACCGGACGGCCAGAGGACGAGCGCCTGCTCGGAGGCCCACAGGGCGGGGTGACCGTCCCGGAGGCCCGGTTGGAAGAGCGGTAGACCGGATCTCAGTGGGAGCTTGGCAAGATGGCGACGCCCAACCGCCCTTCCGCCCTCCTCGAGATCGCGGGGACCCGTGCTGGAGGCCGATCTCTCCGGCAACCTATAGGAAGACCACCCCCCTCCCGCCCGCGGCGGGCAGAGAGCGGAGGGCCGGTCCAGAAAGGTCCCTCGATGCGAAGCGCCTCATCCCGTCTCACCCGGATCGCCCCCACCCTCCTTATCCTCCTCACCCTGGCCCTCGCCGCCTCCCCCGCCCTGGCGGCCGGCGGACGGGGCCACCGGGCCGAGCGCACGCCCGGCCTCTTTGGCACCGTCTGGCAGGCCCTGGGCGAGCTCGTCCCCTGGCTGGGAGAGACCCGCGCGGGCAAGAGCGGCTCGGTGATGGACCCGGACGGCCAGACGACGAGCGGCTGTCCGAACGACAGCGGGTCCGCCATGGACCCGGACGGGTGCCCCCGGAGCCAGAGCGGCTCTGATCTCGGCTCCATCATGGACCCGGACGGCTAGACCGGCGTGCCCTCCGTGCCGGCGGCTCTTCCAGTTGCCCCGGCACGGATCTTCTTCTCGTACCCGGATCATTTCTGCGGTATGATGGCAGGAGATAAAGAACTCTTTTGTGCAAGGAGGGCTCGATGGACGATCTCCACATCTCTCGCGAGCTGCTGTGGGCCGTCTCCCGCGGCGAGTTGCCCGCGAGCGTCATTTCCCAGATCGCAGCGCAGCACCTCATGAGCCTCTGCCGGACCTGCCGTCGGGAGATCACCCGTTTCCAGAAGGAGCGCCGCGCGGCGGAGGCAGCAGGCTCCAGCCGGGCGCTCGAGCTCCTCCCGGGGGTCCTGGAAGAGCAGATCCCTCGCATCGAGGGGGAGTTGCAGAACGCGGCGCGGGATCTGGAGGTCCTCCTGGCCCTCCCTCCGGCCGAGCGCGTCCAGCGGGTGGAGCGCGCCCGCAGCCGGTTCCGGAGCGCGACGCTCGTGCGGCTCCTCATCGCGGAGAGCCGAAAGCGGGTCCAGACAGATCCGGAGGAGGCGTTCCATCTGGCCTCCCTCGCCCGGCTCGTGGCCATCCGCAATCCCAGGATGCCCCGATCCTTCGACCTGATCGCCCTGGCCACGGCCCACATCGCGAACGCCTGCCGC
>DASQEB010000595.1:0-1904 GCA_035633875.1 Thermoanaerobaculia bacterium
ACGCTCTGCCGGGAGCTCGGCGTCTCCCTCCGCGTCGTCGCGATCGAAGAGGCCTTCGACCGGGAGGTCGAGGCCACGCGGCAGATGCTCGGCGGGGGGGAGCCCACGGAGATCACCCGGCAGAACGTCCAGGCCCGCATCCGGGCCTCGCGCATGTGGAACTGGGCGAACAGCTCGGGCGCCCTCTTCCTCCAGACCGGGGACATGAGCGAGAAAGCCGTGGGCTACACCACGATCGGCGGCGACCTGGAGGGAGCCCTGTCGGTGATCGCCAACGTCCCCAAGACGGTGGTGATCGCCCTGCTGGAGCGCTTCCATCAGCTCTACGGATTCGAGGGCGTCCGCCTCACCCTGGAGACCGAGCCGGGGCCGGAGCTGGCGGAGGCGCAGACGGCGGAGGCGGAGCTGATGCCCTTCCCGGTCCTCGACTCCTGCCTCTACCTCTACGCCGCCGAGAAGCTCGCGCCGGACGAGGTGGCCTTCGCCCTGCACACCATCTTCCCGGAGATCGATCCGGCCCGGCTGGACGGCTGGGCCCGGCGCTTCGCGGTCCTCTTCACCCGCTCGATCTACAAGTGGGTCCAGTCCCCCCTGGCCCTCCACGTGGGCTCCCTGGACCTGGACCGCGAGCGGGCCCTCCAACTCCCGGTCGTCCAGAGGAATGAATGGAGGGGGGACAACGGTTCCGGTGAGTGAACCGCCCCCGCATGGAGCGCTACTCCCGAACAGGCGTAAACTCGTGGGCGGTCTGCTTTGGAGGTGTGCCCATGGGCAGTGCAGCGAGCAGTCCCAGTGGGATTGAGGCCGTCGGAGCGATCCCCTTCGGTTCCCACTTCTGCCAGTTCTACCGGACCAAGCAGGACCTCATCGACACCCTCGTGCCCTATTTCGTGGCCGGGCTGCGCAACAACGAGGTGTGCATGTGGGTCACCTCGCACCCGCTGGAGGCGGAGGAGGCCACGGCGCTGATGCGCGAGGCCATGCCCGATTTCGAGGACTTCGTGGCGAACGGCCAGATCGAGATCTGGAATCACCAAGACTGGTACCTGAGGAACGGCGAGCAGCGGCCCGCGGAGGTCCTCCAGGGGTGGATCGATCGCGAGCAGCGGGCCCTCGACCGGGGTTTCTCGGGTTTCCGGCTCACCGGCAACACCTTCTGGCTGGAGCGCAGCGGCTGGCACGAGTTCCTGGAGTACGAGTCGATGGTCAACGAGGCCTTCCGGCGGTTCCGGATCATCGCCCTGTGCTCCTACTCGCTGGACCGCTGTTGTGCCGAGGACGTCCTCGACGTCTGCCGCAACCACCAGTTCGCCCTGACCCGCCGCCAGGGGGAATGGGAGCTGATCGAGAGCTCCACGCTCAAGCTGGCCAAGGAGGAGCTCCAGAAGCTCAACGGGGATCTGGAGCGGCGCGTGGCGGAGAGGACCGTGGAGCTCGAGGGCGCCCTGCGGGCGCGGGACGAGTTCCTGGCCATGCTCGGCCACGAGCTGCGCAACCCCCTCGCCCCGATCCGCAACGCCGCCCAGGTGATGCGGCTGATCGGCCCGAGCGATCCCCACCTTACCCGGGCCCGGGACGTCATCGACCGCCAGGTGGGGCAACTCGCCCGGCTGGTGGACGATCTGCTGGACGTCTCCCGCGTGACCCAGGGCAAGGTCGAGCTCCACAAGGAGAGGATCGATCTCGACACGGTCCTCGCCCAGGCGGTGGAGACGAGCCGTCCGTCGATCGACAGCCGGCGGCACACCCTCACCGTCGCCTTGCCGTCGGGGTCCTTTTATGTCATGGCGGACCTGACCCGCCTCTCCCAGGTGGTGTCCAACCTCCTCAACAACGCCGCCAAGTACATGGAGGAGGGCGGCCGGATCTGGCTCGAGGCCGAACGCAAGGATGGCGAGATCCTG
>DASQEB010000596.1:0-8602 GCA_035633875.1 Thermoanaerobaculia bacterium
CGGCGGCGGAGGCGGCGGCGGAGGCGCCGGGCGCTCGAAGAACCGCGGGAAGTAAGTCAACCCGAGCAGACCGCCGATCGGGCAGTGCTCGTCGATGTCGCCCAGCGACGCGAGGTTGGTGCGCAGGGCGAAGTTGAAAGCCCAGTTGCCGTCCGCGCCGAGCCACAGGCGGCCGCCCGTGGTCAGGTCGTAGGAGTCGTCGAAGGGCGCGAATCCGGTGTTGTCGTCGTCATCGTCGTCGAAATTGAAATCGTCGTCGCCCGAATAGAAGGTGCCGACGAGCTCGGTGATCCAGTCGAACCGCTCGGAGACCTGGCCGACATAGCCGATCCCGCCCTTGAGCTCTTCGCCGAACGGGTCGCCCGGATCGCGGTACTTGACGTCGAAGGCCCACTTGTTGACCCGCCAGCCCAGGCCGGCGCCGAAGCCGGCGTCGTCCGAGGCGACGTCGTCGTCACCGGTCGGAAGCTCTGCGAACAGATTGAGGGCGAGCGTCGTGGGGTCCCCTGCGTTCCCCAGGAGGCGGAACTTGGTGCCGAGGATGGCGTTGCCGAGGCCGCTCGCGTCCGCGTCGAAACCGCGGAAGTCGAAGTCGTAGTCGTCGTACGGCACCGCCAGGCTCAGCTCCCACCGGTCGGTGATGCCGTACCCGACACTGGCGCTCAGACGGTTCCAGTCGACGCTCTCCTCCTCCACGTCGAGGCCGTCGAGGTCCAAGACCCGATCCCAGTTGTTGTAATACAGTCCAAATGACCATCCACCGCGCGGTAAGGTGTCGCCGGTCAGAATGGTGAAGAGCCCCGTCTCACCCGTTGCCGTGGGAGCATTGGCTTGCTCCGCGGCGTTCCCCAGGGCAGGAACGAGGCTCAACAGCCCGATGGCGAGAAGATGTTTCAATTTCATAGTCTCCTCCGGCTGCAAGCCTGAACTGCGGGAGCCTCGATGACCCCCGCCTTTTTACCTGCACTGCAACTAAAAAATCGTGCTGCCAGGCGACAAACCGGCCAAGAGACCCTCCGCTGGCGGCTCAGCGATAGGACTTGACCGAAATACGCGCCTCCACGCCCCCATCCCCTTTCAAAGCCTGTGCCACGATCCCGGAGAGAAAGAATCTGTACTTCCTGAGCCTGAAGGATGACTCGAAGCCGATACCGGCGTCGGGGATGTAGGTGTCGAAGTCCGTGTAGACCTCACGGTCGAAGCCGATGGTGCCGGCTCCAGCGTACAGGACCCAATACCAATTCTGCCATTCCAGACGAAGAAAATCACGCCTCTCCTCGATGAACCAGGGAAAGAAGTATTCCCAGGTGGTGAGGATCTGCTCGATGCCGCGCTTCCTCTCGTCCAGCCCCTTCAGGTACTCGCGTCCGTCGAGCCGCAGGAATTCGCTACGGGGAATGGTGTAGCGGTCGAACGGCAAATCCGCGTCGGGCGGGAGATCACTCTCCTGCAACTCACCGATGTCCGGGAAGGTGCCCCCGCGCAGCCGGCCGATGAGGAAGGTCCGGGCGCTGACGTCGAACCTCTTCAAGGCCTCGAACTCGAGCTTGAGGTAGTCGAAGTCCCCGATCCCGCCCAGGTCGAAGCCATAGGTGGCGGCAGCGGTGACGGTGGAATCCCCCGGACCGAACTCCCGGAAGGCGGAGAAGAGCCGCTCCGTGCGGGCCCGGGTCTCGCCCGCGATGGCGCTCGACCGGTTCTCGTCAGGGGTGCCGAGCTGGTAGCCGACGCGAATGAAGGTGTTGGTCTCGCCGAGCAGCTCCAAGCGGTTGATCTCCCCCTCCTTGTTGGAGCTGATCCGGTCGAGCTCGGCCAGGAAAAAGGAGCGGTGGTTGTAGTTGTACGGCCATTGGAGGAGCAGGAGCGTCCCCCGGACCCGGTCGAAGTCGTTCCTCACATCTTCGTCGATGTCGTCGAACTCGATGGAATCGAAGACCGTGAACTGGGTCGTCCGCCGGAATCCGTAATAGCGGTAGCGCAGGAAGGCGGTGATGTCCCCCTCGATGAAGTTGTACTTGACCTGCCCCTCGAAGAAGACCTTGTTGATCAGACGGTTGACCCGCAGGTCGAGCTCGCCTTCGGGGAAGTAGACGTCGAGCCGGGGGAGGTTTCTCTCCGAGGGCGGCGCGGGCGGTGCGTCCTCGTCCTCGGATTCTTCAGGCTCCTCCGTCGTCGTCGCCTGCTCCTCGGCGGAGGGCAGGCCCGGCGTCTCGGGCCCGGGCGGGGGCTGCGGCTCGGCCGCGGGCGGCTGCTCCTTTTCCTCCTCCTCCTCGGGCGGAGTCTGGGGCACGGGCTCCTGGAACGAGGGCTCCTGGGGAGTCTCCTGGGCCTGGGCCATGGCGTGGGACGGCACTGCGAGCAGGAGGGCGGACAGGCACGCCAGGACGGGAAGAGGGAGGCGGCGGATCGGCATTTGGCAGGGATTCTAACCGCAGCCGGCCGCGGAACGCCGGACAGGCCGGCGTCCGCGCTTCAGCGGTCCAGGAGTTGGGCGATCCGATCGAGGAAGAGCTTGCTCTGGTGGGGACCGAGGGAGGCCGAAACGATCTTCTCTTCGGCGCGCACGAGATCGAGCACCGCCTCTACGCCCCGGCCGGCCTCCATCTCCGCCCGGCTCATGCGGTAGGGGACGTCCAGGTCGGGTTGCCGGGCGTGCCCGGAGAGCACCGTCCGGGCCTGCTGATGGATACCCTCGACCAGGGACGCCAGGTTTTCGGGGGTCATCTTGTGGAGACGCTCCGTCCGCAGGCGGCCCAGGTCCTCGTGGAGGGTGACCAGACCCGACGTGATGAGGCCGTAGAGGAGCTTGCATGTCTCGAAGGGGCTCATGTTGAGCCCGATGGCGATCTCCTCGATCGTGCGGCGCTCGTCGATCTTGCAGATCAGCCCCCACTCCTGCGGCGTCAGCGAGACCGACGTGGTAGTGGCCTGGTGGGTGAAGACGGGGACAAGGCGCGTCGAAGGGATGCGCTTCGACAGGACCTGCCACTCGTCGATCCGCCGCGCCGCCTCCATGAGAAGGTTCGTGTTGGATTTCTGGATGGTGGTGACGTCCGTCTCCTGACCCGGAGTGAAGACGAAGTCACCTTCCGGCCAGATCGCCAGCTCGTACATCGCCTCCTCCCCCTGGAGATCGCCGACATGGGCATGGACGATCTGGCCGCCCCGCAGGTAGATCTCGCCGGTGTCGTCCCCGTTCCTCCGCAACGAGAACACGCCGGTCTTCCCCGAGACGGAGACCAGTTGAATGATGTCCGGGAGCGGCAGTTCCTTGAGCGAGCCCTGGAAAGCCATAGGCCTCTACTGCGGTCGAGAGTTGGTGGTTCCCTTCTCCCCGCTGCGCATGCCGGGAAGGCAGGGAGGGATAGTAGCACATCTACTTGACAGGCAAGGAACTGTCCCGGAGCCTGTCCAGGCGCAGCCTCTGGGCGCAGCAGAGGGCCAGGGCCAGGGCGTCCGTGGCGTCGCTCGCCCAGCCGTCCCCCGACGCCGCCAGGAGCAGCCGCACCATGCGGGCGACCTGGGTCTTGTCGGCCCGGCCGTTGCCGGTGACCGCCGCCTTGACCTCGGCCGGGCTGTATTCCCGGATCTCCACCCCATGGCCGGCCAGGACGGCGAGGAGGACCCCCCGGGCTTCTGCGAGGACGATCAGGGAGCGGGCGTTCATCCCGTGGAACGGGGTCTCGAGCACGGCGAGGTCCGGCCGCCGTCGGGCCACGAGGTCCTCCAGGCTCCGGGCCAGGTGGGCGAGGCGCGACGGCAGCTCGAGGCTGCGGGGGCAGGAGAAGCGGCCGGCCTCGATCGGCTTCAGGGAAGAGCCGTGCCTCTCGATCAGGCCGTACCCCGTGTGGAGGCTTCCAGGATCGAGTCCAAGAATGAGCATGGCCTCTCGTGCTCTTGGGATTGCTCGGAGTGACGTCGTCGTGGCCTCGCGCCGCGACAGTATACCGGAGCCCCCGGCTTCGGCCAATGCGCCCCAGGCGAGGCCGCCGGCGGTTAAATCCTCTAAAAATCAAGGATTTTGTGGGCTCCCGCGATTGACTGACGCAGGCGGGGATGTTAGAAAGGCTTGCTGTCTTTTCTCACCCGGAGAGCCGTCATGCCCTCGATCCTCGTCGTCGAGCAAGAACCGCGCTATGTGGAAAGGATCAACAGCGCCCTGAGCGCCGAGGGGTGGAGGGTCCGGGTGGTGCCGGGAGCGGATCAGGCCCTGCAGTCCGCGTCCGCCGAGGCGCCCGACCTGGTGCTGCTGAGCTCCGAGGTACCCGGCGCCGAAGCCGTCGCCCATTTCCTCTCCCGGAGCGGCGGGGGGCCCGGGGTCCTGGCCCTCCTCCCCGAAGGGGAGGAGGGGGCCGGCGCCGAAGGTCTGCGGGCCGACGACCAGATCGCCAAGCCGTTCTCGGATCAGGACCTGGTGCTGGCCGCCCGCCGTGCCCTGCTGGCCCGGCCGCAGCCCGCGCCCGCCGCGCCACCCGTGGAGCACAGGCTGACGTCGCAGGACATTTTCGGCGACGTCCTCGCCGAGTTCGAGGACGGGGATGCGCCGGCGCCGGCTGCGCCGCGGCCCCGGCCCGCCGCGCCCCAGGCTCCGCGGCCCGCCGCCGCGGCACCCCGGAACGACGACATCAACCGCCGGCTTGAGCAGACCCTCTCCGGAGTGCTCGGTCCGGAGCCGCGCAAGGGGCCGCAAGCCGTCGCTCCCGAGGCTCCTCCGGCGGCTCCCCGGATGACCCCGGTCCAGCCGGCCGCCCCGGTTCCCGCTCCCCCGGCACCCGCGCCGCCGCAGGCCCGTAGGGCCGAGTCCCTCCTGGGCTCGGACGACGTGGACGCCCTGCTCAGCAAAACCCTCTCGAACCTGGAGCTCGGGCGCACCAAACCGGGCGCGGCCCGGCCCCCCGCGTCCCCGCCGGCACCGGCTGCCGCCGCGCCGCCGGTCCGGCCCCCCGAAATGCCTCCGCGCGCTGTTCCTATACCACCGCCGCTGGTCTCCGCAGCTCCGCCCCCGGAGGGCACCGCGGTGCGCAAGGCGCCCCGGCCGGTGGGGGACTTCGACTTCTCGGAGCTCGAGGAACTCGCCCGGACCAGCCGCCGGTCCGAGCCGGCGCGCTCCGCTGCGGAGCCCCCGCGGCCCGCGACCCCGGCCCCTCCGCCGTCGCCTCCTCTTCTGGCGGAGCCGGCTCCGATCTTCGATCTCACGCCGCTCCCGGACATTCCGCCCCTGGATCTCCCACCGGCGCTGCCGCCCTCCGAGCCCGCTCTCCGCGCCGAGGAGACGCCGCTCTTCTCCGCTCCGCCTCCCGCGCCGGAGCCGCCCCCGGCCGTCCCGCCGGCGCCCTCTCCGGCTCTCGGTCGTCCGCCGGAGGACTTCGCGGCCACGCAGCGCATCCCGGTGTTCGCGGACGAGCCCGGCGAGCGTTTCGGGCAGTACACCCTCCTCGAGCGGATCGCCGTCGGCGGGATGGCGGAGGTGTGGAAGGCCCGCATGCGCGGGGTCGAAGGGTTCCAGAAGACCGTGGCGATCAAGCGGATCCTCTCCCACATGACCGACAACTCCGAGTTCGTCGGCATGTTCATCGACGAGGCGAAGCTCGCGGCCCAGCTCAGCCACCCCAACATCGTCCATATCTATGACCTGGGGAAGATCGGCCGCGACTACTACATCGCCATGGAGTACGTCGAGGGGCGCGACCTGCGCTCTCTGCTCAACGTCGCCCGCAAGAAGGGGATGAGACTTCCTCTGGGCCTCGCCCTGCTGATCGCCGCACGGGTCGCGAGCGCCCTCGACTACGCCCACCGCAAGCGGGACTTCGAGGACCGCGAGATGGGCCTCGTCCACCGGGACGTCTCGCCCCAGAACGTGCTCCTGACCTCGGACGGAGACGTGAAGCTCTGCGACTTCGGTATCGCCAAGGCGGTGAGCAAGGCCAGCCACACCCAGGTGGGCGCCCTCAAGGGCAAGCTCCAGTACATGTCTCCCGAGCAGGCCTGGGGCCGGCCCCTCGACGGCCGATCGGACATCTTCTCTCTCGGCGCCGTGCTCTTCGAGATGGTGACCGGCGAGCGGCTGTTCCCGGGGGACAGCGAGCTGTCCGTCCTCGAGGCGGTGCGCCAGGGGCGGATCCGCTCTCCGCGGCAGGTGGACCCGTCGATTCCCCGGGAGGTGGACGAGATCGTCACTCGGGCCCTGGCCATCGAGCCTCAGGACCGCTTCGCCAGCGCGGGTGAGATGAAGCAGCGGATCGAGGCGGCCCTCGCCGCGCTCTCGCCCTCACCCGGTCCCACGGACCTCGCCGCCTTCATCCACCGCGCCCTGTCGGCCGAGCCCGTGGAGGAGAGCGAGCCCGCGGTGTCCTTTGCTCCCCCGCCGCCCGAGCCGGCCCCTGTGGTCTTCGAGCGGCCGGCGCCCTTGCCTGAGGCCGCGCCCGTGGAGGCAGTGGCCCCTGTGGGGGAGGTGCTGGTGGAAGAGGAGGGAGGACGCAAGGGCCGAGGCCTGCTCTACGCCGCCATCGCCGCCCTGATCGTGGTCGCGGTTCTGACCTTCTTCTTCCTCAACAGCCGGCGCCGGACCGGAGAGCCCGCTCCGCCGGCGGCCGGAGCCCCGCCGGCGCAGAGCCCGGGCCCGGCTGCTGCGGCGGCCAGCCCCGGGGGAAGCCCTGTCCCCCTGCCGGCCGCCCAGACCGGGAGCGCCGCTCCCGCTCCGGTGGACATGACCGGTCTCGCCGGACGCCTCGACGAGCAGCTCGCGAAGAAGGAGGAGGAGCTGCGGCGCAAGCTGGAAGCCGAAGAGGCGAGGCTCAAGGACGAGTTGGAGAAGGCCCGGAAGGAGAACAAGCTCGACCCGGTCTCTGCGTCACCCCAGACCGCTTCCCCTGAGCCGCCGCCGTCCGTCCCTCCCGTTCAGACACCGGAGCCGGAGCCGACACCGCGCCAGTCTGCTCCCCAACCTCTGATTCCCCCCACGCCGGCCCCCGCTGACCCCGAGCCCGAACCGGAGCCGCAGAAACCCCAGATCGAAGAGCGGGCGGAGCCGGAGCCTACGCCGGAGGCGCCCCGGGTCCGGGTCGGCGAGCTGGTGGAGGGCGGTCCCGGTATCGTGCCGCCGCAACTTGTCAGCTTTCCGAAACCGGAGTATCCTCCGCTCGCCCGGAGCCTGAGGGTCGAAGGAACCGTTGTCGTCTCCGTCCTCGTGGACGAAAACGGCAAGGTGCAGGACGTTCGGATGGTCGAACCGATCCAGAAAAAGGTCGGCATCAACGAGGCCGCCGTCGCCGCCGCCCGCAACGCCCGCTACAGGCCCGCCACGAAGGAGGGGGTCCGGGTCAAGATGTGGACCCGCCTGCGGATCCCGTTCAAGCTATGACTCCAGACCGGTCGCGCGATTCGAAGGAGAGAAGCAGACCATGAGCCTCACCGAGCAGCAGAGAAAGTTCTATGAGAACACCCTGGCCGTCACCCGCCAGGAGATGGAAGAGCTCGACCGTCTGATCGAGGAGGAGCTCGCCAAGGTCAAGGACCGCTTGGCCGAGTTGCAGAACGCCAAGAAGGCCTCCCGCCAGATGTACGACGCCGCCTGCCTCCGTCTCGGCATTCAGAACGACCTCGAAGCCGAGGAGGCGCACGGCTCCGCGGAGATGTGATCCGGGCCGCTGACTCATGGCCTGGTTCAGAAAGACCAAAAAGCCCAAGGCGATCCGCGTCGATCGGCCGCGCAGCAACGTCCCCGAAGGCCTCTGGGTCAAATGCGAGGGGTGCAAGGAGATCGTCTACTCCCGCGACCTCGATCGCAACCTCCGGGTCTGCCCCAAGTGCGAGTACCACTTCCGCATCGACGCCCGCACGCGCATCGCGCTGCTGCTCGATGACGAGGAGCCGCGGGAGCTCTTCGCGAGCGTGAGCCCCACCGATCCCCTGGGCTTCCGCGACACCAAGCGCTACCGCGACCGCCTCAAGACCTACCACCAGGCGGTGGGCGAGCGCGACGCGGTGGTCGTCGCCCAGGGGACCCTGGAGGACATCCCGGTCGTCCTCGCCGCCATGGAGTACCGCTTCATGGGCGGCTCCATGGGCTCGGTGGTGGGCGAGAAGATCACCCGCGCTGCCGAGCGGGCGTACGAGAGGCGCTGGCCTCTCCTCGTGGTCTCCGCCTCCGGGGGCGCCCGCATGCAGGAGGGCGTGCTCTCACTGATGCAGATGGCCAAGATCTCGGCCGCCCTCGCCCGCCTGCGCGACGCCGCCGTGCCCTACATCTCCCTCCTCACCGATCCCACGACCGGGGGCGTGACGGCCTCCTTCGCCATGCTGGGCGACTTGAACATCGCCGAGCCCGGCGCCCTGATCGGCTTCGCCGGCCCGCGCGTCATCGAGCAGACGATCCGGCAGAGCCTGCCCGAGGGGTTCCAGAGGAGCGAGTTCCTCCTGGAGCACGGCTTCCTCGACATGGTCGTCAAGCGCTCGGAAATGAAGGAGACGATCGCCCGGTGTCTCCGGCATCTGGTGTAGACCCCCATCCCATCCTCTCCCGCCTCGAAGCGCTCGGCATCCGTCTCGGTCTCGAGCGCGTCCGGATGCTGCTCGCGGCCTTGGGCGACCCCCAGCGACGCGT
>DASQEB010000597.1:0-14320 GCA_035633875.1 Thermoanaerobaculia bacterium
CGATGCCCGTCGTGAGGCCGGGGTTACGCCGCGGCCCAGAGGGCGGCAGCCAGGAGCACGCCGCTGATCCCGACGAGCGTCCCCGCGATCGCAGCGAGGTTGCCCCAGCCGGTGCCCTCCTTGGCAGTCTTGCCCAGGAGCATCAGACTGCCGCAGGCGACGGCGAGCTGGCCGAGGAGGAACTGCGGTGTCAGGCCGGCCGGGAAGGGTTCCCCCGGCGGCTTGGTGAACGCAACGCCCAGGTTGGCTGCGGTGAGCAGCAGACCGAGCAGGAGCGCTCCAATGGCATACCAGTCCCACCGGGTGGGACGGGGGAGCTCGATCTTTGGAAGCTTGAAAGACGGCATCTTCAGCGCCTCTCCCATGAGTCTCCTCCAGACTGTCCGAAAGCCGGCACATGGTACCACGCACCCACCGTTCCGCAAGGCCTTTCTTTCCCCTCGTTGTGCAACGAGAAATATGCAGAATCGTCACGATTTGGAGATCACCGCGTCAAAGTCGAGCTTGCAAAGCGGAGGAGTACCCCATATGGTCCGCGAAACGTCACGAACCGGAGGGTCAGAATGGCGAGAGACGAGATCCTGAAGGCGACCGACGACGACGGCGTACGGTTCATGCGGCTGCAGTTCACGGACATCATGGGGGTGATCAAGAACGTGGAGATCCCCCGCAGCCAGTTCGAGAAGGCGCTGGACGGCCAGATCATGTTCGACGGCTCGTCCATTCAGGGATTCACCCGCATCGAGGAGTCCGACATGCTCCTCGTGCCGGACTACGACACCTTCCGGGTCAATCCGTGGACCAACCCGGACGGCTCGAAGGTGGCGCGGATGATCTGCGACGTCTACCTGCCGGACGGCTCGCCGTTCCCGGGCTGCCCGCGGATGACCTTGAAGCGGCAGGTGGAGAAGGCCCGGGGCCTCGGCTACACCATGGTGGCCGGCCCGGAAGCCGAGTTCTTCCTCTTTCAGAAGGACGAGTACGGCAACCCCAAGGTCGAAACCCACGACATCGGCGGCTACTTCGACCTGACGCCGGTGGACAAGGGCGAAGAGTGCCGGCGGGACATCGTGATCGTGCTGGAGGCCATGGGCTTCGAGGTCGAGGCGGCGCACCACGAGGTGGCGCCGGGCCAGCACGAGATCGACTTCAAGTACGCCGACGCGGTGGCCACCGCGGACAACGTCGCCACCTTCCGCTTCGTGGTGAAGAAGGTGGCCCTGGACCACGGCCTCCACGCCACCTTCATGCCCAAGCCGCTCTTCGGCGTGAACGGCTCGGGGATGCACGTCCACCAGAGCCTGCTGACGGACAAGGGAGAGAACGCCTTCTACGACTCGAAGGCCGAGCACCAGCTCTCCAAGGTGGCCATGGGCTACATCGGCGGCATCCTGGAGCACGCCATGGGTTTCTCCGCGGTGACCAACCCGCTCGTCAACTCCTACAAGCGGCTGGTGCCCGGCTACGAGGCGCCGGTCAACGTCGCCTGGTCGGAGAAGAACCGCAGTCCGCTCGTCCGCGTACCGGCCAAGCGCGGCATGTCCACCCGCTGCGAGGTGCGCATGCCCGACCCGTCCTGCAACCCCTACCTGGCGCTGGCGGCGATGCTGGCTGCGGGACTCGACGGCGTCGAGCGCGAGCTGCACCCCGGCCCCCCGATCAACAAGAACATCTTCACCATGAGCCACCGCGAGAAGCGGCGCCTGCGCATCGGCCAGCTCCCGGCCAACCTCTCCGAAGCGCTGGACGAGCTCGAGAAGGACGAGGTGGTGAAGAACGCCCTCGGCGGCCACATCCTCGAAAACCTGCTCCGGGCCAAGCGCCAGGAGTGGGCCGACTACATCTCGCACGTCCACCCGTGGGAGCAGGAGCGGTATCTGGGGGAGTACTAGGCTGGGAAGGAACCGGAGGCAGGCCCTGCCCCCGGTTCCTGATGCTCCGGCCGCAGCAGATCCAGCACCGTCTTGACCGGCGCGAAGGTCTCGACCGGCACCGCCACGAACACCGTGTTCCACCCCGCCATGGCGCCGTTCCAGAGGCCCGGACGCTCCAGGGCCTTGAGAGGCCGGCCCTCGTGAGACTTGCTCGCGATGAAAACGGTCGCGGGGTCCACGAAGCGGCGGAGGTCGTAGGGTTTGCCCGTGCGGTCGCGGAGCGCGCAGATGATGTCGACGGGGCTGAAGTGGGTGGATCCCCGGAGGGCCGCCTGCTGCTCGGGGGACTTCGGATCGATCTGGGAGGTCTCGACGATCTGCAGGGAGACGCCGCCTTCCGGGGATTCCACCCAGAAGGGGCCGCCGCCGGGCTCGCCCTGATTGCGGACCACGCCGCAGACCCGGAGGGGGCGGTCCAACGCCTCGATCAAAAACCGACGTTGCTCGGCGGGGCTCCATTGGGGGAAATCGTCCGGGAGGGGCCGGGAGAGCTCGCCGTCCAGGAACCGCGCCGCCTCGTCGACTCCCTCTCCTTCTTCCAGCTCTTCCAGCAGCCGGAACGCCTGCTCCCGGAGGGAGACGAGAAGCCCGCCCAGGAGCATCTTCCACCGGTTGACCAGGGGTTTGCGGTCGTCCCGCACCACGTTGTCGATGTTCTTGAGCTGGACGAGATCCCATCCGTCCTCGCCGAGCGATCTCAGGTTCTCGAGGAGCGCGCCGTGCCCGCCGGGGCGGAAGAGGAGAGCACCGTCCTCCAGCCGGAAGGGGCGGTTCTCCGGATCGACGGCGAGGGTGTCGGTGGAGTGCCTCTGGTGCGAGAAGGTCACGTCGAAGAGGACCCCGTACCGGGCTTCCAGCCAGGGCCGGGCGGTTTCGAGCAGCTCGCGGAAGGCCTCCTCGTGGTCAGGTGGGACGGTGAAGTGGAGCCGGCAGACTCCGGCCTCGTCCCGCAGGGTCTCGGCAGCCTCCACCATGTGCTCCTCGAACGGGGTGCGCGGTCCTTCCGGGTAGCGGTGGAACAGGAGGAGACCTTTCGGCAGGTCGGCGTAGCCAAGTCCCTGGTCGGTGAGGAGATAGGAGAGGACGGTGCGGAAATCCCCACGGCGGACCCTGTCGTCGAGATCGAGGCCATCCTGCGCCAGGGCCTCCCGCAGGGCCTCATGGAAAGCCAACCGTGGGAGGTTGTCGAAGAAGGCCCGGACCTCCTGCGACGGCTCCTTTCCCTCGCCGTTGAGGTATGCCAGGAGCTCCTTGAACATGCGGGTCGCAGCCCCCGAGGCAGGGACGAATCGGCCCACCTTCCCCTGGTGGGCTGTCTCTGCGAAAAGCTCGAGGAGGGGCTCGTCGGTTTCGGAGAGGGTGCGGATGCCGTCGCCGGGAGTGCAGGGCCGGATCACCCGGGTGTACGGCGCCGGGTTGCGGAACAGCTCGATCTGCCGGGCGGCCTCGTCCTGGCTGATGCCAAGGGCGGCCATCTGGGCCAGGTCCCGCGAAGAGAAAAGATTCTCGTGCACGCTCTCTTCGACGACCGCGGTGCTTGCGGCGGAAGTGGATTCTTCAGGTTCCCTCATGGCACGAAATATCCTGCAACCTCCGCGCCTGCCGGTCCTTTGGGCTCAGGAGGGGCTCGCGGGTAGGCCACTCGATGCCGATCTCCGGATCGCTCCAGAGGATGCTCACCTCGTCGTCCCTGCGGTAGAGCTCGGTGCACTTGTACAGGACGTGCGCCGTCTCGGAGAGGACGCAGAAGCCGTGGGCAAACCCCGGCGGGATCCAGATCTGCCGGAAGTTGTCCCCCGAGAGGATTTCACCCACCCACTTCCCGAAGGTGGGGGAGTCGGGACGGATGTCCACCGCCACGTCGTAGATCTCTCCCAGGACGGCCCGCACGAGCTTGCCCTGGGGGTGGCGGAGCTGGGCGTGGAGGCCGCGCAGGACGTTGCGGACGGAGAAGGAGTGGTTGTCCTGGACGAAGGTCGTGGGCAGGCCCCCCTCCCGGTATCTCTCCGCCTGCCAGGTCTCCAGGAAGAAGCCGCGGTCGTCCTTGAAGACGTCCGGCTCGATGACGATCACCTCGGGGAGCGCGGTGGGGAGGAACCTCATGCGTTGCCGCCCGCGGCTGCGCCGAGCCCGAGGCGCTCCCGGCCGTACCGGCCCGCAGCCACGGCCTCGCACCAGGCGCGGTTGTCCAGGTACCAGCGGACCGTGGCCCGCAGGCCCTCCTCGAAGCGGTGCCGGGGCTCCCAGCCGAGCTCGGTGCGGATCTTGGTGTCGTCGATGGCGTAGCGCCGGTCGTGGCCCGGGCGGTCGGGGACGAAGGTCTTGAGATCCCGGTAGGAGGCGATCCCCCGGCCGGCGAGGGCAGGGTTCGCGGCCGCCGGCCGTTCGCTCTCCAGGATGTCGCAGAGGGCGTCCACGATCTGCAGGTTCGTCCGCTCGCTCCGGCCCCCCAGGTTGTACTTGTCTCCCGGCCGCCCGTGGCGCAAAACCTCCAGGATCCCCCGGCAGTGGTCCTCCACGTAGAGCCAGTCCCGGATGTTGCCGCCGTCGCCGTAGATGGGGAGAGGCTTGCCCTCCTCGGCGTTCAGGATCATCAGCGGGATGAGCTTCTCCGGGAACTGGTACGGGCCGTAATTGTTCGAGCAGTTGGTGAGGAGGGTCGGCAGCCCGTGGGTCTCGTGCCAGGCGCGCACGAGGTGGTCGGCGCCCGCCTTGGAGGCGGCGTACGGGGAGTTGGGGGCGTAGGGGGTCGTCTCCGCGAAGGCCCCGGTGGGCCCCAGGCTGCCGTAGACCTCGTCGGTCGAGACGTGGAGGAAGCGGAACCGCCGCCGCTCCCCATCGCCCGCGGCCGCCAGGTGGTGGCGGGCCGCCTCCAGCAGCTCGAAGGCACCCAGGACGTTCGTCTGGAGGAATGCGCTGGCGTCGTCGATCGAGCGGTCCACGTGGGACTCGGCCGCGAAGTTGAGGACCGCGGTGGGGCGATGCTCGGCGAAGACGCGCCGCACCTCGCGCCGGTCCGCGATGTCCCCCTGGACGAAGGCGAAGCGGGGATCGTTGAGGACGTCGGCGAGGTTTTCGAGGCTGCCCGCGTAGGTGAGCTTGTCGAGGACGACGACGCGGGCATCCGTCTCGGCGAGGGCGAGCCGCACGAAGTTGGAGCCGATGAACCCGGCGCCGCCGGTGACGAGGAGCGTTTCCATAGGCGGGCGGAAGTATATCCGGTGACGTAGAATCGGGCGCTTCGGCGACAAGCCGGGAGGAGATCATCTTGAGAGGCATCCCCGCATGACCCCGATCCAGGCGATCGTCCTGGCGCTCGTCCAGGCCGTCACCGAGTTCCTGCCCATCAGCTCGTCAGGGCATCTGATCCTGGTGCCCTACTTCCTGGGATGGCCGGACCAGGGGCTCTCCTTCGACATCGCCGTCCACACGGGGACGCTGCTCGCCATCCTTCTGTACTTCTGGAGGGACGTCCGGGACCTGATCGTGGGCTTCTTCACGGGCCGGCCGGCGGGTAGCGGCGACTACGATCCCCGGTCGCTCGCGTGGTGGATCGCCCTGGGGACGATCCCGGCGGGCATCGCCGGCCTGCTGATCAAGGACTGGGCCGAGACCGAGGCCCGCAACCCGCTGCTCGTGGCGACCACGGCGGTCGTCTACGGTCTCCTCCTCTTCTGGGCGGACCGCACCGGGAGCCACCGGCGGCAACTGGCCGACCTGGGCTGGCGGGATGCCCTCCTGATCGGCATGGCCCAGGCCCTGGCGCTCGTCCCGGGGACCTCCCGCTCGGGGGTAACGATCACGGCGGCCCTCCTGCTGGGCTTCACCCGGCCGGCGGCGGCCCGCTTCACCTTCCTCCTCATCATCCCGATCAGCGTCGCGGTGGCGGCCTTGGACGGGCTGGACCTGGTGCAGGCCGGGGTCACGGCCCAGGAGCTCGTCCCCATGGGGATCGGCCTCGCCGTCTCGGCCGTGGCCGGCTATCTGGTGATCGCCTGGCTCCTCGGCTTCCTCCGCCGCCAGACCATGACCGCCTTCGTGGTCTACCGCCTCCTTCTCGCCGCGGTGATCCTGGCCACGGTGGTCTTCCGACAAAACTGAAGACATGGAAAATTCATATTGACAACTACCTATAAGGGGTCTACTATTCACGGTGCGGGGAGGCAAATCCTCCTCTCATCCCTCCCAAAAAGGAGCGCCAGAAAGCGCTCCTCTTTTTTTGCCCTGACCTCACCCCCTGTCCCCCTCTCCCATCGCCCTCCCGCCGACCGGGAGAGGGGGGACGCCTTCGAGCGGTCTCGCCGCGAGGAACGACGTCGCCTCCTGTCGGCATCTCTGGAAAGAAGAGACTGAGGTCCGGCAAATCGTTTGGATGGGTTCCCCCTCTCCCGGGGGAAGGGAGGGCGATGGGAGAGGGGGACAGGGGGTGAGGTTTCGGCCTACCCGCCCAGCACCGCCGTCTTGAAGTCCTCCCCGGGCCCCGGCTTGGGGCCGATCCAGGTGGCGAGGATGGCGTCGGCCGCGGCAGTCCCCGGGATCGTGCCCTTGGCCTTGCCGTTGACCTCGACCGCGGTGCCCTCGCCGGGGACGTAGGTCATGACGATCTTGTTGCCCTTGTCGATGGGCTCCATCCAGGAGCAGAGGGTGGTGAAGGCCTTCTTGACGTCGGCCGAGGCGTTCGGGGTGTTGGCTTCGAGGCCCTCCTTCCAGGCGTCGCACATCTGGTCCTTGCTCACGCCGTAGAGGAAGTGCATGACCATCTGGTAGGGGGTGTCGCCGGAGAGGACCTTCTGGGCGCTCTTCTCCTTGGCCGGGAGGTAGAGGCCGGCCACGTAGACCTTGACGACGAACTTCTTGCGCAGGCCCATGCCGTTGAGGATGAGGCTCTGGCCCTTGACTTCGGCCTTGTCCGGCAGGGTGACGCCGGCGAGGTTGCCGGCGTGCGCGGGCAGGGCGAGGAGCAGGGCCAGCAGTGTGGTAGAAACAATTCGCATCGGTGATCCTCCTGGGAAGTCTCGCTCGTGAAGAGCGTGCGAATGGGAAAAGTCTAGCCGAATCCGGCGCTTGCGGTCCGTGCCGGGCGCAACCCGGGCCCCCGCCCGGCGTACTTGTGACGCGGAAATGCTCGGAGCGATCTTCTCGCGGCGCAACGATCCCAGGGCGCTGACCGACCCGGAGCTGGTCGCGAGCGCCCGCGCCGGGTCGGCCGACGCCTTTCGGGAACTGGTGCGCCGGTTCGAGCGGCCGGTCTACAGCCTGATCCTCCGCATGGTCCAGGACCAGGCCACGGCCGAGGATCTGGCGCAGGAGGTCTTCGTCAAGGCCTACCGCAGGCTGGACACCTACGACCCGAGCCGCAAGCTGTCGAGCTGGCTGTTCAAGATCGCGCACAATACGACGATCGACCACCTCCGCCGGGGGGGGCTGGAGACGGTGCCCCTGGAGGCGGCGCGCGACGACGAGAACAGCGCGGGGCTGTCGGCCATCCTGCCGGACGAGGGGGTGGAGAGCCCGGCGGCGGCGGCCGAGCGGCGGGACCTGGCGAAATCCCTGGAGAGGGCCATCGGCCGGCTGCGTCCGGAGTACCGCGAGGCGGTGCTGATGTTCTACCTTCATGGCGCGTCGTACCAGGAGATCTGCGAGGCGACCGGGCTGCCTCTCGGCACGGTCAAGACCAACCTCCACCGGGCGCGCAAGCAGCTCGCCCAGGACATGACGGCGATGGGATGGGGACCGGAAGGATGATGGATCGACGAATGCGAAACCCGGAAAGCGGAGGCCTCGTAGGGCTGGACGAAGGAGAAATGACGGAATGCGCTCTCCCGACCACGACGCCCTGACCCGATGGCTCGCCGCCGAGCGGGACGACCGCTCCGACGAGGCCGAAGCCGCGCTGCTCGAGCTGTTCGAGGCCCTGCCCGCGCTCGCGCCGCCGGCCGGCTTCGCCGATCGGGTGATGGAACGGGCTGGGCTTCGGAACGCCGTTGCGGTCCGGCAGGGGCTCTTCGCCCAGCCTTGGACCCGGCTGGTCCTGGCGGGCTGTCTGCTCGCCATGGCCCTGTCGGTGCTCTGGCTGCCCCAGACCTTGCTGGTCCTGCTCGGAACGTGGAGCTTCGGCGGTCTCGTCGACGCCGCGGTGGGGCTGCTCGCCGGCGCCGGCGTGTGGCTCGCGGCCGCCGTCCGCTTCGGAGACTGGCTCTACTCCCTGGGAAGTGCCCTGGCGCGACCTCTGGCGACCCCGCAGGTCGCCGCGGTGGTGGGCGGATGTCTTCTGGTCTCGACCCTCGCGTTCCGCTTTCTCCGCGACCTGATCCAAGAGAGGAGTTGGACTCATGTGGACCCCATCTGATCGGCTGCACCCTTTTGAAGCGGTAGGGAAGAAATCCCTCCGGGTTGCGGCGATCCTGCTCGCTGCCGGCCTGTCCTTCGGGACCGGCCTCGCGATAGCCGCTCCCCAGAGCGCGAGGGCCGAGACGGCCGAGAGCCGCCTGGAGCTGCGCGAGACCCTGGAGACTCAATA
The DNA here is from genome assembly GCA_035633875.1 of Thermoanaerobaculia bacterium. Lineage (GTDB taxonomy): Bacteria > Acidobacteriota > Thermoanaerobaculia > Multivoradales > UBA5704 > DATARR01. Next base: position 8,455 of record DASQEB010000597.1, read on the forward strand.
CGAGGTCCTCCCCATCCGGGAGGGTGTCGTCCTCCGGCCTCGGACCGAGAGGCTGGGAGTGCGGACCATCGAAGTGACCGACGACACGATCGCCGTCAATGGCGAGCGGGTGAGCCCCGGTGTGCTCCGGGCCTGGCTGGGGGAGGACGCCGAGGCGGTCCTCCGCCTGCAGGGGCTGGGGGTCGCAGGCCGCCGCGAGCTGTTTGGCCTCGGAAGCGGAGGCGAGATCCCTCCCGCGGCCTCTCCCGAGGAGGACGGCGAGACCGAGATCCCTCCCGCCGAGGGCGAGATCGACGAGATTCCCGCGACGTCCGAACTGCCGGAGGAGCCCGCACAGCCTGCGGAGCCGGCCGAGCCTGAGGAGCAGGACCGCCTGCGCAGCTCCGGGAGCCGGGTCAACTTCGGCGGCGGCGTCACCGTGGACCGGGACGAGCTCGCCGACGAGGTCGTGGCCATCGGCGGACCGGTGCGCGTGCTGGGAGAGGTGGAGCGCGACGTCGTGGCCGTCGGGGGCTCCGCCACCATCGAGGGCCGGGTCGGCGGCGAGGTCGTGTCGGTCGGCGGCACCGTCCGTCTCGGCTCCAACGCGGTTGTGGACGGGGACGTCACCAGCGTGGGCGGCACCATCCGCCGCGAGCCGGGGGCGCAGATCAACGGCGCGACCAACGAGGTCGCGTTCCTGCCGGGCATCCGGACCGGCGACTGGGACTGGGACGGCGACGTGGACGTCGGCTGGCCCTTCTTCTGGGGCGGCGCGGGAGAGGTTCTGGGTCACACGATCTGGATGGTCTTCCTGGGCCTGCTGGTCTGCGTCGTCCTGCTGCTGGCCCGCCGGCCCCTGGAGCGGGTGGATCACCAGGTCAGGACGCGGCCCTGGCAGTCGCTGCTCGCCGGGTTCCTCTCGCAGCTCCTGTTCCTGCCGATCCTGGTGGTGGTGACGGTGCTGCTCGCCATCACCATCGTGGGCTGCGCTCTGTTCCTGCTGTACCCGTTCCTCTTCCTCGGGCTGCTGCTCCTTGCAGCCCTCGGCTACGCGGCCGTGGCCTACCGTCTCGGTCGGCTGCTGGAGGCGCGGTTCGGACGGAGCTTCGGGAGCCCCTACGTGGCCGCGTTGTTCGGCGTGCTGCTCATCGAGGTCTGGATGCTCATCGGGCACGTGATCAGCCTGGGCGGCGGTCTGCTCGACATGGTGGCCTTCTTCTTCCTCCTCCTCGGCTGGGCCGCCGGCTACGTGGCCTGGACCATGGGCTTCGGCGCCGTGCTCCTCGCCCGCTTCGGAACCGAGCCCGGCTACTGGCCGCAGCGGCCCGCTGCGACGGTTCCGCCGCCGTACGCTCCTCCGCCCCCGCCGCCCGCCCCCGCGGACCATCTCCCCCTCTCCGAGAGCCTGGAGAGCCCCCGCGCCGAGGGGTGGGAGGAGCCGGGGAGGGAGGGATGGCGGGAGGAGCCGCCGCCGACGCGTTAGAGGCCTCCCGGCGGGGGCGTAGCTCTACGCCCCCGCTTCCTTCAACCTCTCCGCCAGCCGCGTGAACCTGGGCCGCACCCGCCGGTTGCCCACCGCCACCCCCAGCGCCCTCGTCTCTCCCACCAGGACGGCCAGCCGCTTCGCCCGGGTCAGGGCGGTGTAGAGGAGGTTCCTCTGCAGCATCACGTAGTGCGTGGTGTGGAGGGGGATCACCACGCAGGGGTACTCGCTCCCCTGGGATTTGTGGATCGAGCAGGCATACGCCAGGACCAGCTCGTCGAGGGAGACGTAGTCGTAGGCCACCGTCCGGCCGTCGATCGCGACGCGGACGATCTGGTCGACCTCGTCGATCTCCGCGATCCGGCCGATGTCGCCGTTGAAGACCTCCAGGTCGTAGTTGTTCCGCACCTGCATGACCTTGTCCCCCGCCCGCAGGGTCTGGCCTCCCCGGGTCACGGCGGGTCCGGCGGGGTTCAGCAGGTCGCGCAGGGTGTTGTTCAGGTTGTCCGTGCCCAGAGGGCCCCGGTTCATCGGGGTGAGGACCTGGATCTGCTCCACCGGATCGAACCCGAAGCGGCCAGGGATGCGCTTGGAGACGAGATGGGCGATCGTCTCGACGATCTCCTCCGGCTCCTTGCGTTCGATGAAGAAGAAGTCGCCGTCCGTCTCCACCGATTCGAGGATCGGCATCTCCCCCCGGTTGACCCGGTGGGCGTTGACCACGATCAGGCTCCGCTCGGCCTGGCGGAAGATCTCGGTGAGGCGGACGACCTCCACCGCATCGGAGCGGATGAGGTCGGCGAGGACCCGGCCCGGCCCCACCGAGGGGAGCTGGTCCACGTCCCCTACCAAGATGAGCCGGCCGTGGTCCGGCACCGCTCGCAGGACGTGGTAGGCGAGGACCGTGTCCAGCATGGAGGCCTCGTCCACGATCAGCAGATCGCAGGAGAGCGGGTGTTCCCGATTGCGGTCGAACTGTCGCGTGCGCGGATTGAATTCCAGCAGTCGATGGAGGGTGGCCGCCTCGGCGCCGGTGGCCTCGGAAAGGCGCTTGGCGGCCCGGCCCGTGGGCGCGGCGAGGAGCACCTTCTGCTGTTTCTTTTCCAGGATCTTGACGATCCCCCGCACCAGGGTCGTCTTGCCTGTACCCGGGCCGCCGGTGATGACCAGGACCTTGCGGGTGAGGCCGGAGCGGATCGCCTGCCGCTGCTCCAGGGCGAGGGAGATCGTCTCGGTTTTCTCGAACCAGTCGAGCGCCCGGTCGAGGTCGATCTCCAAAGGCAGGGGAGGCTGGATCAGGAGCGCCTTGAAGCGCGCCGCCACCCCGGATTCCGCGGTGTGGAGGGACTTCAGGAAGACCGCCTGCTCTTCCGGGTCCACCAGGGGGTCGAGGATCACCTGCTCGGTCTCGGCCAGGGCCGCGACAGCCTTCTCGACCAGGTCGGCCGGGGCCGCGAGGAGCTCCCGGGCCTCCTCGATCAACCTCTTGCGAGGGAGGTATGTGTGCCCCCGGTCCGATGCCTGGCCCAGGAGGTACAGGGTTCCCGCCTCGATCCGCTGGGGTGCGGTGGGGGAGAACCCCAACGCCGAGGCGATCCTGTCCGCGGTCTTGAAGCCGATGCCATAGATGTCCGCCGCCAGACGATAGGGGTTCTCGCGGACGACCTCCGCCGCCTGGGAGCCGTAGGCCTTGTAGATCTTGATGGCGTAGCCCGTGGAGACGCCGTGGGATTGCAGGAAGACCATGACCTCCTTGATCTCCCTCTGCTCGGCCCAGGCGCGGAGGATCTCCCGGCTCCTTTTGGGGCCGATCCCCTCCACCTCGGTCAGGCGCTCCGGCCGGCCTTCGATCACGTCCAGGGTCTCCAGGCCGAACGCCGCCACGAGCCGCGAGGCCATCACCTTGCCGATCCCGCGGATGAGCCCCGACCCCAGGTACTTCTCGATGCCCGCAACCGTGGCCGGCAGCACCGTCGCGTAAGATTCCACCCGGAACTGCCGGCCCCACTTGGGATCGTTGACCCATCTGCCCGTCAGGCGCAGGTTCTCCCCGGGCTGGATCCCCAGGAGGTTCCCCACGGCCGTGACCGTGTCGCGATGCCCGGGGACCGTGAGCCGCACGACGCTCCAGGCGTTCTCCTCGTTGGTGAAGACGACCCGCTCGAGGACGCCCTGGAGGGTGAGGGTTCCGTCGCGGGTCTGGGGAGGTTCGAGGGGGAGGGTCATGCCATTTTCCGAGAATCGAAGTCTACGACAGCTTCGGAGGAGTGGCTCGACCCCCACCCCCCTTTGTGCCAAAATGGCCCCCCATGCCGGAGAACGCCTTGGTGCTGGTGATCGACGACGAGACCGGCTCGCGCGAGTCCATGGCGATCGCGCTCGAGAAGGCGGGTCTGACCGTGCGCACCTTCGACGACGCGAGGAAGGCCCTCGAGTTTCTCGACGAGGTGGAGGACGCCCGCCTCGCCGTCTGCGACCTGCGGATGCCGGGGATGGACGGCCTCGCCTTCCTCAACGAGGTCCGGGAGCGCAAGATCGAGCTCGGCGTCATCCTGGTGACCGCCTACGGCTCCATCGAATCCGCTGTTCAGGCCATGCGGGTCGGGGCGGACGACTACCTCACCAAGCCGGTGGACCTCTACGAGCTGCGCCAGCGGGTGGCGAATCTCCTGGAGAAGCAGCAGCTCAAGGAGGAGGTCTCGACCCTGCGGGAGATGCTCGACAAGCGCTACGGCTTCGAGAGCATCATCGGCCGGTCGGCCCCCATGGAGCGCCTCTTCGAGCAGATGAAGCTGGTCGCGCCCACCCGCTCGAGCGTCCTCGTCATCGGCGAGAGCGGCACGGGCAAGGAACTGGTGGCCAACGCCCTGCACCGGGCGAGCCCGCGGCGCAACGAGCGGTTCCTCGCCATCAACTGCGGCGCCATCCCCAGCGACATCCTGGAAAGCGAGCTGTTCGGCCACGAGCGCGGTGCCTTCACCGGCGCCGTGGCCCGAAAGACGGGTAAGTTCGAGCTGGCCCATCGGGGCTCGCTCTTCCTCGACGAGATCAGCGAGCTGTACCCTGAGCTCCAGGTCAAGCTTCTCCGGGTCCTCGAGGAACGGCAGATCATGCGCGTGGGCGGCAGCGAGCTCATCGACGTCGATTTCCGGCTGATCGCGGCCACCAACCGGGACCTCGAAAGGGAGGTGGCCGAGGGGCGCTTCCGCGAAGACCTCTATTACCGCCTGAAGGTGGTGACCCTGCGCATCCCGCCGCTGCGGGAGCGGCCCTCGGACATCGCCCAACTCGCCGAGCACTTCCTGGATCTATTCTGCCAGGAGCACGGGAAGAGCCCGAAGCGGCTGTCCACCGAGGCTCTGGAGCTCCTCTCTCGCTATGGGTGGCCGGGTAACGTCCGCGAGCTGCGGAACGTCATGGAATCGGCCGTGGTCTTCAGCACGGGAGACGAGATCACGCCGGCCGAGCTGCCGCCGGAGGTCCGGGAGTCCACGAGCGTGTCGACGACCGGCGCTCCCGTGCAGGCGGTGGCGGGGGAGCCGCGGACGATGGCGGACATCGAGCGCCAGGCGATCCTGGAGACCCTGGAGCGCACCGGCGGGCACCGGGCCCGGGCGGCGGACATCCTGGGCATCGGGCTGCGGACCTTGCAGCGCAAGCTCAAGGAGTACAAGCAGGACGGGTACGTCGACGAGGATTGAGGAGGGACGATGGAGCTACATACCGAGGTGCTGATCCACAACGAGATCCTGGGCGTGAAGGGGGGCCGTGGTGTTCTGATCCAGATCAGCCCGGACGGGTATTACGAGGTCAACTGCGCCTTCGGCGAACGGGTCCACCGGACGCTCTTCCCGATCCAGGGGACGGTGCTGATCAGCCGGGAACCCGAGGAATCCGTAGGCACCGACATGGAGATCGAACGCTGATGGCCGCCAAACTTTCCGTCAACGTCGACCACGTGGCCACGCTCCGGCAGGCCCGCAAGACCTCGTACCCCGATCCGGCCGAGGCCGCGCGGATCGCCGAGGCCGCCGGGGCCGCCGGCATCACCGTCCACCTGCGGGTGGACCGCCGGCACGTCCAGGACTCTGACGTCGAGCGTCTGCGGGGCGTCGTGCGGGGCAAGCTCAACCTGGAGATGTCCACCTCCGAGGAGATGGTGGGCGTGGCCCTGCGGGTGAAACCCGATCAGGTGACCCTGGTGCCCGAGCGGCCGGAGGAGGTGACGACCGAAGGGGGGCTGAACCTGCTCCTCTACGGCCGGAGGATCGGGGACGTGGCGGAGCGGCTCGCGGCGGAGGGGATCGCCGTCTCCCTGTTCCTCGACCCGGACCCGCGGCAGATCCAGATCCTCGCCGGCCTCGCCACCCGCGGCGTGACCGGCTTCGAGATCAACACCGA
>DASQEB010000598.1:0-1996 GCA_035633875.1 Thermoanaerobaculia bacterium
TCGGCGGATCCTGAGGGAGCAGGAAACGGAGCTGGAGCTATGAGCACACGCAAGACCGATCCCGGGCTTGAGGCGGTTGCCATTGTCGGCATGTCTTGCCGTTTTCCCGGCGCCACCGGCGTCGAGGAGTTCTGGGGCAACCTGCGGGAGGGCGTGGAGTCCGTCCGCTTCTTCGACCGGCGCGAGCTCGAGGCGGCCGGGGTCTCCCGCTCCCTGCTCGACGACCCCTCCTACGTCCCCGCCCAGGCCGTCCTGAATGGCACCGACCTCTTCGACGCCGGGTTTTTCGGCTTCACCCCGAGGGTGGCTGAAGCGACCGATCCACAGCACCGCCTCTTCCTCGAATGCTCCTGGGAGGCGCTGGAGAGGGCCGGCTACGATCCAGCGGGCTACCGCGGGGCGATCGGCCTCTTCGCCGGCGTCAGCATGAACACCTACCAACTGTCGAGCGCCGGCTACCGGGAGCGGCTCCTGGGCGCCGTGGGCGGGCAGCAGGCCGCCATCGGCAACCGCACCGATCACCTGACCACGATGGTGGCCTACAAGCTCGACCTCCGCGGGCCGGCAGTCACCGTCCAGACCACCTGCTCGACCTCTCTCGTGGCGGTCCACCTCGCCTGCCAGAGCCTGCTCAACTACCAGTGCCACATGGCTCTCGCCGGGGGCGTGCGCGTGATGGTGCCGCAGACCGCTGGCTATGTGTACCGGCCGGGTGGCATCAGCTCTCCGGACGGTCACTGCCGTCCGTTCGATGCCAGCGCGCAGGGGACGTTGGCCGGCAGCGGCGTCGGCGTGGTGGTGCTGAAGAGACTCGCGGACGCGGTGAAGGACGGAGATGAGATCCACGCTGTCATCCGCGGCACGGCGATCAACAACGATGGCGCGGCCAAGGCAGGCTATACCGCTCCCAGCGTCGAAGGGCAGGCGAAGGTGATCGCCACGGCCCAAGCCGTGGCCGGGGTCCAGCCGGACGAGATCGGTTACGTCGAGGCGCATGGCACCGCCACGCCTCTGGGCGATCCGATCGAGCTGGCCGCCCTCACCCGGGTGTTCCGCGCGAAGACCGGGCGGCGGGGGTTCTGCGCCCTCGGCGCGGTGAAGTCCAACTTCGGCCACCTCGATACCGCTGCCGGCATGGCGGGCCTGATCAAGACCGCCCTCGCGCTCAAACACGGGCAGATCCCCCCCACCTTGCATTTCGAGCGGCCGAACCCGGAGCTCCGTCTGGAGGAAAGCCCCTTCTACGTCCCCACCACCCTGACCGAATGGCGGCCGGAGAGCGGACTGCGACGGGCAGGTGTCAGCGCCTTCGGCATCGGGGGCACCAACGCGCATGTCGTCCTGGAGGAGGCCCCGCGGGCCGAGCCGTCCGGCCCCTCCCGGGCCGTGCAGCTCCTGCTGTTGTCCGCCCGGACCGCTCCCGCCATCGAAGCGGCGACCGACAACCTGCGCCGCCACCTGGAGACGGAGGTGAGCCAGGATCTCGCCGATGTCGCCTATACCCTGCGGGTGGGCCGCCGCCCCTTTCAAATTCGTCGGGCGGTCGTCTGCCACGACCGTGCGGAGTCGGTCGAGCTGCTCGCCTCGCTCCACCCAGGGCGAGTCCACACGAGCCTGCAGGAGCCACGGCAGCGGCCGCTGACCTTCCTCTTCCCGGGCCAGGGGGCCCAACAGGCCAGGCTGGGGACTCAGCTCTACAAGGCCGAGGAGGTCTTCCGGCGGGCGGTCGACCGGTGTTGCGACATTCTCGCCCCCTGGCTCGGGCTCGATCTGCGGCGGGAGCTGCTCGCACCGGAGGAGGATTCACGGCTCGACGAGACCTTCCTCACGCAGCCGGCCCTCTTCGTCATGGAGCATGCCCTGGCACACCTGTGGATGTCCTGGGGGCTCTCTCCCCAGGCGATGATCGGGCACAGTCTGGGCGAGTACGTCGCAGCATGCCTAGCCGGGGTCTTCTCCCTGGAGAGCGCCCTGCGGCTGGTGGTCGAACGCGGGC
>DASQEB010000599.1:0-13685 GCA_035633875.1 Thermoanaerobaculia bacterium
GGGCATGGCGGCGTCCCTGCTCACCGCCTCGCTCCAGGCCCTCTCCACCGGCCCCATCGAGGACGGCCTGCCGCCGGAGGAGATCTGCGCCCGCCTCTCCCGGCGCCTCTACCGCCGCACGCCGCCCGAGAAGTACGCCACGGCCTTCCTCGGCGTCCTGGAGCCCGCCACCGGTCTTCTGCACTATACCAACGCCGGACACAACCCTCCCCTCGTGGTGCGAGCCGCTGGCAGCGTCGAGGAGCTCGCGCCCACGGGCGTCCCCCTGGGCCTCCTCCCCAGCGCGCGCTACGGGGCCGGTGAGGTGACCCTCTCCCCCGGCGACACCCTGGTCCTGTACACGGACGGGCTCGTGGAGGCGTCGGACCCGGACGGCGAGGAGTACGGCCTGGCGCGCCTGAAGGAGGTCTGCCTCCGGCACCGGGACGTGCCCTGCCGGTCCCTGGCCGAAGCCTTGGAGGAGGATCTGGAGGGTTTTGTCCAAGGCACGCCGTTCGCGGACGATCGGACCATCGTCGTGGCACGGCGGTTGTGACGGCAAGAGCCCCTGTTCCTGCTCCTCGAATCCCAATAAAATTCTTCCGTTCTTTCTGAAACGAACGGCGGCCCTGAAGCGCCTGTTCCCGGGGCCGCCGTCCGCCGGCCCGGCATGAAAGGAGGTCTCATGAGCGATCCGCGAAAGATCGTCGAAAAGCCCAAGGAGAAGGATTTCAAGGACAAGGACGCCAAAGACAAGGAATTCAAGGAGCTTCGGGAGAACAAGGTCAAGGAGCTCAAGGAGCGCAAGGAGTTCAAGGACAAGGAGCTCAAAGACATCAAGGAGCTCAAGGAAGACAAGGAATTCAAGGAATCCAAGGAGTTCGAGGGTCCCTTGCAGGTCGAGCCGCTCCGTCAAGCCGCCACCCTGGAAAGCGTCCCCGAGGCTCCGGGCGCCAAGATCCCCGAAAAGATCAAGCCCGAGAAGGAAGGCAAGGACGGCATCGAGAAGATCAAGCCCGAGATCGAGGGCCAGAAGATCAAGCCGGAGAAAGAGTGGAAGGAATGGAAGGAGTGGAAGGAGATCGAGAAGGTCAAGCCCGAGAAGGAGAAGAGCGAGAAGGAGATCTTCGAGGGGCCCGGCGAGTTCACCGTCGAGGAACGACTGGAACGCATCGAATCCGCCGTCGCCCAGATCGCCCACTTCATCCAGGCCGACCTCCGGCCCGACCTGTCCCAGGGGGCTCTGAAACAGGAACCGGATGCGGGAACGGAAGAACCCGGTGCGAAGAAGGAGCCGGGCTCCAGGAGAAAGCGGAGCTGAGCTGACCGTTCGAGGAGGGCCCGACTGGGAGCGCCGGCGCTCCCAGCCGGGCCCTCCTCAGACCGAGCCGCCATGTACCTCGTCCTCTCCTCCCCCACCGACTCCCCCGCCCTCTGGGCCTGGCAGGGTCTCCTTGCCCGCGGGCTGCCCGTGGAGCTGGTCACGGCCGATGCCCTGGTCGCAGCGCCCTCTTGGGAGCACCGGGTGGGCAACGGCGGACGCACGGCTCTGCGGATCACGCTTCCGGACGGCCGCTTCGTGGACGCCTCCGCCGTGCGCGGCGCGCTCAACCGCCTGACGGCCGTGCCCGCGGGGTTTCTCGATGCTTCGGCGGACCGCTCCTACGCCAACCAGGAGCTCTACGCCTTCTTCCTCTCCTGGCTCCGCGCGCTCCCCGGGCCTCTTCTCAATCCACCCTCGCCCCAGGGTCTCTGCGGCCGGTGGCGTCCCTCGTCCGAATGGGTCTGGCTTGCGGCACGGGCGGGCCTTTCCACGGCTCCCTTCCGGCAGAGCAGCGAGGATGCGCCTCCGAGCCTGTACGGTGAAAAGCCCCTCTTACCGCCGGGTGCTTCGGGCCGCACCGTCCTGGTGACGGCCGGGCGGACATCCGGAGCTCCGGCGCCGCAGGACGTCCTCGCCGGCTGTCTGCGTCTGGCCGCGGAGGCGCGGACTCCGCTCCTCGGGATCGACTTTGCCGAAGGCCCGGCGGGATCCTGGACCTTTGCGGGCGCCACGCCCTGGCCCGACCTGCGCCTGGGAGGCGAGATCCTCCTCGACCAGCTCGCCGCCGCCCTCCGGGAGCCCTCATGATCCTCCTCGCCGGCATCCCCACCGAAACACCCATGGCCCTGGTCCGGCGCGAGCTCGACACCCTTGGCGCTCCGTACCTCGTCTTCCATCAGCGGGAGTTCGACACCGCAGAGATCGATTTCGAGATCGCGGGCGGCGCCCTCTCCGGCCGGCTCCGGCTCCAAGGGAGGGAGGTGCCCCTCCAGGACGTGCACGCCGTCTACAACCGCTTGATGGACGACCAGGACCTTCCCGAGGTGCGAGGTGAGCCCCCCGGCTCGCCCCGCCGGCTCCGTTGCCGCGCCGTCCACGACACCCTCGTCCGCTGGTGCGAGATCGCCCCGGGCCGCATCGTCAACCGCACCGCTCCGATGGGCTCCAATGGCTCCAAGCCGTATCAGGCGCAGCTCATCCGCGAGCAGGGCTTCCTCGTGCCCGAGACCCTGGTCACCAACGACCCGGAGCTCGTCCTCGCCTTCCGCGCCCGGCACGGGCGCATCGTCTACAAGTCCATGAGCGCAGTACGCTCCATCGTCCAGACCCTGGAGGAAGGCGATCTCGACCGCCTCCACCTCATCCGCTGGTGCCCCACCCAGTTCCAGCAGTTCGTGCCGGGCACCAACGTGCGCGTCCACGTCGTGGGAAGCGAGCTCTTCGCCACCGCCGCGCGCACCGAGGCCACCGACTACCGCTACGCCAGCCGGCAGGTGGGAGAGGCCGCGGACCTCGAAGCCGTCCGCCTCGCTGACGACCTCGCCGAGCGCTGCATCGCCCTCGCCCGCGCCCTGGGCCTCGACTTCGCCGGCGTCGACCTCAAGATCACGCCGGACGGCGACGTCTACTGCTTCGAGGTCAATCCCTCCCCCGCCTTCAGCTATTACGAGGAGAGCTCCGGCCAACCCATCGCCCGGGCCTTGGCACGGTATCTGGCGGAGGCGGCAGAGATGCTAGACTGAAGCCTCACCCCGGAGGCAGTCATGAATCAGGAGACGGAGCCTGGTACAGACTCGGACGGCGAAGAGGTGCTCGCGATCCTGCGGCGGATCAACAGCGCCTCGACGGAGGGGCGCCCGGGCGATCTTCCCCCTCTCTTCCACCCCGAGATCACGATGGTCTTCCCCTGCTTCGCAGGCCGGGCCCACGGGCGCGAGGCGGTGATGGCCGGCTTCACGGATTTCTGCGAGAACGCCCGTGTCCATCTGTTCCACGAAACCGATCATCAGGTGGACGTGGTGGGAGGCACGGCGGTGGCGAGCTTCACGTTCGAGATGGTCTACGAGCGCGCCGGAGAACGGTGCCGGTCGACCGGCCGCGACCTGTGGGTCTTCGCACGCTGGGACGGTGAATGGCGGGCGGTGTGGAGGACGATGCTCGACGTTGCGGAGAAGGCGAGGGGGTAACGGCGGAGCCCCCGCCCAGGCCCTCACCCCGACCCTGCATATCTCCTTCCGGCGTCTTGCCGTCTCGGAACACCAGTCGCCGGAAGCGGACGGAGCGACGGCATCTCCTTCCGGCGCCTCGCCCTCTCGGGACAGAGCCTCGATGTCCACGGATGGGCCTCGACATCTCGGGACACCGAGCGCCGGAAGGGGACGAGGGACGACGTCTCGTTCCGGAGATCTCCGTCTCGGGATGGAGTTTCGACATCCACGGACGGAGCCGTTTCGTCTACGGACGGCGCCTCACCGTCTCGGGACACCGGCCGCAGGAAGGAGACGAAGCAACGACATCTCCTTCCGCGCCTCGCCATCCCGGGACGAGGCCTCGACTCCAAGGACGGAACCGTTCCGTTTACGGACGGTAGCCCGCCGTCCCGGGACATCGGCCGCCGGATGGGGATGGAGCGACGAGATCTCCTTCCGCGGCTCGCCGTCTCGGGCTGGAGCCTCGCCGTCCACGGACGGAATCGCTCCGTCTACGGACGGCACCTCCCTGTCTGCGGCCGCCGGCCGCCGGAAGGGGACGGAGAGACAGCGTCTCCCTGCCTCGCTTCGCCATCTGCGGAGGGAGCCGTTCCGTCTGCGTCCATTTCCTGACGCTGGCACGCTGTAAGGTGACGGAGCGGCGGAGGCATGCCATTGGCTAGGCTCGATGCTTTGGTTTCGATGAATTGGTCCCCCCGATCCGCTAAGCTCCGGGCTCGGAGGACATCGCATGCGACGCATCGCCGTCCTGGCCCTCGCGGGCCTTTTCTTCTTCTCGGTCTCCACGCCGGCCGCCCAGCCCAGGCGAGCGTTCGAGATCGCGGACTTCTACCGCACCGACTTCGTGAGCCCTCCCGAGGTGAGCCCGGATGGTTCGCGGGTGGCGTTCTCGGTGCGGCGGTACGACCTCAAGGCCAATGAGAGCTGGTCGGAAATCTGGATGATGGCGCCCGACGGGTCGGGCCAGCGGCAGGTCACCTTCGGCCGGCACTTCGATGCCGATCCCCGGTTTTCGCCGGACGGCAGGACGCTGCTCTTCACCTCGGACCGCAGCGGCGAATCCCAGCTTCACCTCCTGCCCCTGGACGGGGGAGAGTCCCGCCAGCTCACGACGTTCCCCCTCGGCCTCGAACATCCTCTGTGGTCGCCCGACGGCCGCTACATCGCCGTCACCTCCCGCATCTACCCGGAGTGCGGCACGGACCCGAAGTGCAACGCAGATCTGGCGAAGGACACCGGCGAGGGCAACCTCCAGGTCCACATGGCAGACGAGCTCCTCTTCCGCCACTGGACGGAGTGGCAGGGCAGCCGGGCCAGCCACATCTTCCTCGTGGACGCAAAGACCGGCAGGGTGGTCAAGGACCTGACGCCCGGCCGATGGGAGAGCCCCACGTTCCAGGCCAGCGGCGGCCGGGGTTTCGATTTCTCGCCGGACGGCAGACAGCTCGTCTACATGTCGAACCGCGACAAGGATCAGGCCCTCTCCACCAACTCGGACCTCTGGGTGGTGGACGTGGATGCGAGGATCGACGAGAACAGCGCCGTCAACCTGACCGGCGCCAACGACGGCTGGGACGGCAATCCCCTCTACTCACCGGACGGGCGCTGGATCGCCTATCGCAGCCAGGCAACGCCGCGCTATGAATCCGCCCTCTTCCGTCTCGCCCTCTACGACCGCCAGGCGAAGAGGACGACGTACCTCACGGACGAGAAGAGCTTCGACAACTGGATCGACGAGATGGCCTGGATGCCGGGATCGAAGGCGCTCCTCGTCCAGGCCACGGTCCAGGGCCGCACGCCGCTGTACCGCATCGGCGTGGACGGGCGCGGCGGCATGGAGAAGGTGCTCACGCACGCCACGATCGACGGCTACGACCTGACGCCGGACGGCAAGGCCGTGCTCTACACCCGCCGCGGCATCTCCGAGCCGCACGAGGTCTTTCGCGCCGAGCTTTCCGGCGGCGAGCCCCGGCGCCTCACCCGGCTCAATGCGGACCTCGAGGCAGCGGTGGACCTCCGCCCCGCCGAGGAGATGTGGGTGGACGCGGGCGGGTACAAGATCCACACCTTCGTCATCAAGCCCCACGACTTCCAGCCGGGCAAGAAATACCCGCTCATCCTGAACGTCCATGGCGGGCCTCAGGGCAACTTCGGGGACGCGTACCGCGGCGACTGGCAGGTCTACCCGGGCAAGGGCTACGTGGTGGCCTTCGCCAACCCCACCGGCTCGACCGGCTACGGGCAGGAGCTCGTGGACGCCATCGCCTGCGACTGGGGCGGCCGGGTGTTCCAGGACCTGATGAAGGTGACGGACGCTCTCGCGGCTCTCCCGTACGTGGACCGCGACCGCATGGGGGCCATGGGCTGGTCCTACGGCGGCTACATGATGATGTGGTTCGAGGGGCACACGCCGCGGTTCAAGACGCTGGCCTCGATGATGGGCATGTTCGACCTCGCCTCGTTCTACTACGCTACGGAGGAGCTCTGGTTCCCGGAGAAGGACCTCTGCGGCCCGCCCTGGGAGTCCGAGGTGTATGAGAAGTGGTCGCCGTCGCGGGCGGTGGAGAATTTCAAGACGCCGGCGCTGGTGATCACGGGGCAGTTGGACTTCCGGGTGCCCTACACCCAGAGCCTGATGTTCTTCACCGCCCTGCGGAGACAGGATGTGCCCGCGCGGCTGATCGTCTATCCCGACGCCGGCCACTGGCCGGACTGGCGGGAGATGTTCTTCTACTACAACGCCCACCTCGACTGGTTCCACCGCTGGCTGGGCGGCGAGCCCGCCCCGTACGACGTCCAGGAGCTGGCGCGCAACCGGGCGCTGCTGGTCCAGGAGGACACGCCGGAGGAGAACCGTCTGCCAGAGGAGCCGCCGGCGCGGTGACCGTCGCGCTCCTCCCCGCCGCGGGCGCCTCCCGCCGGATGGGCCGCCCCAAGCTCACCCTCCCCTACGCGGGCGGCACAATCGTAGGCTCCCTGGTGGCGAGCCTACGCGGCGGCGGGGTCTCCACGATTCTCCTCGTCACCGCGCCCGGAGACGAGGAGCTGCGAGCCTGGGCACGGGAAGCGAGAGTGGCGACCGCCGTCAACCCGTCCCCCGAGCGCGGCATGCTCTCGACCATGCTCGAAGGGGTCGCCGCTCTGGGAGGCGCCGCCGCCCTCGCCCGCCGCGGCGAGCTCCTCCTCGTCTCCCCCGCCGACCTGCCCGTGGTCCGCCCCGACACCATCGCCCGCCTGATCCGGGAAGCCACGGACTCCGGGGCGCCGCTCGCCGTCCCCGTCTACCGCGGCAAGCGGGGCCACCCCCTGGCGATCGCCCCGGCGCTGATCCCCGAGATCGAGACTCTGGATCCGGCGGTGGGCCTGAAGCAGCTCCGCGATCGCCACGAGGCGGAGTTGCTGGAGATCGATGTGGAGGATGCGGGGGTGGTTCTGGATGTGGACACGCCGGAGGAGTATGAGCGTCTGACGGGGAAAGGTTGAATCGAAACGCAAAGGAAAAGGACATGAAGACAGGAAACTTTCCTGTCCTTGGAGTCCTTTATGGCCTTGATCTCCTTTGTCTCCCGGCCCCGCTATGATTCCGCGCATGGAGAGCCGCCCCCCCATCATCATCGCCCACCGTGGCGCCAGCGGTTACCGGCCCGAGCACACGCTGGCAGCCTATGAGCTCGCCATCGAGATGGGGGCGGATTTCATCGAGCCGGACCTGGTGATCACGAAGGACGGCGTCCTCATCGCCCGGCACGAGAACGAGATCTCGGAGACGACCGACGTGGCCGAGCGGCCGGACTTCGCGGACCGCCAGACGACGAAGCGGGTCAGCGGCGCCGAGGTGACCGGCTGGTTCTCCGAGGATTTCACCCTGGCCGAGATCAAGACGCTCCGGGTGAAGGAGCGACTCTATTTTCGCGACCAGTCCTGGAACGGACGGCTCGAGGTCCCCACCCTCGAGGACATTCTCGACCTCGCCCGGCGGAAGAGCACCGAGACCGGACGGATTATCGGGGTCTACCCCGAGACCAAGCACCCGACGTATTTTCGATCGATCGGCCTCCGGTTGGAGGAGCCTCTCGTCGAAGCCCTCGACGCCGCCGGATACCGGGGACGGCACGCTCCGGTCTACATCCAGTCCTTCGAAGCAGGGAACCTCGCGGTGCTCCGCAGAATGACCGATCTCCCGCTGATCCAACTGCTCGAGGCCGCAGGGCAGCCCTGGGGCGACGAACGGACGTACAACCAGCTCGCCACCCCGGAAGGCCTGGCGGAGATCGCCACCTACGCGGACGGCATCGGTCCGAACAAGCGCCTGATCGTGCCGGAGCGCCCGGACCGGACCCTCGAGCCCGCCACCTCGCTCGTAGCGGACGCCCACCGGGCGGGCCTGCTCGTCCATCCTTGGACGTTCCGTAGCGACGAGCGCTTCCTCTCGCCGGTGTATGAGGGGGAGCCCGAGCGCGAGTACGATCAGTTCTTCGCCATGGGGGTGAACGGCGTGTTCAGCGACTTCCCCGACGTGGCGCTGCGGGCGCGAGAGCGCTCGCGGCTCCAGTGGCACGCCGATTGAAGCAGAACGGGCCATGAACATCGACGTCGAGCACGATCCGAAGCAGCACAAGTACTACGCCACGATCGACGGCCAGGAGGGCCACGTGGTCTACTCGCAGACCCACGACGGCACGCGCGTCTTCCACCACACCTTCGTGCCGCCGGAGGTGCGGGGCCAGGGCGTGGCCAACGAGATCGTCCGCCATGCCCTGGACGAAACCCGGCGGGAAGGGCACCGCTACGTGGCCACCTGCCCGTTCGTCCAGAAGTTCATCGAGCGGCATCCGGAGTACAAGGAGTAACCTCAACAGGAAAAGACATAAAGGACACAAGGTCTTTTTCCTCTTTTGCCAGCGCCTGTGCGAGGTCACTCCCGCACGCACGTCCCGAAGCTGAACGCATAGGCCCGGATCCCGGGATGGGAAAAGCGCAACACGAGCCGCCGCCTCCCGAACCGGTTCGAGTCGACGAGGCGGACCATCCTCGCCCGGTCCCAGAGGGCGAACGTCCGGCCGTCCCGTTCGACCACGTCCGCTCCCCGCTCCGCCTCCGCCACCGGCTGGCCGTCCACCTCGATCTCCAGCTCCCCCTCGGGCTCGAGGACGAGATTCACGCCGGCCGCGTCGCAGACCAGGTCCAGCTCGGCTCCAGGCTCCCGCGACTCCAGGTACTCGGCCTCGTGGAACCAGAGGCCGCGGACGGAGAACATCCCGGGCGGCGCCGGCCCCTCCTCGCGCTCGCGGTGGCGCACCTCTTCCTGCGGCCGGTAGCCCTCGGGAGCGAGGAGCTTGCCGCGGTGAAAGCCCAGGTGGACCTCCCGCGTCGCGGGATGACAGACGGCCCCCGGCCGGTCCTCTTCCCGGAGGGGCTCCAGGAGCTCGGGCATGGGGGCCGTATCTCCGGCCTCCCGGAGCAGGCGCTGGATCCACTCCTCGGTCTGGCCGTAGGCACCTTCGCCGAAGTGCTCGTACCGGAGGTAGCCGCGCTGGTCGATCAGGTACCTGGACGGCCAGTAGCGGTTTGCGAACTCCCGCCAGGTGGCCGCGCCTTGGTCCAGCAGCACCGGGTAGGGAATGCCCTCCGACCGGACGGCGGCCTCGACCACGGCGGGGTCGGCGGAAAACTCGAACTCCGGGGTATGCACCCCGACGACCACGAGCCCGCGGCGGGAGTACCGCTCATGCCACGCTTTGAGATAGGGAAGGGTCCGCAGACAGTTGACGCAGGTGGACTCCCAGAAGTCCACCAGCACCACGGCGCCGCGGGAGAAGCCGATGGAGACCTCCGGCCCCTGGATCCATGTGCCCGGCCGCAACTCGGGCGCGTGGAGGGGGACGGTGATCGGCGGCATGGGCGAAGTATAGCCGCCCGTAAATACGAAGAAAGGGGGTGCGCCAGCACCCCCCTCGACAAGTCGGCCGTGCAGGAACGGCGGGCTACTCGAACGTCACCGTCATCGAGTAGCTGTTGCGGGTATCGTTGGCCAGGAAGACGTTCCAGAAGAGGAAGGAGGCCTTTCTACCGGTGTTCTTGACGCTCAGCGTCTCTTTGTTGGTCGTGCCCAGGGAGGACGAGAGCTCTCCTCCCTTGCAGGAGCTGAACATCTTGAGATCGATGTCGCCCTGGGAGTTGTCGAAATCCAGGGAGATGTTGACCGTCTTGCCCGGCGGCACGCTGATCTTGAACCAGTCGGGGTCGGTGATCTTGACGATCCGGCCACCGGTGGTGCCTTGCTTGGCCTGCCGCGCACGGTTGCAGGCGTCGTTCTGCTCAAGGTTGTCGTCCGAGCCTCCGCGCAGGAAGTTCCTGATCCGCGGGAAGGTGGTGGCGAAGGCCCCGTAGCAGTCCCAGGTCTCAAGGCCGCAACGGGACTCGCCGAAGAAGAGCTGCCCGAAAAGCTTCTGGTCGCTGTCGCGGAAGATGCCGGAGCCGGACGAGCCGGGCTCGGTGGGCGCGTCGTTCCAGTTGATCCGCAGGAGGCTGTTGCTGCCGCAAATGGACTGCTCGGCCTTCTCGCCGAAGCTGATCCGCTTGAAGTCCCCGGAGGGGTGGTGGATCGCCGTGGCGGGGGTGCCGTTGGCGATCTGGGCGGAGGTCCAGCCAGACCAGAAGAGGCCCTCCGGCAGCGCACCCTCCACCATGAGCAGGGTGAAATCGGAGAGCGGGCTCGTGGAGAGCAGCGAGGCTCCGGAGGACCGCGGCACGGAATTGAGCGACGGCGGCGTGCCACCGCACGCGGCGGTCTGGTAGAACCAGTAGAACTCCGTGCTCTGCGCCTCGCCCCCGGTTTCCAGGCAATGGTTGGCCGTCAGGAAGTAGGGGGTGAAGTCGGGTTTCTTGGCATTGATGTTGAGAAGCTGGCCCGTGCAGAAGCCGGTCCGGCCGCCGCTGACGATCCCGATGCCCGACACCGCTCTGGCGATCTCGGCCCATCCGGAGTGGCAGGTCACATCGTTGTGGCAGTTGCCGGCCATCTTGGCGCCCACGAGATTTTTCGCGGTCTGCGCCACCGGGTCGAGATAGAGGTGCTGCAGGTTGTCGACCCGGAAGGGCAGCTCTTTGGAGGCCGCGACGCCGGCGGGGACGAAGTACTCGATGCGCGCCCGCTCGCCGGGGATGGTGCCCGTCCAGAGCTCCCGCGCCTCCGCGCCGGCCCGGCCCTCGAAGAACTCCACGGACCGCTCGGGGTCAAAACGGGACCAGCCGTTCTTCACGATCCCCCGGTCCGCGTCTCCCTCGGAGGGAGCGTAGACGGCGATCTCGGCGCCCGCGGGCAGCCGGACGTCGGAGAAGTGGAGGCGCAGCCCCAGCGCGTCGGTGGCAGCCACCTCCGCCACCCACAGCCGGGCGCCGCCGGCCAGGTCGTACCAGTGGCCGTCGCCGGCCGAGAGTTGAACGTCACGGCCGATCCCGTAGTGGAGGACCTTGACCCTCCCCTGCCGGCGGTCGAGCTCGTCCTGCTGGAGGATGCGATCCACGTCCAGGGCCCCCAGCCGGAGCTGGGGAACCCGGGAGAGGTCGATTCCGAGCTCTTCGGAGGGGGTCGGCCGGACCGGCTTGACGGACTTGAACGCCCGGACCGGGGCCGCGGCGCCCTCAGCCTCCACAGGCGCGTTGAGCTCGGGCTGTTCCGCCCAGGCGGACGTGCCGAAGAGGGCTGCGCCGAAGCACAGAGGCAGGAGGAGCCTGCCGAGGAAACGCTGTCTGAGGTCTCTGGCCATCCCTGATCCTCCTTCGAAACCCGTCGATTTTAGCACGGGCCTTGGGCCTACCGGGGGAACCCGGCTGCCGAGGGGGAAATTCCGCTCTCCCCCGCCCGCACCCGACCCTCTCTCCAGCGTACAGGGACCTACGGAGCCGCCGCTCCGTACCCCGGCGTTCCCATGGGCACCGGTCCGGGGACCGGCGCGGTCAGCTCCATCTCGACCCCGCCGGTAAAGCCCGCCACGAAGTTGTAGATCGCCGCCGTCAGCAGACCGCCCACAAACCCGATCACGCCGTAGAAGATGGGCATGATGATCACCGCGCCGACTCCGAAGATGGCGCCGGCGAAGGCGCCTCCGACATCCTCTCCCATCGCCGCGCCGAAGGCGCCGCCGAGGACCGAGATCAGGGCGAAGATCGCGCCGATGATCAGCCCGAGCAGGGTGTAGGTCAGCCCCATCACCTTGCCTACCGAAAAGACTCCCAGCCGCCGAATCGAGGTCGTTGCCATGGGATCTCCTCCGTTTCCGAATTTCGTCCCATTGTACTCCTTCCAGAGGAGCTCCGCGCTGCGCCTCGGGAGGCGGACCGCTTCCCTCGCCGCCGCGGCCCGCTGTAGGATGGAGTCGTTCCCATGATCGCTCCACCCTACGACGCCCCCCGCCGGAGCCGGCTGCGGCGCATCCTCCTCGTCCTTCTGGGCCTGTTTGCCTTCTACCTCGCCTGGGAGGCGGTCACCTGGCCGGACGTGGCGGCCCTGGCCGACGAGCGGCCGGAGACGACGGCCTTCATCGAGCGCTACCGGCGGGGCGGCTTCCTCGGCCTCGGGCCGGATCGCGAGGTCGAGTGGAAGTGGGTCTCCTACTCCCGGATCTCCACGAACCTGAAGCGGGCAATCCTCGTCAGCGAGGACATCCGCTTCTTCTCCCACGAGGGGTTCGACGAGTCGGAGATCAAGGCCGCCCTGGAGAATGCCTGGGAAGACAAGGAGCTGCCCCGCGGCGCCTCCACCATCACGCAGCAGCTCGCCAAGAATCTGTGGCTCTCGCCGTCCTACAACCCGCTGCGCAAGGTGAAAGAGGCGATCCTGACCAAGCAACTCGAGAGGGAGCTGTCCAAGCGGAGGATCCTGGAGATCTACCTGAACGTGGTGGAATTCGGCCCGGGGATCTACGGCGCCGAGGCCGCGACGCGCCACTTCTACGGCAAGTCGACCCGGAGCCTGACCGAGCGGCAGGCCGCCGAGCTGGCCGCCTCCCTCCCCCGCCCCAAGACTTGGCACCCCGGGAGCAAGAGCCGGGCCTATCAGAGGAAAGTCCGCTCCATCCAGAGGCGGATGGGCAAGGCGCGCTGGCTGCGCCGGATGCTCTGAACGGAAAAAACCTACTCCTTCACCACCTCCACCAGCTCCACGTCGAACACCAGCATCCCCTCGGGTTTGCCGGGCGCTCCGCGGTAGGCGAGCTTCTTGGGGATCCAGAACCGGCGGACCTCCCCCTCGGTCATGAGCTGCATCCCCTCGGTCCAGCCGGGGATGACCTTGTCGAGCTCGAAGAAGGCCGGAGCGCCCTTGGTGATGGAGGTGTCGAACATCTTGCCGTCCGTGGTCCAGCCGGTGTAGTGGACCCGGACGTTGCCGTCAGGGCCGGGGCGGCGGGCGCCGGTGCCGGGCTTCAGGACTTTCCAGGCGAGGCCGGACTTGGAGCGCTCGGCCTCGGCGGGGGGCTCGGCCACGTCGGTCGGAACCGGGGGAACCCGGAGGATGTCCAGGAGCTCGACGTCGAAGACGAGCATGCCCTGGGGCCGGTCGGAGCGGCCCTCGTAGGCGAGCTTCGCGGGGATCCAGAGCCTCCTCTTCTCCCCTTCCACCATGAGCTGGAGACCCTCGGTCCAGCCGGCAATGACCTTGTCGAGGGGGAAGACGGCCGGCTTGTTGCGGGCGACCGAGGAGTCGAACATCTTGCCGTCCGTGGTCCAGCCGGTGTAATGAACCTTCACCTGGTCGGTGGCGGCCGGGCGCTCGGTGCCAGTGCCCGGCTGCAGGACCTTGGAGGCCAGGCCGGACGTCGTGGTCTGGGCGTCCGCGGGCGGCGCGGCCACGTCGGGAGGCGCGGGGATCGCCTCCTGGGCGCGGGAGGCGAGCGGAGCGAGAGCGAGCAGGGAAGCAACGACGGAAGCAAGGTGTTTCGGTCTCATGCGCGGTAAGCTACCCCGCCGGCTCGCCCGGGAGCAACCTCGACAATCCCAGGAGCGTACCTCGTCAAGTCAAGGTAGTCTGCGCATCACCCCAGCGATGCGAAAGGAGATCGGGATGCGGTATAAAAAAATCGCCAGTCTGGCCGGCGCGGCGCTGCTCGCCCTCGCCGGTCCGGCGCTCGCGGTGGAGGCTTTGAAGGTGACGCCTCCGACGATCGAGGTGC
>DASQEB010000600.1:0-7275 GCA_035633875.1 Thermoanaerobaculia bacterium
GACTGCTCCTATCTCGCACTGGCGATTCGAACCGGTCTGCCCCTCATCACCGCGGATCGCCGGTGCGATGACGCCATCCAGGCCACCCCCCTCGCACGCCACTTGCTCTGGGTCGAGGACGTGCCGTAACTCCCCGCCGTCGAAGCCGATGCGGTGGACCGCGCCCACCGCATCGGCCAAACAGAAACGAAAATCCCAGGATGAGACGCGACAGGGCCCTCAATGAGACGCGAGGCGCCCAGGATGAGACACGAGAGAGGTGTGTTGAGACGCGAGAGAGCCTCGATGAGACACAAACCCAGAAACCGTGAGACGCTGCGGAGGCTGGTTGGGATGCTGAGCTGCCGATCCGATCTCCTCATTCCGACACTCCAGCGTCTCAACCTCCTTCCCTGACGTCTCATCGCAGAGCTCTAGCGTCTCATCCTGCTCTCCTTATGTCTCAAACCCCGGATCCTGGCGTCTCAACCCGGTTGGTTCGTGTCTCAACACACCTGGTTTCGTGTCTCAACGCGGCGGGTTCGTGTCTCATTCTCCCTCTCCCGGGTCTCGAACCCACCGGGTTCGCGTCTCCATCCTGGTTGCCTCAGGTCTTGTCCGGGCTCCATCATCGTGAAGGGAAGAGCGGTTTGCGTCGCCGTCTTGCTAAGCTCACAGTGAGATCCGGCACACCGCTCTTCAACCGAGGAGACATCCCTATGGATTCTGTTGTGCTCGACGCCCTCACGACGATGCTCGCCCAGGCGCTTCCCCATCTTCTCGCCGCAGGGGAAAAGGCCGCCGGAAAGGCCGTCGAGGAGGTCGGCAAGCAGGCCGGGGCCGGCGCGATCTCCAAGGCGAAGGAGGCCTGGGCGCTGCTGCGCGGCAAGGTGGAGGCCAAGCCGGCCGCCGCCGAGGCCGCGGAGGATGTCGCCCGCATGCCCGACAACTCCGACGCCCATGGGGCCCTGCGGCTCCAGCTCTCGAAGATCCTCGCCGCGGATGAGAGTCTGGCCGCCGAGATCGCCCGCATCGTGGAGGCCGCACAGCCCATGATCTCCGTCCGCCGCATGGAGGTACAAGACCAGGGGGTCGGGGCCAGCGAAGGAGGGACCGCCGCGCATTTTGTGGCCCTGGGAGCGGGAGCCCAGGTGGGGAACATCGTCATCAACACCACGGCCCCAACGGCGGACCCCGGCGATCTCTGGCGGCACCTGGGCAAGCTCCGGCCCCCGGCAAGCCTCACCCAGGCGACCGCGCTCTATTTGAAGAGCCTCGTCCAGCGCTATCAGTACCTCGACTTCAAGGGGATGGGAGTCTCCGACCGGGTGCCTCTGCGGCTGCCGCTCCTCGAAATGTATGTCCCTTTGAAGGCGCGGATCGAGACACCGGAGGGGGAGACCTGGGAGCGTCTGCGCCTCGCCGGCCGGACGCCGACGGAAGCCGAGGCCGAGGCCATCGGCCGCCGGGGCAGCACGCCGCAGGCGATCCTTGACCTCCTCACCAGGAACCACGGACTCGTCGTCCTCGGCGACCCGGGAGCGGGCAAGACCACGTTCCTCAAGTTCCTGGCGCTGGCCCTGGCCACCGGGCAGGGGGAGGCGCTGGGCCTCACGGCGCGGCTGCCTGTCCTCGTGCCGCTCTCGGCCTACGCCAACGCCCTGGCGGAAGAGGACGTGCGCCTCGACCGCTTCATCGCCCGCTACCACGCCGAGCGGGGCGTGGACTTACCCTTGGGCGAGATGCTGGAGCAGGGTTTCCAGCAGGGCGGCGTCCTCCTCCTCCTGGACGGGCTGGACGAAGTGCGGGACCCCGGGCTGCGCAATACCGTGATCGAGCGCGTCTTCCGCGACTGCTACAGCGACCGCCACACCGCCGGCAACAAGCTCGTGCTCACCAGCCGCATCGTGGGCTACCGCGACGTGAGGCCCCAGGCAGAAGGGCTCGCCGAGTGCACCCTGGTGGACTTCGAGGACGAGGAGATCGAAGCCTTCGTCGACCGGTGGACGGCGGCGATCGAGCGCGCGGCCACCGGCGATGTGGCGCTCGCCGCCCAGGAGGCCGAGCGGGAACGGGAGGAGCTCCTGGAGGCCGTCCGCCGCAATCCGGGCGTCCGGTCGCTCGCGGCCAACCCGCTGCTGCTCACCATCCTGGCCGTGATGAAACGCCAGGGGGTGGCGCTGCCCGAGCGGCGGGCAGAGCTCTACCAGACCTACGTGGACACCCTGCTGCGCGGCTGGAACCTGGTGCGCAGTCTGGCCGGCCGGTCGTCCCGCGACGTGGATCTGGCGGAGACCCTGAAGGTCCTGGCACCTCTGGCCCTGTGGATGCACGAGACGTCACCCGGGGTTGGGCTGGTCAAGGAGTGGGCCCTTCACCAGGAGCTGCAGCGGATCTACCGGGACCGGAAGAGCGCCGATCCCGAGAGGGAGACCCGCAGGTTCCTGGAGGACGTGCGGGAGCACGCGGCCCTTCTCCTCGACCGCGGCGGCCGGCAGTTCGGTTTCATCCATCTCACTTTCCAGGAATATCTAGCTGCCGTCGCGGTGGCGCAGAAGGGCCAGCAGGAGATCGCGCCGGTCGTGGAGGCCCTGGCCTCTCACGTGGGCGATCCTGCGTGGATTGAGGTCTCCCTCCTGACGATCGGCTACCTGGGGATCGTGCAGAAGCGAG
Source organism: Thermoanaerobaculia bacterium (assembly GCA_035633875.1). Lineage (GTDB taxonomy): Bacteria > Acidobacteriota > Thermoanaerobaculia > Multivoradales > UBA5704 > DATARR01. The sequence goes on from DASQEB010000600.1 coordinate 2,653, forward strand.
ACGAGGCGGCCAGCGCGGTCCTGAGCGAGTTGTTGACCCGAGCGCCTGGTCCGCCCGGAGAGGCCGTCGTGCTGGCCGGCTGGGCAGTAGCCGACGCCGGAGCATCCGGTGTGACACCGGCCTGCCGCCAAGCCGTGGTGACGGCGCTCCTTGCCATGCTCCGCGACGAAACCGTCCAGGCACTCCATCGAGCGGCAGCAGGACGAGTGCTGGCCGAGCTCGGGGACCCCCGGCCTGAGGTGATGTCGGTGGACGGAATGGAGATCTGTCGGGTACCGAAGGGAAAGTTTCGGATGGGAAGCGAGACGGACGCGGAGGAATTCATCGGCAAGGAGACTCCCAGCCATGAGGTCAAGATACCCTACGACTACTTCATGGCCAGGTATCCCGTGACCGTCAGCCAGTTCCGTGAATACGTCGAAGCGAGCCAAACCTCGCCTGAAGAACCCGACAGCCTGCTGGGCGACGCCAATGCACCGGTCAACTGGGTCCGGTGGCACGAAGCGCAGGCGTTCTGTGTTTGGCTCACGGAGCGGTGGCGAGCCATGGGCCGGATCGAGCCCGGCTGGTGTGTTGCGTTGCCCTCAGAGGCGGAATGGGAGAAGGCCGCTCGCGGAACGGACGGCAGACGCTATCCTTGGGGAAAGGAGGCAAACCCGGAAAAGGCGAATTACAGCAAGACCGGTATCGGCGAACCGAGCGCGGTCGGGTGTTTCCCGGGTGGTGCCAGCCCCTTCGGCTGCGAGGAGATGAGCGGCAACGTCTGGGAGTGGACGCGGACCCTATGGGGGCAGGATTGGGACAGACCCATCCGGTATCCCTACAATTCCAAGGACGGCCGCGAAAACCTGTCGGCCTCCGGCCCCCGCGTGTTGCGGGGCGGCACCTTCTTCGATGAGGCGGCGCGCGTGCGCTGTGCCGTCCGCTATAGGCTCGATCCAGCGTACCGTAACTGGACCTTTGGCTTTCGAGTCGTGCTGCTCCCATTCTCCTCTGGTCTCTGAACCCTCCCAGCGGACCGCCTCGCCGCCTCACTCCGCCTCCGAGGGTAATCTCACTTGGAGGTCGCCTCCGCTGAAGTCGAGGGAGAGCTCCCGAAACCTCTCCGTCAGCCATTCGCAGTAGGCAATGCAGTCATGCCAGGAAACGGCCACGGCCGGATGGTTCGCCACCCCCTCCAGAGCCTGGGGGTGCGCCTCGTACCCGCTTTCTTCCACGAAGACGCGGAACTGCGCCACCGTCACCGGATACCGGCTGATGAAGAAGGTCGGGAGCGTCACCTCATGCCGTTCTTTCCCCTGCCCCATCAGGAACGGCCCCGCCGGAACCTCAACGAAGCCGAGGAGCGGCTCCCGGGGCAGGAACCACCGGTCCGGGTCGAACCGAGGATCTCCAATTGCGGCCAGGGTCTTGCCCGCCAGGGCCCGCTCCCGGGCCGGCAGGTCGCCGGTGCGCAGGAGGTGGACGTGCCAACGGCGCAGCAGCTCGAGCTGGCGGCGGTTGGCCTCGCTGATCCTGCGGGAGAGGTCCACCGTCTCCACCACCGCCTGCCCGGCAAGGTGCGCTCCCCAGGCGTCGGCCAGGACGCGGTCCGGATCGTCCGGCTCCCGGAAGCAGAGCTCCCGAGCGAGTTGCCAGACGGCGGAAGGCGTGCCGCGAGCCGCCTTGGCGCCGGCGAGGAGCACGACCTCGCGCCAGCGGTCCGGGTCGGTCCGCCCGAACTCGGCCAGCGTGGTGGGGAAATCCTCCACGGAGAGGTGGCAGGCGGCGAGATACTCCTGGAACGTGCGGTGGGGGAAGGTGTAGACCCCGACGCCTCGGGGCACGAGCAATCCGGCGCGCTGGCTCAGGTAGTCGACGAGCACCGCGGGGTTGGCGTCTGGGGTGCGCCGCAGGCGCATGAGGCGCGTCACGAGATCGCCCTCGGCCACGTCGGCTGTTCCAGGGCGGTCCCCCTGGGTGGCGTGGACATCAAAGGCCAGCTCCTCCAGCGCCTGCCGCACTTTGTCCTTGCCCGCGTCCAGATACTGCCCGAGGCTCGGCTGGAGGATCACCCGGTTGCCTTCACGGTCGCGGATCACCCGGTGGCTCTCCCAGCGGTCGAGGAGCAGCTCCACGGCGGCCGCGTAGAGCTCTTCGCGTTTCTCCGGCAGGCTCGCACCCCGCCAGGCGTGAAGGCACGCCATGAGCGTCAAGAGGAGCGGCCTCCCGGCAAGATCGCGCAGGTGCTCGCGGCCGAAGATCGCCTCCTGGAGATGGACCGCTTTGCCCTCGGCGTCCGCCGCCGAGTGCCTTCCCTGGTCGGCGGAGTGGGCATACCAGCGGGAGACGAAGCGCCGAATCTGCCCGTCGCTGAACGGGGCGAGCACGGCCTCGGCGAACCTGTCCAGCTTCCAGCCCTGGTTCTGGTAGGCGTAGGTGCGGCTGGTGAGGAGCACCCGGCACTTTCCGAAGCTCTTCACGAAGTCCGTCACCGCGTCGCGGATCTGCTCCCGCCGGTCCTCGGCCTCGGGCACCTCGTCGAGGCCGTCGAGGAGGATCAATCCGCCCGTCTCCTGAAGGTGCTTGTAGAGGTACTCGGCGCAGCCAGAGAGGCTGGCTTCCTTGAGAGTCCCGGCGATGAACTCCCAAAGGTGGCTGGCCGTGGCCCGCTTCTTCACGGCGGGCAGCCCCTGGGCCGCGAAGTCCCGCAGCACCACTCGGACGGGCAGGAGAGCGCCGTGATCCCAGGGCTGCGGCTCTTCCTCGTCGTCGCCGTCGTCATCCGGCAGCGGAGAGCGGAGAAGGTCGAGGCCGGCCGCGGGCGGCCCAAGGATCTCGCCGGCCAGGCAGAGCGCCACGAAGTTGACGAAGGTGCTCTTGCCGCTGCCGGGATCGCCCAGGAGCACCAGGTGGCGGTGGCGGTTGAGGTGCTCCAGGGCGGAGAGTGGACGTTCCCGTTCCTCGGAGGCTCCGGGCTGGAGGCGGTCCTCCCGGGGCGTCGTGGTGAGGAGAGCGGTATAGACGGCGTCGAGGCTCAGGCCGGAGTCGGCGTCGCCCGCGGCGGCGGGATCGATCCCGAGGAGTGAGAGGGCGGCGGCCTCATGATAGAGGCGGCTCAGGTAGTTCGTGCGGAGGGCGGAGGGGGCGACGGCCATTCCCGTGGAGACGGCGCCTCCAGAAGCCGGCGGGGTCTCCCGTTCCAGATTCCGGAGCGCTGCGACGACCTGGGTTGCGAGACGATCCGGGAGGTCAAAGGGCGCGACGATCCGCTCCTTGCGGATTCTTTCCCGGAAGCGCTGTTGCCGTCGCCATTTCTTGTCCGGCTCGCGCAGGGCGGGAGGCATCGGGAAGTCGTCCGAGGCCAGGAAGAGGAGGCGGGGGATGCCGGCTTCCACCGCGGCGTCGTATTCGCGTTCAGTGAAGGAGACCTCCTGGCCTTCCGGTGAGCTGCCGTAGAGGTGCCCCACGAGCCCCAGGAAGACATCGCACTCGGCGACCTTGGCGCGGCAGAAGGCGTCGGCTTCCCAATTACGGGCGCCGAAGTCCTCCATACGGACGCACTGGAAGCCGTCCAGTCTCGCGATCGCCTGCGCCACGGCTTCCCGGTGCGGGCCGAGGTCGCGGGCGGTGGAGCTGAGGAAGACCGTGCGAACGATGCGTTGCGGGACGGGCAAGGGCTCCTCTTTAGAGAGATCGGTAAGATCTTACCTCTGAAGCCTCTCCCCTTGGGAGCGCGGCATGCCCCATTGGTGCTTCTTTGGTGAATCGGCCTGCGAGGGCGCTACTCCTCTTGCATAAGAATCTGGAAACCGGCCTGAGAGAAGTGGTCGTCAGAGGTCAGGACCGAGGTTATCCCTGCATCCCGCATGACGATGAACGAGATGCAATCGACCAGGCTCCACTCCTTGTCCCGATAACTCCGGTAAAGAACAAAGGCGCGATCGAACAGTTCGGGATCGAGACGGACGATCTCCGCTTCCTGCGAGCCCAGAAGATACTGAATGACCCGAGCGGCCTCGTGTTTGAACCCACGCGAGAGGGCATTGCCGACCTCCAGCAACACCGCATCGGTGGTCAGCACAGGGACCCTGTCGTAGGCGTCACCGAGGACCCGTGCCTGGCCGTGAAAACGGTCTCGATGGTTGATGAGAGCGATGAGGAAGGCACTGTCAAGGAAGATCCGGCTTGGCACGCCTCTCTCCGGTGACGTACTGGTCGTGGTTGGCGGCGAAATCCTCGGGGCCTTCGATCTTGATGCTCTTCAGCTTCGACATGAGGCTCGGCTCTTCTCCACCGGACGGCAGACGGGGAGAGTCTTTCACGCCGCTGTACGGCTCCGGGTTGCCTGCCAGGGCCTCCAGCCTGATTCGCTGCTGTTTCATCGCCGTTCGCTGGTCCTTTCTACCCCGAAGCGAGTATAGCATCTCTTCGGATTCGGGTACCAGCCTGCCTCGGGGCTTCCCGCGTCCTTGCCGACCCGCCCGACTCAATAAAGTAAGCAGGCCGGCGGGACGCCGGCGCTCCCAGTCAGAACTTGAACAGCGCGTCGAAGGCCGAGCGGGCGTCTCCGGGGGAGGGCTTGTCGGAGTCCTTGGCGAACTCCTGGGTGGTCTTCGGGGTGAAGAGGGTGCACTCGTTGCG
>DASQEB010000601.1:0-7230 GCA_035633875.1 Thermoanaerobaculia bacterium
GCCGATTATATCGAAAGGGCGATGACCGATCCCTGGCACCGCCACTTCCGGCCGCTCTTCGCAAGGGGGTTGGACTTCTTCGAGGTGCTCGCGTCGAACATGAAGGGGAAGGATTTCGTCTCTTGTACGGCGGACGAGCAAGACGAGGTCCTGCGCGTTGCCCAGGAGTTTCCCAACAACGACGCACGCCGGTTTTTCGAGTCGCTGGTCCATCTCGCGCTCGAGGGTTTTCTCTGCGACCCCTCGCACGGCGGGAATCGGGGGGAGTTCGGCTGGAAGTACTTCAGGTTCGAATCCCTGGCGTCAGAGACTTGTTCCACGGCGCCGGACGCTTGAAACGAACCGTGCTCGGAGGGGCGGGCTCTCCCGCATCCCGGGACCGCTCCTCCGAGTTGTGCAGAAAGGTTTTCAGGTATGAAAACGAGGGACGTGATCATCATCGGGAGTGGAGCGGGGGGAGGACCGCTCGCACTCTCCCTCTCCGCGGCGGGCGCCGACGTTCTGGTCCTGGAGAAGGGGCCCTTCTACGGGCGTGAGGATTTCACCACCGACGAGGTCGAGACCCTCTGGAGGGGGATGTTCGTCCCACCGATCGATGAAGAGCCGCACATCCTGGTCCACGAGGGGCTCGCCGCGCCAAGGCCGAGCACCCTGGGCTGGATCGCCAGTTGTGTGGGCGGAGGGACGGTCCATATGGGAGCGTTCCTCAGCCGCTTCCACCCCGACGATTTCCGCATGAAGAGCCGCTTCGGCGACTACGAGTCCATCGCCGACTGGCCCTATACCTATGAGGATCTCGAGCCGTACTACACCCGTGCCGAATGGGAGGTCGGGGTCTCGGGAGCTTCCGAGAGCAACCCGCATGAAGGGAAGCGCTCACGGGGCTACCCGATGCCGCCGCTCGACGCCAATCCCCTGGCGTCGCACCTCGAAAATGCCTGCCGCAGGCTTGGCCTTCATCCCTATCCCACGCCACGGGGCATCAACTCGCGGCCGTACCAGGGGCGGCCGGCCTGCTCGTACTGCAGCGCGTGCGCCAGCTATGGCTGCCGGAGCGGAGCGCGTGGCAGCGTGCCGGAGGCCCTGCTCTCGCGTGCCGTGGCCACGGGCCGTTGCGAACTCCTCCAACCGGTCATGGTCCGGGAGGTCACTTTGGACAGCCTGGGACGCGCGAACGGTTGCGTGTTCCTCGACGCCGAAGGGAAGGAGCACGAGGTCCGCGCCCGCGTGGTCTGCATCTGCTGCTCCGCCGTGGAGTCGGCGCGTCTGCTCCTGCTTTCGAAATCCCCGCGCTTTCCACTCGGCCTCTGCAACGACAACGGGCTCGTCGGCCGGAACCTGCAGTTCCATGGCACTTCGTTCGGAGACGGGGTCTTCCGTCACGACGGCATGCCCTTCGACCATGCCAACCCCTTCCTGGGCCGCTCGTTGATGGACCACTACTTCCTGCCGGACGGGGTCTCGGACCTGCCCAAGGGAGGGCTGTTGGTCTTCCAGTACAAGGGTGGGAGCCCGATCCGCGCAGCGAAGATCGTCGCCCAGCAGGGCCCAAGGACGGTCTGGGGGGACGAGTTGAAGCGACGCCTTCGCGAAAACAGCGAGGACCGCGGCCGCTCCCTGAGCTTCGAGGTCCATCACGACTTCATCCCCAACGAGGGGACCTTCGTCTCCCTAGACCCCGAGGTCCGGGACAAATGGGGGCTGCCGGTGGCGCGGATCCACCTCCACGAGCTCGAGCACCATCGCAAGGCGGGGCGCTGGCTGGTGGAGAGAGGCCTCGACGTGTTCACCGAGATGGGCGCCGATGCCGTGGAGCCCTCGACGATCGGCGAAACGGCGCCCTATCTCGTGCACGGCACCTGCCGCGCCGGGCGGGACCCCGAGACCTCCGTCGTCGACGGATATTGCCAAGCCCATCAGGTGGCCAACCTGTTCGTCGTGGACGGCAGCTTCATGCCGACCTCGGGAGGGGCGCCGCCGACTCTGACGATCCTGGCCAACAGCTTCCGGACCGCCGATCACATCATCGCCCGGGCGAAAACCGGAGACTTCGGTTGAATGGGGGGCAGGATCGGGAGGGGCGCTGGAGCCGACGATCGGATTTGAACCGATGACCTGCTGATTACGAATCAGCTGAAGGCCGGTTTCAGGCGTAATCAGGCGGTCTAAGCCGTATCCTAAAAAACACCTTAAGTTTAATAAAACTAGTTACTTACCGTGTTCAACCGTGGTCATCGGTAGTCAGCCTGAGTCCCGCCGCGTGGTCACTGATGTGGTCACTGGATCGGCGACCCAAGCCACCTCTCGACGAACTCCCCTGGCCGCCCGATGCGCCTCTTCTGCCGGCCAGGAGGTGTGCCCCGTTTGGACGTTGGCGATGGCCTCCGTGGTCACGACGCGCCGCAGAGCCTCGAGTCTCCCCTATCTGAGATTCTTCCCTCCACGGCTATGGAAGCTGCCGCGGTGTGGAAAGCTCAGGGCCGCCGCCCAGCCACCCCCGGAACGCTGGCCCACCGAATGACTTCTTCCCATGTCTGGAAGGTGAGCACCGCCATCAGACGGTGGATGTCAGGTCGAGCGCCCTCGGGGATGTCCTGCGGCGGTGCTGCGGTTAGGGAATCGAGGATTGAGCTCAGACGATTGCAGGCCTCGACGACGTGCTTGGCGCCTGAGAGCTCGAGCACTGCTTCCAAGGCGCCCAAGAGGGCGGGGGCGCGGGAGATGGGTGGGCGCGAGGAAGAAACGGAGGACGGCACTCCGACGGCGGAGGAGCTCGGGGAGAGTGCGGAGGGCGCGAGAGCTGCTCCGGCGCAACCACCAGAGCTCACAGGAGAGGGGAGGGGGTGTTACCGGTCACCCAAAACCGTAGGAATTTTGACCTTCTCGTCGACAAGGGGACTTATAGCGGCGCTGGATCCGATCGAGGCGGAGGAAGGGAGTTCGAGGTGCACCGCAGGCGGGGCAAGCCTGGCCGGTCGTCGGGCGCTGGCATACACCAGCAGTGGCGGTTTGTCTACCCTGCTCCGTCACCACTTGTTCGCCGGCGGTCCTGCGCCGGTACCTGGCTTGGCGCTCCGCATGGAGCCGCCTGCCACGTGGGGTAGCCTGATAGCGCCTGTTGGAGGCTCTCTGGCTCTCTCTACGAGCCTCTCTGGCACAGACCGCACCACAGTACCTCTGGCCGCGGTCGCAACGCCCGCAGATGACGACCTGCGCGGAGCAGCGGTCGCAGACGAAGAGCCTCTGAGTGTCGCCAGCCATAACGCGCCTTTGCGTGCTCGCCATGACGGTCCACTCTACCGCGGCCGACGCTCCCCCGCACCCCCTCCCGCCGCGCTGCGCGCGGGATGATGCTGCTCACCGACCTAGAGGTTCAGATTTCTACGGATTGTGGTGAGCGGCCACAGGGGGAAAGGGAAAGAGGGCGGGCGGCGCGGGAGATGGGATGGGCGCGCGTCCCACCTGGCCTTGTGGATAGGAGGTTGCCGTTGGCCGCCAAGGCTGAGCGAAGCGAGAGTGGAGCAGTTCGGCGGAGCTTGCGGAGCCGGTCTGCAGGGGGACGTTGCCGTCCCCAGGTGGCTGAGGCGACGGAGGAGCTCGGGGTGGACCGGGGGATCGGGTGAGCTCTTCCGGCGCTGGCACAGGGGCTCACAGGAGAGGGGGGCGTTTGCGTCAGCAAATTGGGGGGAGGTTTCGCCGTCCTGCAGAAGGGGTCGAGCTTGCGTGGGTGGGCGGGAGGGTTGCCGTCTCCACGGAGCTTGAGAGAGGAGCGATTGCGTCCAGTATGTACGTCACCCGACGGCGGCGAGACCTGGAAGCGGTGGACAGGGGAAAGGTGGCCGGCCCTGCGGAGGTCTGACCTTACAAGGTGGGCGAAGGGGTAATCGCGCCGCCCACCTGTTGTTCTGTATGTATGCGCGCCGACCTGCATGCAGCTTGCGCGGCCGGATCCTGCGTGTGCCCGCCGTGAGCCTCGCCCCAGCGCGAGCACACCGTGCAGCGCGACCGGCAAATCGCCGACCTGGGTGCTTACGTCGGCCGACGCTTTTTCCCCTCTGACTTCGGTGGCTCCGCGAGAGTTTCAAGGGCCGCCAGCAGCTGGCGTCCGTTCGGGCTTCCCCAGCCCGTGCAGGCGTCCCAACCCGGTCTCGCTACGTAGCCGCCGACCCAGGGGGCGGTGGCGTTGTTGCCTTGGACGATGTCGCGGAATGCGGCGGCCGTGCGACCGATCTGGTAGAGCGCAGGATGGAGAAAGCCGAGGCGCCGGCCCAGCTTCTGGTTGAGGCGCGCGACCAGCGCCGCCATGAGCGGCGCCACCGCGCTGGTGCCGCCGGTCGCCGTCAGCTGACCGCCGAGCTCGATCACATAGGGGCTCTCGAAGGCCGCGTTGCCCGCGAGGTCGGGGACGCCGCGGCCGGATTTGGAGCCCGGATTGATCGAAGGGATTTCGATACCCGTCTGCTGTTGGTAGGGGGGCACCGGGAAGACGTCGCTGGCGCCGCCGCCGCTCGACCACGCCCCTTCGTGCCACACCACCTCGGCCGCGATGGATCGGCCGTCCGCCCGCAGCAGGGTGCCGCCGCAGGCGAGAGCGAAGGGGCTCGAGGGCGGAAACTTCACGTGCGCCCAGCCGTCGCTCGGCGGGTTCTCGCCGCTCGACCCTTGATCGCCGCTCGCGACGCAGATGGTGATGCCGAGGACGGCCGCCTCCCACAGGATCTCGTTCATGGCCTCGACCACCATCGGCTGCCAGTACGCCTCCGCCTCGGCCCAGCTGATGGAGATCACCGAGTGCCTGCGACGGCTGTCGTGGACCGCCTGGGCGAGCGCCAGAAGAAAGGCATAGTTGGTGTTGGCCGCGAAGTAGACGGTGATGTCGGCGCCCGGAGCGACCGAGCCGACAACCTCAAGGTCGAGCGCCACCTCGGCCTCGGCATCGCCAGGCGGATAGACGGGCTGGTTGCCGGCGCCCGCCACCGAGACATTGGTGATGCGCGGCATCGGCACCCCCAGCCGCTGGACGTAGTCGGCGAGGTCCTGCCTCCAGTAGCCGCCGCCGAGCTCGATGACCGCGATCGACTGGCCCTCGCCCGTGACATCCGGGAACTCGTAGAGCTCCGCGACCTCGGGCGGCGTGAACAGACGCGGCGTGCTCGGCTGCCCGCCGACCTGGACGTGGGGCCGGGCCGCCGGCCGGGTGTCGAGGCCGAGGACACCCTTGATGATAGGTAGGAGGTTCTCCGGCAGGTGGATGCGCCCCAGGTGCGTACGGTGGAGGCCGCGCGGATGCGCCACATGGATAAGTTGCACGCCGAAGGCATTGGCGACGAGCGCGCCGGGCCCCGCCAGATGCACCAGGCGATGGGCTAGGTCGTGGCCCACGACATCCAGGCCATGAGCCTCGGCAAAGGCTTCGACGGCCTTCACGTCGGCAGGATCGGCGCCGTGCCGACGGGTGAGCTCCTCGTGGCTCAGCGGAGCGCGGAACGGCTCGGCGCAGAGCTCCTCCAGCGAGGGCAGACCGGGGCTGTCCGGCCGGCGGCGCAGCAGCACACCCACCGCGATGCGTTCCTGAGGGTGAGGCAGACCGATGAGCACGGATCCCTGCGTGACCGGCTCACTGCCGAGCAGGGGCTTGCGGATGGTCGAACTCGACATCTCGTTGTCCCTCCTGTTGTGCGTAAGGGGACTGTTTCCTGGTATATACTGGAAATCTGATGATTAGTCCGGGAGGGAACTCATGGCTGCGGAACCAGAGCAAGCAAGTGAGACCAAGCAGGAGTCGATCCAGGTCCGGCTCCAGCAAGCCTATCTGGACCACCTTCATACGCTGCAGAACCTGAGCGCGAGCCTGCAGAAGCGGCAGAGCGAGGCGCTGGCCCGTTCTTGCGAGCAGCTTCGCTCGGAGCTCCAGGGGGTGAGCCTCGCCGACGCCTACCAGCGCTACCAGCAAGCGCTGCGGGAGGCGGAGGGCGACCAGAGATCGGCCGCTGAGACGGCGGGCCGGGATCTCCTGAGCGCGATCCAGGAGGCGCAGGGGCACGTCCAGCGCTCTCAGGAGAGCGCCGGCCGCCAGTACGCGGAGGCGCTGCAGCAGGCCTGGGACGAGGCCCAGGGACAGCTCCGGGATCAGCACCTGGCCTACTCGCGCATCCTGCACGACATCTGGGCCCGTGTGAACCAGGGAGATCCCGATCCCGGGACGCTGGTGCTGCTCAGCCAGAGTCTGATGGCGGCGGCCCTGACCGCGCCTCTGCCGGCCCGCTGAGGTCCGCCTCTTGCTCACGCGCTCTCCGCCGTCTCCGGGTTGGCGAGCTGCGCGAAGCCGAACGGCGAGGACAGCGGCTCGAACCCCGCCGCCGGGCTTCCTTCGCCTTGTATCTCAAGGTCGACGAGCTGGGCCAGCTCGGCCAGCGTCGAGGCCTCGAACACCGTGCGCATCGGCAGGTCTACGTGCAGGGCTAGGCGCAGGCGCGAGACCACCTGCCCGGCCAGCAGGGAATGACCGCCGAGATCGAGGAAACGATCGTCGGCGCCCACCGGCTCGACGCCCAGCAGCTCCTGCCAGATCTCCGCAATGATCCTTTCGGTCTCATTGCCGGGCGCCCGATAGACGGTCGACAGCTCGGGCCGGCGATGACGGGCCGGAGGGCCGGCCGACGCCGGAGCCGCCACGGCCTCGTCCTGGCGCGTCCATTGGCGGATGCGCGCCGTTAGATCGGTGGTCGACACCGCGACCTGGCTGAGCCCGCTGGCGAGGATCCTCTCGAAGGCATCGGCCCCCTCGGCTGGCGTGATGCCCTGGCGCAGGCTCTCCTGGCGCAGGCTCTCGTACTCGGAGGGGACCGCGGTGTTGACCGCCATGCCCACCTCGGCCCAGGTATCCCAGCCCACCGCCACGGTGAGCCGTCCTCCCCGCGCCCTCTCGCGGGCGGCGAAGGCGTCGAGGAAGGCATTGGCCGCGCAGTAGTCCACCTGCCCGGGGCCTCCCAGCACGGAGGCGAGCGACGAGCAGAGGAGGAAGAAGTCCAGCTCCGTGCCCGCGAAGACCTCGTCCAGCACCAGGGTGCCGGCCACCTTCGGCGCCAGCACCTGGGAGGCGCGAGCGTAGGTCTTCAACTGGATGACGCCGCCCCCCGCGACCCCCGCGGAGTGGACGATGCCATGGACACCGCCGAAGCGGTCGGCGGCCAGCCGCGCCACGCGCTCCATGTCGCCGCGGCGGGCGAC
>DASQEB010000602.1:0-31229 GCA_035633875.1 Thermoanaerobaculia bacterium
CGGGGCAGCATGCGGGCCGACCGCGGCGGATACGCCGGCACCGCGGCCGTGCCGGCATAGAGGCAACCCAGGAAGGCCGCGATGAACTCGAGGCCGGGGTTGTACAGCAGGAGCGCCCGCTCCCCCGCCGCGTCCATCCGCTGAAGCCACGCCCCCAGCGCCCGCGCCCGGAGGTCGAGCTCGGCATAGGTGAGGCTCGCACCCTCCTCCTCTCCATCCGTGAGGAAGGTATACGCGCATTTGTTGGGATCTTGCTGGGCTCGCTGCCGGAGAAGTTGAATCCAGTTGAAAGGGGTTCGCTCCGCTTCACCAAGCCAAAGGCTCATTCATGTACCCCGCTCGAGGGCGCCCGTCAGGACGTCGGTATGTCTTGTGTTAGCAAGGGGAAAAAGCTGCTCCCGGCGACCTCCAGCTAATTGGTGTCGCCCCCGTTCGAAACCGTGACGCTTCCGAGTGAGATACGGATGGGCGCAAAGCTCGGACGTATCCTGTCCGGCAAGCTATGCCGTCTCCGCCCTGTCGAGCGAGGAAGCTTTCCTTCGAGAGAGGAGACTCAGGCCGGCCCGACGATCCGCTCCGGGCCGAGCATCCGGGCGAAAAGCTCCCGGGACTTCTCCAGCAGCTTCATCCCCAGCTCCGGCCGGCCCATGCGGCCGGCAACCAGGGCGAGGTTGAGGAACAGGGCGGCGCCGTCCGCCGGCGAGCAGAGATGGGCCTCGGCGTTCATCTTCTCCACCGCCTCGGTGAGCAGGGCGAAGGCCCCCTCGCGGTCTCCGGCGGCATCGTAGGACCTTCCAATCTCCAGCAGCTTGTCCAGGGACCGGTGGGTGTTGAGGCTCGTCACGTTCATGTGATCGCTCCATGCCGAGCGGGAACGGCCAGCCGGAACGGGCCGTCGCCGCGCCGCCGGTGCTCTGTATTTAGCCGCTCGGCTATGGATGGGATTGTAGCAGGGTTGAGGGCTGCGCAGGCTTGCTCAGAACCTCGCGGATCTTGGCGGCGAGGCGGTTGACCGAGTAGGGCTTCTCCAGGAACTCGAACTCCCCTTCCAGGATGCCGTGCCGGAGGACGACGTTATCGGTGTAGCCGGAGATGAAGATGGCCCGGATCGCCGGGTCCCGCTGGCGCAGGCGGTGGACGACCTCCGGGCCGCTCATCCCCGGCATCACGACGTCGCTGATCACCAAGTCCACCTCTCCGTCCTCCTCGTCGAGGGCGACGAGGGCCTCCTCTCCGCTCGCCGCCACCACGACTCGATAGCCCAGGGCTTCGAGGACGCCGTGGGTGGAGCCCCGAAGCTCGTCGTTGTCCTCAATGAGGAGGATGGTCTCGGTGCCGCCGCCGGCGGCCACCTCCACCGCCCTCGCGGCGGCCCGCTCCGCCGTGTCGGTCGCGCGCGGGAAGTAAATCTTGAAGGTCGTTCCCCGGCCGACCTCGCTGTAGACCGCGAGGTGGCCGCCGTACTGCTTGACGATACCGTAGACGGTGGCGAGCCCGAGCCCGCGGGCCTCGGAACCGGCCTCCTTGGTGGTGAAGAAGGGCTCGAAGATGCGATCCCGGATCTCGGGAGGGATGCCGGTGCCGCTGTCGGAGACAGCCAGCAGGACGTAGTTCCCCTCGATAGCATTGGGATTGCCCTTGAGATAGTCGCGGTCGAGGAAGACGTTGGCCGTCTCGATCGTGACCTTGCCGCCCCGGGGGCTCGCCTCGCGGGCGTTGACCAGGAGGTTGACGACGATCTGCTCGACCTGGCTGGGGTCCACGCACACGCTCCAGAGGCTCACGGGCAGGAAGGTCTCGAGTTGGATGTCCTCCCGGAGCAGCCGCTTCATCATTCCCCGCAGGCCGTCGACCACCTCGTTGAGGTCGATCACCCGCACATGCGTCGGCTTCTGCTTGCTGAAGGCGAGGAGGCGGCGGATGAGGGCGGTGATTTTGCCGGCCGTGGCGATGACCATCTCCATCTTCTCGTAGACCCGGTCGCCGGGTTGGGACTTCATCTGCACGAGCTCGCACTGGCTGGTGATGGCGTTGATGTAGTTGTTGATGTCGTGGGCGAGGCCGCCGGCGAGCCTTCCCACGGCATCCATCTTCTGGGCCTGGAGGAGCTGGGCCTCGCTGCGGCGCAGGGCGGCCTCGGCCGCTCGGCGGTGCTTCTCGCGGGTCCAGAGCCCGCCCGCCGCGGCGGAGACGAGGGCGATCCACCCGACCATCAGGGTGCTGAGGAGAAGCCGGGCCCGTCGCTCGTCCTGCACCATCTGCGTCTCGACGGCCCGCTCTAGCGCCTTCGCCTCATCGGACAGGGTGTCGAAGATCCGGTCAAAGTGGGCGTCGAAGGGGGACCCGATGCCGGTCTCCTCCCCGCGCCGGTGTCCCTCCAGCCGCCGCCGGGCCGTCTCCCTGAGCTGGGCGATCTGCGTCCGGAGCCTCTCGGCCTGGGCGCGAAGTGCGGGATCTCCGAGCGGTGAGAGGAGAATTCCCCGCTCCCCCACGTTTCCCCCTTCCAGCATCGCCCGCGTCAGGGCCTGGGCCTTGTCGAGGCTGTCCCACACCGCCTGCAGGTCGACTCCGGGGTCCCCGGTGACGTACTCCTCCAGCCAGAGATGGGAGACCGCCACGTCGACCCGGATCTCGCTGGCGGCACGGATGAGCGCCACCTCCTGTTCCGCCAGCCGCTTACGCAGGATGTCGGTGCTGAACCAGAGGACGACCGAGACGACCCCCAAGGCGAGGATAGCCACCGGCATACGGTACAGGGGGGGCGACTTGGCGCCTCGCAGATCAAACGCGGCTTCTCTGGTTCCTGAGAACGTATCCGACTCCTTTGAGGGTGTGGAGGAGCTTGTCCTCCCTGTCCCCGTCGATCTTCTTGCGCAGGCGGTGGACGGTGACGTCGATGACGTTTCCGAGGGAATCGAACGAATCGTCCCAGACGTGCTCTGCGAGTTCGGAGCGGGTGACCACTTCGTCCTTGCGATTCAGGAAGTATTCCAACAACGCGAACTCCTTGGGGGAGAGGTCGAGCGGCTTGCCGGTCACGGTGACGGTCCGCGCAGCGCGGTCCATCGTCACGTCGCCGGCCTGCAGGCTCGCCTGGAGGTTCTTGCCGCGCCGTCGCAGGAGGCTCCGAACCCGCGCCAGGACCTCTCGCAGGGCGAAGGGCTTGGTCAGGAAGTCGTCGGCCCCGGTATCGAGGCCATCGACCTTGTCGCCGACGGCGCTCCGGGCGGTGAGCATGAGGACCGGCATCTCCTTGCCTTGCCTGCGCCATGCCCGCAGGAGCTCGATGCCGGTGGGAGGGGGAATCGTCCAGTCGAGGACGATCAGGTCGTACTCGTTGATGTCCGCCAGCTCCGAGGCGGTCTCGCCGTCGCAGGCCCAGTCCACCGCATAGTACTCCCCTTCCAGCGCCTCGACCAGCGCTTGTCCCAGCACTTCTTCATCCTCAACGACCAGGATTCTCACACCGTACCCCTCTGGAAGGTGTACTCCAGGGGAGAGTACAAGACAACGGTGTTTCGGCAAAGCCAACATGTTTTTTAAAAAATAAAGATAAACCTTTGCCCTCCGAGCGGCACGGGCGCGTGGGTTGCAGGAGACGGGGAGCATGGAAGGGCGAACCACGATCACACTTCCGGCGCGCGCGGCGCGGGCACGGACGTGGGCCCTGCGCCTGCTCCTCCTGCTCATCTCTCTCTCCCTCGGCGTGCTCGCGGCCGAGATCGCCCTGCGCCCCTCCTCCGCCGGAGGCCCCCGGAGGGTGGAGTCCCCGGACCTCTCCCGTTACGATCGCTTCCTGGGCTGGAGCCTCATCCCCGGCGCCCGCACCCGGATGCGGAGCCCCGGGGAGTTCGACGTGGCCGTGCGGATCAACGCCCAGGGTTTCCGGGCAGACCGGGAATACTCTCCCCTGCCTCCCCCGGGGGGCCTACGGATCGTGGCCGTGGGCGACTCCTTTACCTTCGGCAACGGCGTCGAAGTGCACCAGGCCTTCCCGTCCCTCCTCGAGCGCCGGCTTGCCGCGGAGATGATCAACCTGGGCGTGCCGGGGTACGGGGTCGACCAGCAACTCCTGATGCTGGAGAGCCGCGGTCTCGGCTTTCAACCGGCCGTGGTCCTCCTCGGCCTCCATACGCCGGACATCTTCCGCAACACCAACGCCTTTCACGGCCAGTATGGCAAGCCCCTCTTCCGGATCGACCCGGAAGGCCGGCTCGTCCTCACGAACGTCCCTGTGCCCGCGCCGGGAACACCCCGTCCCCCACGGCGGACCGGCCCTCTCGACCGGTCGCGGCTCTTCCATCTCGTCTGGGTGCGGCTGGAGCGGCACGGCTTCGGCGGGGTCTGGGACGTGACCGAAGGCATCCTGCGGCGGATGGCGGCGGTCTCCGAAAGTGCCGGCGCGCGGCTCGTGGTCCTCCTTCTCCCCCCGCAATACGCGGTCTACGGGAGCCGGCTCGAACGGCTGTCCCAGGCTCACACCATCGGCTGCATCGCGGAGATCCTGCGGGAGAACCGCATCGAGCACCTGGACCTCACCCCTGTGCTGGCTGCCCAGGCGGAGAGGGAGCCGGGGGAACTCCTGTTCTACCGCAAGGACGGGCACTTCACGCCGGCGGGCAACGAGGTGATCGCGCACGAGGTGGAACGCTACCTCGAGAGCCCGGGTTGAGCTCTGAGCTATCCTAGGCGGAAGGAGACCGATGCGATGAGACTCGAAATCGTGAGACCTGCGTCCGCCGCCCTTCTCTCAATGCTGCTCACCACCCTGCCCGCATTCGCGCAGGACGGTGCCGCCCCCGCGCAGAAACCCGCCCAGCCCGCGCCGTCCGCGGGCGAGGCCAGGCCCTGCGCGAGCCCCGAGATGCGCCAGTTCGACTTCTGGATCGGGGAATGGAACCTGGTCAGCCGGGTCCGTGCGCCCGACAAGGACGTCTGGACGGAGGAGAAGGGGACCGACAGCGTCCGGACTGTCCTGAATGGCTGCGCGCTGCTGCAGGAGTGGAACGGCACGGTGGGAGGGCAGCCCCTTCGCGGGATGAGCCTCACCTCGTGGCTGCCGCGATCGGGCGAGTGGCAGCAGGCCTGGAGCGACGACTCGGGACCGAACCTCCTCGTGTTCAGGGGGAAGATGGAAGACGGCCGGATGGTGCTCACGCGCGAGGTGGTGATCGAGGGCAAGACTGTCCTCCGGCGGCAGGTGTTTCACAACATCCAGCGCGCCAGCATGGATTGGGTTTACGAGCAGTCCACGGATGGCGGCAAGACCTGGACGCCGACCTGGAAAATCCACTACACCCGCAAGCCCTGACCTCGCCCGAACCCCCATTCCTGGCCCGTTCCCCGCCTGAGATGCGACACTTGTCGCGTCTCTCCATTTTTCCTCCGGTTTCCTCCTGTCCTCCCGTTTCCTCCTGATTGTCCCGTTCCAACCTGCTTGCGCCACTACTGATGCGGAAGCCGCAGGTTCCCCCAGGGCACCCTGCCCAATGTTTCTATGAAAGGAGAATGACATGGTTCGAGACGTGAGAGGTCGCGCGTCCAAGGCGCGGACCCGTACCCGGCGACTGCTCGGAGTCTTGGCGCTTCTGCTGGCGTTGGGCTCCCCCGTCTTCGCGGACGGCGGTGTGACGTTCAACGACATCGCCGAGAACGGCGGCGCCGGCATCGGCTATCTGCGCGCCCCGTCTCCCTCGCGCCTCGCGGCGCGCAGCGCGATCGAGGCGATGGGCGTGCTCCCGTTCGCCACCTGGCGCGACACCCGCGCCTTCCAGTTCCCGATGAAGGCCGGCGGCGCGCCGGGAATCGCGCTGATCGACTTCGACAACGACGGGGACAACGACATCTATGTGACCAACGGCCCGGGTGCCGCCAACAGCCTGTACTCCAACCAGCTCAAGGAGACCGGCTCCCTGAGCTTCGTCGACGTGGCCGCCGCCGCGGGTGTGACCGCCACGAGCCAGGACAGCCAGGGCGTTTGCTACGGCGACATCGACAACGACGGCGACCGGGACCTCTACGTGCTGGGCTCGGGCGAGCCGAACCGCCTGTTCGAAAACCAACTCTCCGACGCCGGCTCGGCGGTCTTCACCGACGTCACGGCGGCGGCCAATGCCGGGGGCGCGGGCCGGCACGGCGTGGCCTGCTCGATGGGCGACATCAACGGCGACGGCCTGCTCGACATCGTGATCGCCAACTCCTACGACGACTGGCTCCACCAGCGTCCTACGTTCCTCAATGAGACTTACGTGGGCTTCGAGCACAACACGCTGCTGGTCAACCAGGGCGGCAGCTTCACCGACGAGACCGCGGCGCGCGGCCTCGAGACCATCATCGGCCTGCCCGCCGCCACCCTGACCTGGGCCATCGCCATGGTCGACTACGACCGGGACGGCGACGTGGACATCTTCTTCGCCGACAGCCAGGGCCCCCCGCCCACGCTGAAGGCGGACGAGCGCGGCTACAACCGGCTCTACGAGAACGACGGAAACGGCGTCTTCACCGACGTGACCTTCGACAAGCAGCTTGACAAGCACGGCTCGTGGATGGGCCTCTCGTTCGGCGACTTCAACTGCGACGGCCACATCGACTTCCACAGCACCAACCTGGGCGACCAGATGGGCGGCCTGGGGCTCGCCGTGACCCGCCACTTCCTGGGCAGCGCCAGCGGCGTGTTCTCCGACCCGGGCATCGGCGGGCTGGTCGCGAGTTCCTTCGGCTGGGGCACCGTCACGACCGACTACGACAACGACGGCGACACCGATATCGCCTATAACGGCGGCATGGACATCATGACGGTCATCGCTGTCGACAACCCGGGCAACGTCCTTCAGAACCAGGGCTGCACCGCTCAGTTCAAGTACGACGTTGGGGTCCGGACGCGCGAGCATCGCCACCACACGGTCGAGGGCGTGGCCGTGGGCGACCTGAACAACGATGGCTTCGACGACCTCGTCACCGTTTCCGGCGGCCGCTGGGTCGCCAACGCGAACTTCCTGCCCTGGATCGGCATCCTCGCCCCGCCGCGCGGCTCGGCGATCGACCCCCTCATGAGGTTCCAGGGCGTCTGGATCGGCTCGGTTCCGGCCGGCGGCCAGCTCTACCAGGGCCTCACCCGTCTGCCCGGCGACATGACGGTCGAGATCAACAGCGGCGGCAACGGCAACGGCTCGGTCGCGATTTCGCTGACCGGCGCCTCGGGCGTGCTCGCCAACGGCGAGGCTCCGCGCACCCCCTTCGGCGCCGTGCTGAGCTTCACCCCGAAGAACGGCAAGACCTCGCTCCGTCCTCTGGTCGGCGGCGCGAGCTACGCCTCCCAGGACACCGAGTCGATCACCTTCGGCCTCGGCAAAGCCAACAAGGGCACGGTCGATATCCTCTGGCCGGGCGGCACGCGCAACCGGCTCTATGACGTCCACCGGGGCGAGCGGCTCAACCTGCCGGAAATCCCCTGCAGCTTCGACGCCGACTGGGCCAGCTACCAGGCCTATCACTCCTGCGTGAAGACCGCCCTCGACGGGCTGCGGAACGCCGGCGTCGTCTCGACGGCGCTCCACGGCCGTCTCCTCTCCAGCGCCATCAAGGCGTACAACGAGTCCAACTAGCACCGAGAGAGCGGCCGCGACCAACAGACGCCCACCCCTCTCCGCGAAAGCGGGGCGGGTGGGCGCGACTTTTTTGCCTCCCGCGGACAACGGATCGTTCTCCACAGGCGACGGCGCGGCGTACGACGGAAACGTGCCGCGTGCGATGAGCCGTTGCCTGTCGGCGCGCCGTCTCCGCCCAGCCTACGAGACCGCCTCCAGGTCGCCTTGCTCCTGCGCCCGGTCGATGTGGCTGCGGAGCGCTGCGGCGAGGTCGCCCACCCGGGGCTCCCGGAGCAGGGTGTAATGGTCGCCGGGAATCTCGAGAACCTCGAGATCGCCGGCCGCGATCCTCCTCCATTCACCGACCCGCTCGCGCGACGGGCTCTCGGTTCCCAGCAGCAGGGTGATCCGGCTGTCGCAGGCCGGGAGCGCGTAGGACACCATGGCCCGCGCGTTCGCCTGGTAGAGACGGGTCAGGTGCCGGACCTGCTCGACCGAGAGGTCGGGGGGCAGGAGCCCCAAGGCGGTCGCCCGCTCCAGCAGGCGGCCGGGGCGCTCCTCGGGCGCGAGCGACGCCAGCTCGGTCTCGGCGATCTCCAAAGGACGGCCGGCCAGCCCGGCCAGATCGCCTGCGAGGAGCTGGAGCGCCGCCACCTCGTCCAACTCGGGCAGCTCCGCGGCGTCGCGCTCGGCGGGAGCGGCATCGATCAGGGCCAGCAGACCCACGCGCTCCCCCTTCTCCTCGAGCTGCCGTGCCATCTCCAGGGCCACCAGCGCGCCGAACGACCAGCCGCCCAGCAGGTAGGGGCCGTGGGGCTGGACCGTGCGGATCGCGGCGAGATACTCCGCCGCCATCTCGGAAACACCGCAGTGCGGCGCGTCGCCGTTGCTCAAACCCCGAGCCTGGAGGCCATAGAACGGCTGATCGGCCCCGAGCCGGCCGGCGAGGTCGCGATAGCAGAAGACGGAGCCGCCGATCGGGTGGACGCAGAAGAAGGGGGTCCGACTGCCCGCCTCCGCTTCGCGGAGCGGCACCAGCGGCGTCCAGGGCGTGGAGGGCTCGCCGGCGCGTAGCAGGCGGGCCATCTGCTCGACCGTGGGGGCCTGGAAGAGCGTCGAGAGCGGCAGCTCCCGGCCGGCGAGGCGGGCGATCCGCGCCATCAGCCGCACGGCCAGCAGCGAGTGCCCGCCGAGCTCGAAGAAGCTGTCCCGGACGCCAACCCGTTCGACTCCGAGGAGCTCTTCCCAGATTCGCGCCAGGCGCAGCTCCAGGGTGTCGCGCGGCGCGAGGTAGCCGTCCGCGAGGTCCGCTGCGGGCTCGACGTGCGACAGCGCCGCGCGATCCACCTTGCCGTTCGGTGTCAGCGGCAGGGCTTCGAGGACGACGAAGGCCGAAGGCACCATGAAGGCCGGGAGCCGGTCGGCCAGGAAGGCGCGCAGCTCGGCGGGAACCGGCGGAGAGGCCGCCGCGCCGTCGAGCACCAGGAAGGCGACCAGCCGCCGCGCGGTACCGCCCGCCGCCCGGTCCGGCTGGTCCACGACCGCTACCTCCGCCATGCCGGGTAAGGCGGCCAGGGCCGTCTCGATCTCCCCCAACTCCACGCGGAAGCCGCGCACCTTGACCTGGCGGTCCACGCGGCCCACGAACTCGACTGCGCCGTCGCCGCGGTAGCGCACCAGGTCGCCGGTACGGTAGAGGCGCGCTCCAGGCTCGCCGGTGAACGGATCGGGGACGTAGCGTTCCGCGGTCAGGCCGGGGCGGTTGAGGTAGCCCCGGGCGAGGAGCGGGCCGCCGAGGTGGAGCTCGCCGGGCACACCGGTCGGGACCGGGCTGCCCGCGGCGTCCAGCAGGTAGACCCGGGTGCCGGCGATCGGCCGGCCGATGGGCAGCACACGGGTAGGCTCGGGGCCGCCGAAGCGGTGCTCCAGCACGAGGACCGTAGTCTCGGTCGGACCGTAGACGTTGTAGAGGTCGGAAACGCCGAGGCTCCGGAAGCGATCCGCCAGGTCGTAGGGCACCGCCTCGGTGCCGGCCGCCAGGCGCCGCAGGGTGTGGCAGCGCTCCAGCCCCTTCTGCTCCAGGAGCGCCGTCAGCAATGCCGGCGGCGCGCCGATCACCGTGACCCCCTCCCTTTCGATCAGCCGCACCAGATAGGCCGCATCCTGCTGGCCGCCGGGCCGGGCGAGCACCACGCGGGCGCCGGCCGCGAGCGGCGCGAAGGTCTCGACGATCGAGGCATCGAAGCTGATCGGCGACTTGTGCAGGACGCGGTCGCGCGCGTCGAGGGTGCCGAGCCGGTCGGTGAGCAGGGCTGACAGAGCGCGCCGGGAGTTCACCACGCCTTTGGGCGTGCCGGTCGAGCCCGAGGTATAGATCACGTAGGCGGCGTTGTCGGGATGGGCGCCGCTCGCCGGACGCGGACCGAAGACTTTCTCCTCCGGATCCTGCACGCCGTCCAGGAGAACCCAAGGCACGTCATGCGGCGGCAGAGCGTCCTGCGTCCCGGTCTCGGTGAGCAGCGCTACGATCCCGGAATCCTCCAGCATGTATGCCAGCCGCTCCCTCGGGTAGGAGGGATCGAGCGGCACGTAGGCACCGCCGGCCTTGAGCACGCCGAGGAGCGCGGCGATCAGGCGGAACGAGCGCTCCAGGCAGAGGCCGACGCGGTCCTCCGGCCCCACGCCGAGCGCCTGGAGCCGCCGCGCCACGTCCTCGGCCAGAGCGTCGAGCTCGCCGTAGGTGAGCCGCTCGCCTTCGAAGGTCAACGCGACCGCCTCCGGGGTCCGCGCCGCCCAGGTCTCGAAGAGCGCGACCGGCGAGTCTTCCTCCCGCGCGATCGGGCTAGCGGAGCTCCACTCGACGAGGAGTTGGTACCGTTCCGCCGGGGAGAGCAACGGCAACTCCGAAAGCTGCCTCTCCGGGCTCTCCACGGCGGCTTCGAGCAGGGTCTCGAAATGGCCCAGCATGCGCTCGATGCGTACCGCGTCGAACAGGTCAGTATTGAAGGCGAGCGCCAGGCCCAGTCCGTCCCTCCGGTCCGCGGCCGCCATGCCGAGGTCGAACTTGGCGTCCCGCTTCTCGGCCTCGACCGGCTCCAGCAGCAGGTCCGGGAGCTCCGGCACCCTGGGCGCCTCCTGCAGCACGAAGGAGACCTGGAACAGGGGTGAACGCCCCAGGTCGCGTTCCGGCGCCAGCTCCTCCACCAGCCGCTCGAAGGGCACATCCTGGTGGGCGAAGGCCGCGAGGGACATCTCGCGCACCCGCGTCAGCAGCTCGCGGAAGCTCGGGTTGCCGCCGAGGCCGGCGCGCAGCACCAGGGTGTTAACGAAGAAGCCGATCAATCCCTCGATCTCGCGCCGGTTGCGGCCGGCGATGGGCGAGCCCACGGCGAAGTCGTCCTGCCCCGCGGTGCGCTGGAGGCTTGCCTGGAAGGCGGCGAGGAGGGTCATGAACAGGGTCGTCCCCTCGCGCCGGCCGAGGGCGGCCACGGCCCGCCCCAGGAGCGCAGGCAGGGTCCGCGACCGCGCTGCGCCTCGGAAGGTCTGGACCGGCGGACGCGGCCGGTCGGTGGGGAGATCGAGGACCGGGACGCCCGCCAGCCGCTCGCGCCAGAAAACGAGCCGCCTCTCCAGCGCCTCGCCCCGGAGCCACTGCCGCTGCCCTCGGGCGAAGTCGGCGTACTGAACTGGCAGCTCGGGCAGGGGCGAGGGCTCGCCCTGCACGGCGGCGCGGTAGAGAGCCGCGAGCTCGCCGAGGAGCACACCCATCGACCAGCCGTCGGAGACGATGTGATGCTGGGTCAGCAAGGCGAGATGATCGTCCTCTTCCAGTCTCAACAGGGAGAAGCGGCCGAGCGGTCCGGCGGCGAGATCGAACGGCCGCCGGGCCTCCGCCTCCGCCAGCCGTGCGGCCTCTTCCTCGCGCAGGGCCTCCGGCAGGGCCCGGAGGTCGACGACCGGCAAGGTGAACGGGCGCGGCGGCGCGATCCGCTGCACCGGCGTACCATCGACCGTACCAAAGGTGGTGCGCAGCGCCTCGTGGCGACGGACAACCTCTCCCAGAGCGGCGGTCCAGGCGGCGGCGTCCAGCCTGCCGCGCAGGCGGAAGGCGACCGGGATGTTGTACATGGAGCTGCCGGGCTCCAGCCGGTCCAGGAACCAGAGGCGCTGCTGGGCAAAGGAGAGCTCGTCCCCCTCGGGGCCTCGCGGCGCCGGCTGGATGGGCGGCGCCGCCTCGCCCAGGGGGGCCGACTCCAGAGCCGCGGCCAGCCCGGCTACGGTGGGGCGCTCGAAGAGGAGCCCCAGCGGCATCTCCACCCGCAGGGCCGAGCGGATCCGGGACGCGAGGCGGGTAGCGAGCAGCGAATGGCCGCCGAGCTCGAAAAAATCGTCGTGGACGCCCACGCGGTCGAGCCCCAGGACTTCCGCCCAGAGCCCGGCCAGCAGCTCCTCGGTGGGAGTGCGCGGAGCCGCGGGCTCCTCCCCCGCCGGAGCCTGCGGGATCACCTCGACGCCGGAGAGGGAGCGGCGGTCCACCTTGCCGTTGGGCGAGAGCGGCAGGGCCTCGAGGAGCACGAACGCCGAGGGGATCATGTAGTCCGGCAGCCGGCGGCGAAGGTCCCCGCCGAGCTCCACGGGGGTGGTCGCCGTCGCCAGATCCTGCGGTACCACGAAGGCCACGAGGCGGATCTGGCCGGGGCGGTCCTCGCGCGCGATCACCACCGCCTCGCGCACCCCGGGCTGCCCGGCAAGCACCGCCTCGATCTCCCCCATCTCGATGCGGAGACCCCGCACCTTGACCTGGAAGTCGATCCTCCCCAGGAACTCGATCGTGCCGGAGGGGCTCCAGCGCACGAGGTCGCCGGTGCGGTAGAGGCGCGCGCCCGGTCCCGAGAACGGGTCCGGCACGAACCGTTCGGAGGTGAGCGCCGGCCGGGCGAGGTAGCCGCGGGCGAGCCCCAGGCCACCCACCAGAAGCTCTCCCGGCACCCCCACGGGCACGGGCGCGAAGTCGCGGTCCAGCACCAGGACCCGGGTGTTGTGGATGGGGCGGCCGATCGAGGGCACCCCCTCGCCGCCCTCGACGGTCCCCGAGGTGGCCACCACCGTGCTCTCCGTGGGACCGTAGTTGTTGACCAGCCGGAACGGCAGGCCGGCGCGCGGCGCCCGGCGCAGGCGGTCACCGCCGGTGAGGAGCACTCGCAAGGCGAGCCCCTCCGGCTCAGGCCCCTCCTCCAGGTGCGCCAGGAAGGCCTCGGCGAGGGGCGTGGGCAGGAAGGAGACGGTGACCCGCTCGGCGGCCAGCCAGGCGAGCAGGGCCGGGGCCTCCAGGCGCACCTCTTCGGGCGGCAGGCACAGGGTCGCGCCCGCGGCCAGGGCCGTCCAGATCTCCCAGACCGAGGCGTCGAAGGCCGGGCTCGCCACCTGCGTGCAGCGGTCCCCTTCGCCCACGTCGAACGCCGCGAGATGCCAGGCGACCAGGTTCAGCAGGCCGCGGTGGGTCAGCTCGGTCCCCTTGGGGGTTCCGGTCGAGCCGGAGGTGTAGATGGCATAGGCGAGATTGTCGGGATCCACCCGGACCGCCAGCGGAGCGGCGCTCTCTCCCGCCAGCCCGGCGTCCACCTCCGGCTCGGAGGCGAGCACGGCCGTAAGGCCGGCATCCTCCCGGATGAAGGAGAGGCGCTCCGCCGGGTGGCCCGGGTCGAGCGGCAGGTAGGCGCCGCCCGTCTTCAGGATGGCGAGCAGGGCCACGATCATCTTCGGGGAGCGCTCCAGGCAGACGCCGACCCGGCTCTCGATTCCCACACCCAGGCGGGCCAGGTGGCGGGCCAGGCGGTTGGCCGCCTCGTCCAGCTCGCCGTAGGTGAGGCTGCCGCCGGTCCAGGAAAGCGCCACCGCCTCGGGACGCCGCCGCGCGATCGCTTCCACGATCTCGTGGATGCAGCGATCCGATGGGACATCGATCGCCGTCTGGTTCCAGACCGAGACGACCTGCTCCAGCTCCTCCGGGTCGAGCAGCGGGAGCGCGGCGAGGCGCTGCTCCGGGTCTGTGGCGGCGTTCTGGAGCAGGTTGCGGAGGTGGCGCACCATCCGCTCGGCCGTGGCCGGGTCGAACAGGTCGAGGTTGATCTCCAGACTTCCGGTGAGCGCGCCCGCCTGCTCCACGATCGACAGCGTCAGGTCGAACTTGGCCGTGCGGCTCTCGATCTCCAGCGGCTCGAGAGCGAGCCCGGGCATCTCCAGGGCCACGGCAGGAGCGTTCTGAAGCGCCAGCATGACCTGGAACAGGGGCGTGCGGCTCGGATCGCGCACCGGCTGCAGGGCCTCGACCAGCCGCTCGAAAGGGACGTCCTGGTGGGCCCAGGCGTCGAGCGCACCCTCCCGCACCCGAGCCAGGAGCTCGCGGAAGCTGGGATCACCGGAAAGATCGGTGCGCAGCGGGAGGGTGTTGACGAAGAAGCCGATCAGCCCCTCGACCTCCGGGCGGACGCGGCCGGCCACGGGCGAGCCCACCACCACGTCGGAGCCGGCGCCGTAGCGGGAGAGGATCGTCGTCCAGGCCGCCAGCAGGGTCATGAACAGGGTCGTCCCGGTGCGGCGGCCGAGGGCCGCCACGGCAGCGGAGAGCTCTGCGGAGAGCCGCAGCGGGACGTTGCCGCCGCGCGCCGTCCACACCGGCGGGCGGGGGTGGTCCGTGGGGAGATCCAGGGCCTCGGGAGCGCCGGCCAGCCGCTCCCGCCACCAGGCGAGCTGCCCGTCCAGGATCTCGCCGGAGAGCCACCGGCGCTGCCAGGTGGCGAAGTCGGCGTACTGCACCGGAAGCTCGGAGAGAGGCGACGGGCGTCCGTCGAGGAAAACACCGTAGAGAGCCGCCAGCTCGCGCAGAAAGACGCCCATGGACCAGCCGTCGGAAACGATGTGGTGCATCGTCAGGAGCAGAGCGTGGTCCTCCTCGTCCAGCCGCAGGAGGAGCGCTCGCAGGAGCGGCCCGGCCGCGAGGTCGAACGGCCGCCAGGCCTCCCCCGCCGCCAGGGGCTCGACGAGCTCGTCGCCCGAGGCCCGGAGGTCGATCACCGGCAGCTCCCACGTCGCCGGGTCCACCGCCGGCCGGACCACCTGGACCGGCCGGTCGTCCACGGTGGCGAACACCGTCCGCAGCGCCTCGTGGCGGCGGACGATCTCTCCGATGCTGCGCGCCAGGGCCGCCACGTCGAGCCGGCCGCGCAGGCGCACGGCGGACGGGAGGTTGTACCAGGGGCGGACGGGCTCGAGCTGGTCCAGGAACCAGAGGCGCTCCTGGGCGGGTGAGAGCGGCATGTCTCCGTTCCGCGGCACGGACGGAATTGGCGGGGCCGGGGAGCCGGTGCGGTGGGAGGCCAGCTCGGCCGTCAGGGCCGCCACGGTGGGAGCCTCAAACAGCCGGCGCAGCGGCAGGTCGACCCCCAAGGCCTCGCGCAGCCGCCCCATGACCCGCGCCGCCAGCAGCGAGTGGCCGCCCAGCTCGAAGAAGTTGTCGAAGGCGCCGATCCGCTCGCTCCCAAGCAGGTCGGCCCAGACGCCAGCCACCAGTTCCTCCATAGGGTTGCGCGGCGGGACGAACGCTGCACGCGGCCCGGCGGCCCAGACATCCGCCGCCATCCCGGCCAGGGCCTTGCGGTCCGCCTTGCCATTGGGGCTGAGCGGCAGGGCGTCGAGGATTACGAAGGCCGTGGGCACCATGTACTCGGGCAGCCGGTCGCCCAGGGCGCGCCGCAGCTCCTCCACTTCCATGACCTCGCCGGCCACGAACGCGGCAAGGCGCTTCTCACCCTCGCGCTCCAGGGCCATCACCACCGATTCGCGCACCCCCGGAAGCTCGTTCAGGGCCGCCTCGATCTCGCCCAGCTCGATGCGGAGGCCGCGGATCTTCACCTGGTGGTCGATCCGCCCGTTGTACTCGATCGCACCGTCGGCGCCGTAGCGCGCGAGGTCCCCTGTGCGATACAGGCGCGCGCCCGGCTCTGCGGAGAACGGATCGGGGATGAAACGCTCCGCGGTCAGCTCGGGGCGGCCGAGGTAGCCGCGCCCCACCTGCACACCGCCGATCCACAGCTCGCCCACCACTCTGACCGGCACCGGCCGGAGCCCGGAGTCGAGCAGGTGGATGCGGGTGTTGGCGACCGGCCGGCCGATGGGCACGCTGCGCCGCTCTCCGTCGCGCTCGCAAACCCAGTAGGTGACATCCACGGCCGCCTCTGTGGGGCCATAGAGGTTGTGCAGCTCGGCCCCGAGCCGGGCGAAGAACCGCTGCTGGAGGTCGAACGGCAGCGCCTCGCCGCTCACAATCACCCGCTTGAGGCTGGTGCAGCGCTCGACCCCGGGCTCCTCCACGAACGCCTGGAGCATCGAGGGGACGAAGTGCATCGTGGTGATTCCCTCCCGGACGATCGTGTCGACCAGGTAGGCGGGGTCCTGGTGGCCTCCCGGACGGGCGACGACGAGGCGGGCGCCCACGAGGAGCGGCCAGAAGAACTCCCAGACCGAGACGTCGAAGCTGAACGGCGTCTTCTGGAGCACCCGGTCGTCCGGGGTGAGGCCGTAGGCCTCCTGCATCCAGAGGAGGCGGTTGACGATGCCCCGGTGAGAGTTCATCGCCCCCTTGGGGCGGCCCGTCGAGCCCGAGGTGTAGATGACGTAGGCGAGGTTGCCGGGCCGCACGGCGTCCGTTTCGGCCACGCGGCCGGTCCTGGGGAGCGGCTCGTCCAGGCAGACCACCCGGGCACCGTGCTCCGGCAGGGATTCGACGAAGCGGCGCTGGGTGAGGAGCACCGGCACCTCCGCACTTTCCAGCATGTAGGCCAGCCGGTCCACCGGATAGGACGGATCGATCGGCACGTAGGCGCCGCCGGCCTGGAGGATTCCCAGCAGACCGATCACCAGCTCCAGTGAGCGCTCGGCACAGATCCCCACCCGCACCTCCGGTCCCACGCCCAGGCGGCGCAGGCACCGCGCCAGCCGGCCAGCCCGCTCATCCAACTGGCGGAAGGTCAGCGTCCTGCCCTCGAAGGAAACGGCGACGGCGCGGGGTGTCTGCGCCACCTGGCGCGCGATCAGCTCGTGGAGCAGGGCCGAGCCCTCGGGGTAGGCCACGTCCGTCCGGTTCCACGCCGCGATCTGCTGTTGCTCTGCCGGCGTGAGCAGGGGCAGGTCCGGCACGGGCGTCCCCGGGTCGGCGGCGGCGGCGGCGAGCAGGGTGCGCAGGTGCCCCAGCAGGCGCTCGGCGGTGGCGGCGTCGAACAGGTCGCGGCTGTACTGGAGCAGGCCTTGAATGCCCCCGGGCTCTTCGGTGAAGGAGAGCGTCAGGTCGAACTTGGCCGCACCGCTGTCGAGCTCCACCGGGGCGAGCCGGAGGCCGGGCAGCTCCAGCGGGCCGGCGGACGCGTTCTGCAGCACGAAGAGGACCTGGAACAGGGGCGAGTGCGCGAGGCTGCGCTCCGGCTGCAGCTCCTCGACCAGCTTCTCGAACGGCAGGTCCTGGTGGGCGTAGGCGGAGAGGGCCCGCTCCCGCACCCGGCCGAGCAGCTCCAGGAACGGGGGGTCCCCCGAGAGGTCGCCGCGCACCGCGAGCGTGTTGACGAAGAAGCCGATGAGCCCTTCGATCTCTGACCGGGTGCGGTTCGCGACCGGCGTCCCGACCACCAGGTCGCGCTGCCCCGATTCCCACGAGAGCACGGCCTGGAAGCCCGCGAGGAGGGTCATGAACAGGGTCACCCCGCGCTCGCGGCCGAGGGCCACGAGCCGGTCCGAAAGCTCCGCCTCCAACGCCACCGCGGCGCTCCCGCCCCGGAAGCTCTGCGCCGCCGGCCGCGGCCGGTCGGCCGGCAGCTCGAGGACGCCGGGCGCTCCGGCGAGGGCCTCCCGCCAGTAGGCGAGCTGCGCCTCCAGAGCCTCCCCCGCCAGCCACCCGCGCTGCCAGATCGCGAAGTCCGGGTACTGCACCGGCAGGTTTGGGAGAGGCGAGGGCCGCCCCTGGGTGAAGGCCGCGTAGAGCGCTCCCAACTCGGCCACCAGCACGCCCATGGACCAGCCGTCCGAGACGATGTGGTGCATGTTGAGGAGCGCCACGTGCTCGCCCGCACTCAGCCGGAGGAGCGCGCAGCGCAGCAGCGGGCCGGCGGTCAGGTCGAACGGCCGCGCTGCCTCGGCCGTTCCCAGCCGCAGGGCCTCGGCCTCGCTGCCGGGCAGTCCCCCCAGATCGATCAGCGGGATGGCGAGCGCGGGCTGCGGCGAGATGACCTGCACCGGTCCGCCGCCGCGCAGGGCGAAGGTGGTGCGCAGGGCCTCGTGCCGCCGGGCGATTTTGGTCAAGGCCGCGCGGAAGGCGGCGACGTCGAGATCCCCCAGGAGCCGCACCGCGCCAGGGATGCTGTAGGCGACCGACCCGGGTTGCATCTGCTCCAGGAACCAGAGGCGCTCCTGGGGGAAGGAGAGGGGTGCTTCGGGCGTGTGCGGCACCGGCCGGACCGGCGGCAGCTCCGGGCGTTCTCCCTCAGCCCGTGCCGCCTCGATCTCCTGGGCCAGCGCGGCGACCGTGGGCGCTTCGAAGAGCCGGCGTACCGGCAGCTCGACCCCGAAAGTCTCCCGCACGCGGGAGGCGAGCCGGGTGGCGAGGAGGGAATGGCCGCCGAGGGCGAAGAAGCTCTCCTCCACCCCGACCCGCTCGAGGCCCAGGAGCTGGCACCAGATCCCGGCCAGCAGCTCCTCGACTGGGGTGCGCGCCGCCACCTGGAGGGGACGGCCAACGGCGCGCTGCGGCGCCGGCAGGCCGCGGCGGTCCACCTTGCCATTGGGCGAGAGCGGCAGGGCTTCGAGGACCACCAGGGCGGAGGGCACCATATAGGCGGGCAGCCGTCCGCCGAGCCAGGCGGCTAGCTCGTCCGTCAGGGCCGCCGGGTCCGCGCCGCGCTCCGCCGGAACCACGTAGGCCACCAGGCGGCGGTCGCCGGGCACGTCCTCGCGCGCCACGACCACGGCTTCGGCGACCGCCGGATACCCGGCGAGCAGGGCCTCGATCTCCCCCAGCTCGATGCGGAAGCCACGGATCTTGACCTGATGGTCGACCCGGCCGAGGTAGTCGATCCGCCCGTCCGGCAGATGGCGGGCGAGGTCACCGGTCCGGTAGAGGCGGGCCCCGGGCTCCCCGAAGGGATCGGGCACGAACCGCCCGGCGGTCAGGTCGGGCCGCCCGAGATAGCCGCGGGCGAGCCCGTCGCCGGCCAGGAAGACCTCCCCCGGCACGCCGACCGGAACCTCTTCCAGGTGGCGGTCCAGCAGGTGGACGCGGGTGTTGGCGATCGGCCGGCCAATGGTGAGCCGGCGGCCGTCCTCGAAGAGCTCGACCGTGGCCCAGACCGTGGCCTCGGTCGGACCATAGGCGTTGAAGACCCGGCGGTCGGCCGCTCCTCCCGACCAGCTCCGGGCCAGCTCCACCGGGCACGCCTCCCCGGCCACGAGCAGCGTGCGCAGCTCCGGCAGATCGGTCTCTCCCAGGGCCGGCAGGACCGCCAGCGCGCGGGGCGGCAGGGTGACGTTGGTGATGCCCCGGTCGCGGAGCAGGGCGAGGAGCGAGGGCCCGGGCAGCATCTCCTCGCGGCTGGCCAGGTGCAGCTCCGCGCCCACGCGCAGGGCAATCGTGATCTCGGCGACCGAGGCGTCGAAGCTCGGCGAGGCGAACTGCAGCACCCGGTCCTGCGGTCCGGTGGCATACGTCCGGATCTGGGCGGCGCACAGGTTGAGGAGGCCGCGGTGGGTGACGCCCACCCCCTTGGGCCTGCCCGTGGACCCCGAGGTGTAGATCACGTAGGCCAGGTTGTCGAGGGTCGCGCCACCCTCTCCGCTCGCCCCCAGGGGCGCCAGGTCCTCCTCGCGGTCCAGGCAGACCACCGGCGCGGCAAGGTCGGGCAGCGCCGGCAGCAGCCGCTCCTGGGTCAGCAGGACGCGCGGTCCGGCGTCCGCGATCATCAGCTCCAGGCGCTCGCGCGGATAGCTCGGATCGAGCGGCAGGAAGGCGCCGCCGGCCTGGAGAACGCCCAGGACGCCCACCACCATCTCGGGCGAGCGCTCGACGGCGAGGCCCACGAGCACGTCCGGCCCCACTCCCAGGGCGCGCAGGTGGCGCGCCAGCCGGCCGGCCCGGGCGTCCAGCTCGCCGTAGGAGATTCTCTGCTCTCCGAAAACCAGAGCCGTCGCCTCCGGGGTGCGCGCCGCCCGGTCGGCGACGTGCTGGTGGAAAAGGCGGCCGGTCGCGACCGGCGTCCGGGTCTGGTTCCACATCTGGAGCTGGGCGCGCTCGACACCGGTCAGCAGGGGCAGGCGCGACAGCCGGCAACCGGGATCGGCCGCCGCGGCGGCGAGCAGGGTCTCCAGGTGCCCGATGATGCGCCGGGCCGTGGCGGCGTCCCAGAGATCGCGGTCGTACTCCAGAACGAGTCGGAGAGTGCCGCCGCTCTCGAAGAACGAGAACGTCAGGTCGAATTTGGAGGCACCGCTCTCGATGTCCAGGACGTCGAGCTGGAGGCCCGGGAGCTCGAGCGGGACGGACGCGTTCTGCAGCACCAGCATGACCTGGAACAGCGGCGAGCGGCTGGGGTCGCGCACCGGCTGCAGCACCTCCACCAGCTTCTCGAACGGCAGCTCCTGGTGGGCGTAGGCGGCGAGAGCCGACGCGCGCACCCGGCCGAGCAGCTCGCGCACGCTCGGGTCGCCCGACAGGTCGGAGCGGAGCACCAGCGTGTTGACGAAGAACCCGATCAGCTCCTCGGTTTCGAACCGCGAGCGGTTTGCGAAGGGAGACCCGAGCAGGAGGTCGTCCTGGCCGCTGTAGCGGCAGGCGAGCGCGTCGACCCCGGCGAGCAGGGCCATGAACAGCGTCACCCCCTCCTGGCGGGCCAGGGTGGCCAGCGCTCCCGCGAGCTCCAGCGGAAACCGGGCCTCCAAGTGTCCGCCGCGGTTTTTCTGGACCGGAGGGCGGGGACGATCGGTCGGCAGCTCGAGGACCACCGGGGCGCCGGCCAGCCTCTCGCGCCAGGAGGCGAGCTTGGCCTCCAGCACCTCGCCGGCCAGCCAGCCGCGCTGCCAGAGCGCGAAGTCGGGGTACTGGAGGGAGAGCTCCGGCAGCGGGGACGGCTGTCCCTGGGCGAAGGCCCCGTAGAGCGCCGCCAGCTCGCGCAGGAAGATCCCCATGGACCATCCGTCCGAAACGATGTGATGCATGGTGAGGAAGAGCACGTGCTCCGGCCCTTCCCCACCCGTGTCCAGCCGCAGAAGAGTGGTGCGCAGCAGCGGCCCGGCGGCGAGATCGAAGGGTCGCCTCGCCTCGGCAACCGCGAGCCGCAGGAGCTCGGCTTCCCGTTCGCCCTCGCCGTCCGGCGGCAGACCGCCGAGGTCGACGATCGGCAGAGAGCATGCCGGATCCGGGGCGACCACTTGATACGGAGATCCGTCGCGCTCCCCGAAGGTGGTGCGGAGCGCCTCGTGCCGCCGCACGATCTCGGTCACCGCCGCTCGCAAGGCCGCCACATCGAGCGTGCCCCGGAGGCGCACTGCGCCGGGCATGTTGTAGGCCGAGCTCCCCGGATGCATCCTGTCCAGGAACCAGAGGCGCTCCTGGGAGAAGGAGAGGGGAATGGGTGTCCCGGGCTGCCGCTCGCCGCGCCGGATCGCCACCTCTTCCCCGCGAGAGACGAAGGCTGCCGCGGATGGCCGGACGGCCTCTTTCACGGCTCTTGCGACCTCGGTTCCGGGCGGCTGCTGCCTGGCGGGTTGCGGGGGCTTCGTCTCGCGCCTCCGCGGCGGCTCGGGGGGCAGAGCGGCGGTCGACCGTCCTGCCACCGCCGGAAACCTGCTTTCCAACAGGGTAGCGAGCTGGGCCACGGTCGGCGCCTCGAAGATCGCCGCCACGTGCAAGTTCTCCCCCAGGTGCTCCTGCAGCCGGTAAATCAGGGTGGCGCCCAGGAGCGAGTTACCCCCGAGCTCGAAGAAGTTGTCGTGGACCCCGACCGCGTTGATCTGGAGGATCTCCCGCCAGAGCCGGGCAAGCAGGCGCTCGAGATCTGTGCGCGGCGCCACGGCCTCGACTCCGGAATCGGGCCGGCTCTCCGGATCGGGCAGGGCCTTGCGGTCCACCTTGCCGTTGGGTGACAGCGGCATCGCGTCGAGGACGACGAAAGCCGACGGGACCATGTACTCGGGCAGGGTCCTGCGCGCGTAGCGGCGCAGCTCGGCGATCTCGGGCGCGCCCTCCCGGCCCACCACCCAGGCCACCAGCCGCTGGTCGGCGGCGCTCCCCCGCGCCAGCACCACGGCCTCCCGCACGGCCGGGTGCGTCGCGAGGGCCGCCTCGATCTCCCCCAGCTCAATGCGGAACCCGCGAATCTTCACCTGGTGGTCGAGCCGCCCCAGGTACTCGACGGCTCCGTCCGGCCGCCGGCGCGTGAGATCGCCGGTCCGGTACAGCCGCGCTCCGGGCTCGCCGAACGGGTCGGGCAGGAACCGCTCCGCCGTCAGCTCCGGCCGCCCAAGATAGCCGCGCGCCACCTGCACGCCGCCGATGAACAGCTCTCCGGGCACCCCCACCGGCACCGGCTCGAAGTGACGGCCGAGCAGGTGGATCGCCGTGTTGGCCACCGGCCGGCCGATCGGTACCGTCAGGCGGCCCTCCGCCGGGGAGCAGTCCCAGTGCGTCACGTCCACCGCCGCCTCGGTCGGGCCGTAGAGATTGAACAGTCCGGCACCTGTGGTCCCCAGACGCGCGAAGAAGCGCTGCTCCAGCTCCGGCGGCAAGGCCTCGCCGCTCGCGACCACCCGCGAGAGCGAACGGCACCTCTCCACCCCGGGCGCCTCCAGGAAGACCTGGAGCATGGAGGGGACGAAGTGGAGGGTCGTGATGCCCTCCCGCACGATCGTCTCGACCAGGTACGTCGGGTCCTGGTGCCCTCCGGGACGCGCCACCACGAGCCGCGCTCCCGTGATCAGCGGCCAGAAGAATTCCCAGACCGAGACGTCAAAGCTGAACGGCGTCTTCTGGAGCACCCGGTCCGTGGCGTCGAGGCCGTAGCGCTCCTGCATCCACAGCAGCCGGTTGACAATGCCGCGGTGGGTATTCATCGTCCCCTTCGGACGGCCGGTCGAGCCCGAGGTGTAGATGACGTAGGCGAGGTTGTCCGGGTCCACCATCACCGGAACCGCCTCCTCTTGCCCATCCTCCTCGCGGTCCAGCAGATCCTCCCGGGTGAGCAGCACCGCCACCCGGGAGTCCTCCAGCAGATAATCGATGCGCTCTCGTGGGTAACCCGGATCGATGGGCACGTAGGCGCCACCGGCCCGAAGGATCGCCAGTAATCCGACGACCAGCTCGAGCGAGCGCTCGGCGGAGATCCCCACTCGGACGTCCGGCCCTACGCCGAGGCCGCGCAGACGCCGGGCCAGCCGCCCGGCCCGGTCCCAGAGCTCGCCGTAGGTCAGCTCGGCGCTCTCAAAGGAGACCGCCACCGCGTTCGGCGTCCACTCCACCTGCCCTGCGACCAACTCGTGCAGGCAGATCTCCAGCGGGTAGTCCGTGGCCGTGGCGTTCCACTCCAGAAGCTGCGCCTGCTCCCTCTTCGTCAGCAGCGGCAGCTCGGAGAGCGGCAGCTCGGGATGGGCGACGATGCCCGCGATGAGACTCTGCAACTGGCCGGTCAGACGGTCGACGGTGGTCGCATCGAACAGGTCGCGGCTGTAGTTCCAGCCCCCGGACAGCGTCTCGCCGGAGTCCACCAGCTCCAGCATCAGATCGAGCTTGGTCGCCCGGCCAAGGGCCTCCAAGGGCCGCAGAGTGAGGCCCGGCAGCTCCAGGATGGGGCGCGGAGCGTTCTGGACCAGCATGACCTGAAAAATCGGTGAACGGCTGAGGTCGCGCTCGGGCTGCAATTCGCCGACCAGCTTCTCGAAGGGCAGGTCCTGGTGGGTATAGGCCCCGAGCGTTGCCTGCCGCACCCGCTCCAAGGCCTGGCGGAAACCCGGGTTCCCGGAGAGGTCGGCCCGCAGCGCCAGGCTGTTGACGAAGAACCCGATGAGGCGCTCGAGCTCGGCCCGGGTGCGGTTGGCGACCGGTGTCCCGACCACCAGATCGTCCTGGCCGGAGATCCGATGGAGCATCGTGCTGAACGCGGTCAGCAGCACGATGAACAGGGTGCACCTCTCGCGACGGGCGAGCTCACGGACTTCGATGGAGAGCCCGGCCGGCAGCTCCAGCCCGCGGACGCGCCCGCGGAAGCTCTGCCGTGCCGGCCGTGGCCGGTCGGTCGGCAAGTCGAGGACCAGGGGTGCGCCCGCCAGGTACTCCCGCCAGAAGTCGAGCTGCGCGGCCAGGATCTCGCCCTGCAACGAGCTCCGCTGCCACTGCGCGAAATCGGCGTACTGCACCGGCAGCTCCGGCAAGGGAGAGGGGCGGCCGGCGCGCACGGCCGGGTACAATGCCGCCAGCTCTCCCATCAGCACTCCTGTCGACCACCCATCGGTGACGATGTGATGGAAGGAGAAGAGCCCCAGATGCTCCTCGGGGCCAAGCCGGAGCACGATCGAGCGCAGCAGTGGACCCGTCGCGAGATCGAACGGCCTCTCGGCATCCTCGACAAGCAGCCGGGAAGTCTCCACCTCGCGCCGGGCCGGATCGAGGGCTGCGAGGTCCACGATCGGAAGCAGCCGCTTTGCCGGCGGGACGATCACCTGCGCCGGCCGCCCGTCGATCCTGCGGAAGGTGGTTCGCAGTGCCTCGTGCCGCCGCACGATCTCGTCCAGGCAGGCGGCGAGGAGCGGCACGGCCAGATGGCCTTCGAGCCGCACGGCGGCGGGGACGTTATAGGCTGCGGTGCCGGGTTGGAGCTGCTCCAGGAACCAGAGCCGTTCCTGGGCAAACGAGAGCGGCAGGGGAACCCCGGACTGCCGCTCCGCGGGCCGGATCGCCCTGTCGTCGCGCGCCGGGGCTACGCCGGCCAGCCGTGCCACCGCCGCCGGGTAGCGCTCCTCCAGCAGTGCGCCGAGCTCAGCCACGGTCGGAGCCTGGAAAATCGCCGCGAGAGGCACGCTCTCACCCAGATGCTCCTGGAGCCGGAAGACGAGGTGGGCGGCCAACATCGAGTGGCCACCCAGCTCGAAGAAGCCGTCGTGGATGCCGATCGCCTTGGTTGGGAGGACCTGCCGCCAGAGGTCGATCAGCAGGCGTTCGAGGTTCGTGCGCGGAGCCACCAGGCTCCTCCCGGGCTCCGGCCGCCCCTCCGGTGCCGGCAAGGCCCTGCGGTCCACCTTGCCGCTGGGCGTCAGCGGCATCGCCTGCAGGAAGACGAAGGCGGCGGGCACCATGTACTCGGGAAGAGTCCTGGCCAGGTGGCGGCGCAACTCGTGGATCTCAGGGGCGGGCACGCCCTCCCGGGGCACGACCCAGGCCACCAGCCGCCGGTCGCCAGAGCGTTCCCCCTCGCGCGCCATGACGGCCACCTCCCGCACCCCGGGATGGGTGGCGAGCGCCGCTTCGATCTCTTCCAACTCGATCCGGAAGCCGCGGATCTTCACCTGATGGTCGGCGCGGCCGAGGAAGTCGATCCGGCCGTCCGGCAGCCAGCGAGCCAGGTCGCCGGTCCGGTACAGGCGCTCCCCGGCCTCGTCCGACGGGTCCGGCACGAAGCGCTCGGCGGTCAGCGCCGGCCGCCCCAGGTAGCCGCGGGCGAGCCCGGGACCGCCCACGAAGACCTCCCCCGGCACTCCCACCGGCACGCTCTCCAGATTGCGGTCCAGCAGGCACACCCGCGCATTGGCCACAGGCCGGCCGATGCTGAACCGGTCATCCTCCGCGAAGAGCTCGACCGTGGCCCAGACCGTGACCTCGGTCGGGCCGTAGGCGTTGAAGAACCGGCGGCCGGCGCGGCCTCCGGCCCAGCTCCGCGCCAGCTCCTCGGGGCAGGCCTCGCCGCCCGCGAACAGGGCGCGTAGGGCCGGCAGATCGGCACTTGCCGGGGCGGGCAGGGCCGCCAGCGCGGTGGGCGGCAGAAGCGCACTGGTGATCGCCCGGTCGCGCAGCAGGGCCAGCAGCGGCGGCCCGGGCAGCAGCGCGTCGCGCTCCGCCAGGTGCAGCTCCGCCCCGGAAGCCAGGGCCGCCGCCATCTCGAAGACCGAAGCGTCGAAATTGAGCGAGGCGAACTGCAACACCCGGTCTCCCTCACCCGGCGCAAAGACCTGAGCTTCGGTGAGGCACAGATGGACGAGCCCGCGGTGGGTGATGGCCACTCCCTTGGGCCTGCCCGTGGAGCCCGACGTGTAGATCACGTAGACCAGGTTGTCCGGGCCGGCGTCTCCCGCCGCCGCCTCCACCCACGAGGCCGGATCCTCCCAGCCGCGATCCAGGCAGACCACCTGCCCGGCATTTCCGGGCAGCAGCGGCAGGAATCGCTCCTGGGTCAGGAGGACGCGCGGGCCGGCGTCCGCGACCATCAGCTCCAGGCGCTCGCGCGGGTAGCCCGGATCGAGCGGCAGATACGCGCCGCCGGCCTTGAGGATGCCCAGGACCGCCACCACCATCTCCGGCGAGCGCTCGACGGCGAGGCCCACCAGCACGTCCGGTCCCACGCCCAGCGCGCGCAGGTGGCCTGCCAGCCGGTTGGCCCGCGCGTCGAGCTCACCATAGGAGAGCCGCTGCTCGCCAGCGACGACCGCTGTGGCCTGGGGAGCCCGCGCCGCCTGGTCCGCGACCAACTGGTGGAAGAGCCGATCGCCCGCGAACGGCACCCGGGGTCCCTCGCGCCATTCGAGGAGCTGCGCGCGTTCGACGCCGGTCAGGAGCGGGAGGCGCGACAGCCGCTGCCTGGGATCCTCCACGGCCGCGGCGAGAAGGGTCTGGAGGTGCCCCAGCATGCGCCGGGCGGTTGCGGCCCCCCAGAGATCGCTGTCGTACTCCAGAATGATCTCCAGACCACCTCCCCTCTCGAAGAAGGAGAAGGCGAGATCGAACTTGGACGTGCCGCTCTCGATCTCCAGCAGGTCGAACCGGAGGCCTCCCGCCAGCTCCAGCGCCACCGGCGGATTCCTCTGGGCCAGGAGGACCTGGACCACCGGCGAGCGGCTGGGATCGCGCACGGGTTGCAGCGCCTCGACCAGCTTCTCGAACGGCAGGTCCTGGTGGTCGTAGGCGGCCAGGGCCACCGCCCGGGTCCGTGCCAGCAGCTCACGCACGCTCGGGTCTCCGGAGACATCGGAGCGGAAGACCAGCGTGTTGACGAAGCACCCGATCAACCCTTCGGTTTCGGCTCGCGTCCGGCCGGCGATCGGAGATCCGATCAGCAGGTCCTCCTGGCCGCTGTAGCGGTGGAGCAGCGTGCTCACCCCGGCCAGCATGAGCATGAAGAGCGTCCCCTCTCCCTCACGCGCCAGGGCGGCGAGCCCAGCGGTCAGCTCTTCGGGGAACCGGATTGCGATGTGCCCGCCGCGGTGCCCCTGGACCGGTGGACGCGGACCGTCGGTCGGCAACTTGAGGACCAGCGGGGCGCCGGCCAGCTTCTCGCGCCAGTGATCGAGCTGCGCCCGCAGAACCTCGCCCGCGAGCCAGCGGTGCTGCCAGAGCGCGAAGTCGGGATACTGGAGGGGGAGCTCCGGCAGCGGCGACGGCCGCCCCTGGGCGAAAGCGCTGTAGAGCGCCGTCACCTCGCGCAGCAGGATCCCCATGGACCAGCCGTCGGAGACGATATGGTGCAACGTGAGGAGCAGCACGTGCTCCGGCGCTGCCGCCTCGACCTCGAGCCGCAGCAGCGCTGTCCGGAGCAACGGTCCGCCGGCGAGGTCGAACGGCTGCCGCGCCTCAGACTCGGCCAGCCGCCGCGCCTCGGGCTCCCTCGCTTGCGCGCGCGGCAAAGCGCTCAGGTCAATGATCGGCAGGGAGCAGGCCCGCGGGTCCGGTGTTGCGGCGACCACCTGGACCGGCCGCCCGGCGCGCTCGGTGAACGTGGTGCGCAGCGCCTCGTGCCGCCGCACGATCTCGGTGAGAGCCGCCCGGAAGGCCGCCACGTCGAGCTTCCCCCGGACGCGGAGCGCGGCGGGCATGTTGTAGGTCGAGGTCCCCGGCTGGATCCGGTCCAGGAGCCAGAGCCGCTCCTGGGAAAAGGAGAGCGGCAGGGGCTCTCCCGACGGCCGGTCCGCGCGCTCGACCGCCAGCCCGGTGCGGCGATAGCCGAGGGTCGCCGCGAGCCGGAGGGTGATCTCCCCGAGGGAGCTCTCGGCCAGGTGCTCCCGCCAGCGCTCCGCCGCCGCCGGCTCGATGCCGGCGTACTGGTGGAACTTCACATCTCCCAGCATCCGCGACTCGCGATGAAGGCCGTCCGTCATGCGCTCGGAGCGCCGGATGTAAGGATCAAGCATGTCCGGCTGGAGCTCGACCCCGAGGAACGCACAAAGCCTTTCAAGAACCCGGGCCGGGTCGCTGACCAGGTTCTCGAACCGGATCAGGTGCTGCCGCTCGGCCGGGACCCCCGCGAGGAACCGGTCGATGTTCTCGTGGCTCACCACCCAGACGAGCTCCGCCAACTGGCGGCGCGAGAAGGGGGACTCGACCCGGGAGAGGCCTTGATCGAGGCGAGACTCCTCGAAGGAGCAAATCATGCCGCAGGGGTGGCGGACGAGATGGATATAACGAGCCTCTTCGAACTGCTCCTCGGCCCGGGTGAGGACGCCGAGGTCCAAGGCGTAGGACGGGGTCTTGTCGACCAGGAGCCGGTCGCCCAGCCACTCCTGAAGCTGGCCATAGAACCGTTGCGTCGTCCACCCCTCGCGCGCGTACCGTTCGATCAGCCGCGCCGCCTCCCCTGCATCGAGAGCCCGGACTTCCATCACCGCCCGGGTCAACCCCTCCAGCCGGAAGCTGTCGCGGCCCGCGAGAGCCGCCTGGCGCTCGGCAAGAGTGTGGAACGAGAGCAGCTCGAGCTCGGGCGGGGCAAAGAGCCGGCTGTGGCCGCCGAGCATGACGCGCAGCAGCGTGGAGCCCGAGCGCGGCGGCGAAAGGACGAAGACCGCGGACCGGTTCCTGGATCCGAGGCGCGCGGCGCGGTCGGCGCGCAGCAGCTCCCGCAGGCGCACCACCATGGGGGCGTCCACGCGGGAGGTGGGGACGACCACCTTCCGGACCGCCGGAGCCGTGCCGGTCAGCCGGGCCACCGCCGCCGGGTACTGTTCCTCGAGCAGGGCGGAGAGCCGGGCCACGGTCGGCGCGTCGAAGAGAGCCACCACGTGCACGATCTCTCCCAAAAGCTCCTGCAGCCGGTTGATCAGGCTGGCGCCCCGGAGCGAGTTGCCCCCGATCTCGAAGAAATTGTCGTGGATGCCGATCGCGCCGGCCTCCTCGACCTGGAGGACCTCCCGCCAGAGCTCGACCAGGCGGCGCTCGAGCTCCGTGCGCGGCGCCACCCGCTCGCGTCCCGGCTCCACCTGCGGCCCCTCCGGCTCCGGCAGGGCCTTGCGATCCACCTTGCCGTTGGGCGACAGCGGCATCGCCTCGAGGACGACGAAGGCCGACGGCACCATGTACTCGGGCAGCGCCCGGGCCAGGTGGCGGCGCAGCCCCTCTCCGTCGGGCGCACTCTCCCGGCCCACCACCCAGGCCACCAGCCGCTGGTCGCCGGCAGCGCTCCGCGCCATCACGACCGCCTCGCGCACCTCCGGATGGGAGGCGAGCGCCGCCTCGATCTCCCCCAGCTCAATGCGGAAGCCGCGGATCTTGACCTGATGATCGAGCCTGCCCAGGTACTCGATCGCCCCATCCGGCCGCCGGCGCGCCAGGTCCCCGGTCCGGTACACCCGCGCTCCAAACCCGCCGAACGGATCGGGCACGAAGCGCTCCGCCGTCAGCTTGGGACGGCCCAGATACCCCCGCGCCACCTGCACTCCGCCGATGAGAAGCTCCCCGGCCACCCCCACCGGCACCGGCTCGCCATGCCGGCCCACCAGATGGATCGTCGTGTTGGCCACTGGCAGGCCGATCGGCACCGTCGTGCGCCCCGCCCCTGGCGAGCAGTCCCAGTGCGTCACGTCCACCGCCGCCTCGGTCGGGCCGTAGAGGTTGAACAGTCCGGCCCCGGTCGTTCCCAACCGGGCGAAGAAGCGCTGCTCCAGCTCCGGCGGTAACGCCTCGCCGCTGGCGATCACCCGCTTGAGCGAGCGGCACTCCTCCACCCCGGGCGCCTCCAGGAAGACCTGGAGCATGGAGGGGACGAAATGCAGCGTCGTAATCCCCTCCCGACGGATCGTCTCCACCAAGTAGGCGGGGTCCTGGTGCCCGCCAGGCCGGGCCACCACCAGGCGCGCGCCGACCAGCAGGGGCCAGAAGAACTCCCAGACGGAGACATCGAAGCTGAAGGGTGTCTTCTGGAGCACCCGGTCGTCCGTTGTCAGGCCGTAGCGCTCCTGCATCCACAGCAGTCGGTTGACGATGCCACGGTGAGTGTTCATCGCCCCCTTGGGCCGGCCGGTCGAGCCCGAGGTGTAGATCACGTAGGCCAGGTTGTCCGGATCCACGGCGACGAGAGCCGCCGCCTCTCCCGGTCCGTCCGCCAACTCGCCTGCGGTGAGCAGCACCGCCACCTGCGAGTCCTCCAGGAGGTAGGCGATGCGCTCCTGCGGATAACCGGGGTCGATCGGCACGTACGCCCCGCCGGCTCGCAGGATGGCGAGCAGCCCCACGACGAGCTCGAGCGAGCGCTCGGTGGAGATCCCCACCCGAACCTCCGGCCCCACGCCCAGCCCGCGTAGGCGCCCCGCCAGACGCCCGGCCCGGGCCCACAGCTCGCCGTAAGTCAGCGCGGTGCCCTCGAATGAAACGGCGACCGCGTCGGGCATCCGCTCCACCTGTCGGGCGATCAGATCGTGGAGGCAGACGTCCTGCGGGTACTCCACCGCCGTCGCATTCCACGCCAGGAGCTGTCCCTGCTCGGCCTCGGTGAGCATCGGCAGCTCCGAGAGCTTCCGCTGCGGATCGGCCGCCGCGCCCGCGAGCAGGGTCGCGAAATGCCGGGCCATCCGCTCGGCGGTTGCAGGGTCGAACAGGTCCAGGCTGTAGGTCAGAGCTCCGGCGAGGCCGCGGGACGTCTCGGCCACCGCCAGGCTCACGTCGAACTGGGCCGCCCGCGGCGCGAGCCGGACCGACTCGATGGCGAGCCCGCCCAGGTCCGCCCTGGCACCGGGCTCCCCGAGGGCGAAGACGGCCAGGTCCTGCCCCGCCGCGGCGCGGGCCTTCTGCAAGACCAGCAGGGCCTGGAAGATCGGCGAGCGGCTCGC
The DNA here is from genome assembly GCA_035633875.1 of Thermoanaerobaculia bacterium. Taxonomy (GTDB): domain Bacteria; phylum Acidobacteriota; class Thermoanaerobaculia; order Multivoradales; family UBA5704; genus DATARR01. Next base: position 30,915 of record DASQEB010000602.1, read on the forward strand.
ATCGCGTTCCGGCTGGAGGCGCTCGACCAGGAGCGGGAAGGGGAAGTCCTGGTGCGCAAAGGCATCGAGGGCGGTGTGGCGCAAACGGGCCAGGAGCTCCGCGAAGGAGGGATCGCCCGAGAGATTTCCGCGCAGCACCACCGGGTTCACGAAGTAGCCCACGAGGCCGGCGAGATCCGCCGTGCTCCGCCCCGTGGTGGGCGAGCCGACCAGCACGTCGTCCTGCCCGCCATAGCAGTGGAGCAGCGTCTGGAAGGCGGTGAGCAGGACGGTGTAGAGGGTGGCGCCGCCGCCCGGGAGCCCCCGCCCCAGGCT
>DASQEB010000603.1:0-9498 GCA_035633875.1 Thermoanaerobaculia bacterium
CACCCCGTCTGGGGCCACCGGGGCGCCGCGATCATCCGCTCCCTGGTGGGGACCGGCTGGGCGCAGGGCGGCTGAGACACTCGGTGACCCGGGAGCAGCTCCCCTCGCGAGGGGAGATCTCTCCCTCCGCCCGACTGTCGCAATCCTCCAGGTCTCTGTCGCAATCCTCTCGGGGGGAGCCTCTCGCCTCGCGAGGGGAAGCTCTCCCCCCGGTGTTTTTGTCGCAACTCCCGGCTGGGGAACGCCTCCCCATGGTGGGGGAGCGTCCGCCCTCGGGAGACGAGCCGTTGCCCTCCCGTGGTGAGCCTCTCCCCACGCGATGGAAAAGGCTCCCCCTTCGGGGGGAGAGGCTCCTCACGAACGGGCAAAGCCCGCGCTCCCGAGGGCGCTCGCTCCCCTTCCGGGGTGGAAGACCGCCAGCGCAAAGGTCGCGACAGAAACCTGGAGGGCTGCGACAGAAACCACGGGCTGAGCCGTTCCCCTCCCGAAAGCTGCGGCAAAAACCCGGAGGGGAGAGGCTCCCCTCGCGGGGGGATCACTCCGGAATCACGATCTTCCGCAGGATCTCGAATCTGAACTCGTTCAAAAACCCTTGACACCCCTTCGCGGCGGGGTGTACCTTCTTGTTGAACGCGTTCAAATCGGCGCGTTCGAACTCGGAGGAGGCGTCATGGACGGTTTCGACCACATCGTCGTCACGTACGTGCTGTACCTCGCCATCAGCATCGCCCTCACCGTCTGGGTGGCCCGCACGCTGTTCCGCAACGGCCGCGTCTTCCTGGTGGACGTCTTCCGCGGCAACGATTCCCTGGCGGACTCGGTCAACCATCTCCTGGTCGTCGGCTTCTACCTGATCAACTTGGGCTATGTGGCCCTCGCCCTGAAGCTGGGGTATGACGTGAGCAGCGCCCAAGGCTCCATCGAGGCGCTCTCGACGAAGGTGGGCCGGGTGCTCCTCGTCCTCGGCGCCATGCACTTCCTCAACCTCTACGTCTTCAGCCGCATCCGCCGGCGCGCGGTCCTGCAGGTGATGCCTCCTCCCGTCCAACCGGACGCCTGCGTCACCCCTGTCCGATAAGGAGGGTGGGACCATGCTCACGGTTTTCTACGACGGACGTTGCAACCTCTGCCAGCGCGCCAGGAGTTGGCTGGAGAGACAGCCCAAGTACGTGCCTCTCGACTTCGTGCCAGCGGGCTCCGAGAAGGCACGCCGGCTCTTCCCGGAGTTGGATCACGCCGCCACCCTCGTGGACCTGACGGTGGTGGGAGCCGGGGGAGAGGTCTATCGCGGAGCCAAGGCCTGGGTGATGTGTCTGTGGGCCTTGAAGGAGCACCGGGAGACCGCGCTCCGGCTCGCGACGCCGGCGCTGATGCCCATCGCGCGGCAGACGATCGAGTGGCTCTCCCGGAACCGCTTCCGGATCGGATCTCTCCTGGAGGCGCCTCCGTGGACGGGCCGCTGACCGCCACCGCCCCGGCCGTCGACGGCGGCAAGAAGAGCCGCAAGGGGGAGCAGACCCGGGCTCAGATCCTGGAGACCGCCCTGACGCTGTTCCGGGAGCGGGGCTATGAGGACACCACCATGCGGGCCATCGCCGAGGCGGCCGGGGTGTCGGTCGGCAACGCCTACTACTACTTCCGCTCCAAGGAGCACCTGATCCAGGCCTTCTACGCGCGGACTCACGAAGAGCACCTCGAGGCGTGCCGCGAGGTGCTCGCCCGGGAGGTCGGGCTCCGGGACCGGCTGCTGGCGGTGATGCGGGCCAAGCTCGACACGATCATGCCTTACCACCGGTTCTCAGGGATTCTCTTCAAGACGGCGGCCGACCCGGAGAGCCCACTCAACCCCTTCAGCGAGGAGTCGCTGCCGGTCCGCCAGCAGTCCACGGCTCTCTTCGCCGAGGTCCTGGAAGGGTCGAACGTGCGGCTCAGCGCGGACATGATGGCGGAACTGCCGAACCTGCTCTGGACCTACCACATGGGGATCGTCCTGTTCTGGATCCACGACCGCTCGCCGGGGTGCGCCCGGAGCTACCGTTTCATGGAGCAGTCGGTGAAGCTGGTCGTCCGGCTGATCTCGCTGGCGCAGATCCCCGTGCTCCGGCCGCTCTTCCGGGAAATCCTGAAGGTGGTGGCGGAGTTGCGGAATCGGGAGGGGACGGAGGGCAATCCCTCTACAATGGGGACGTGATTCGCCTACCGATTGTTCTGCTGTCCCTCTCCCTTGCCGCGCAAGCTCCCTTGCCTGAGGCTCCTCCGTCCGAGCCTCAGGCAGCCCCGGCCGCCCTGGAACCGGTCCGCCTCGCCGTGGAGGTCCGGGACAAGAAGGGCGAAGTCCCCCGCAATCTGACGCCCGCCGACTTCACCGTCCGCGTGGACGGCCAGGAACGGCCCGTTGCGGAGATCGCCCCGGAGATGCCCCCATGGCGGGTGGTGGTCTACGTGGACCGGCTTCTCTCCGGCTCCCGCACGCTGCGGGGAGCGGCGGGGGCCCTGGCCGGCCAGGCCCGCCTGCTGGCGGCTCTGGGACCGGTGGACGTGGTCGTGGCCGAGCCCGAGCCCCGCCTGGTGCTCGCCGCGTCCCGCGAGCCGGCGGCCCTCGACGACGCGCTCTCCCGCCTCTGGCTCTCGGCCGAGGGCCGGGACGACGTGCGCGGCCTGCGGCGCCGGTTCCTGGAGCAGATCGAGGCGACGGCCGAGGCCGGGAGGGCGGCGCTGGCCGCGGAGGCGGCCGAGGAGGAGGCCCGGCTGGTGCGCCGGCAGCAGGAGCGGATGATCGAATGGCTGATCCGGCGCGAGGCGGGCGACGGTCCCCGGGTTCTGTTCCTGGTGAGCGACGGCTTCGACGTCGACCCAGCCGCGTTCTACCGCCGGGAAGCGGGGATTCCGGACCTGGTCCCCGAGCCCTCCCGCAACGCCCTGGAAAAGACCGGCCTGGAGATGGCGCGGACGGCCGCGGCCCTGGGCTGGACGGTGGTCCCGCTCCCGGTGGGGGACCCGGGCCTGCCCGACCTGCGGCGGGCCCGTCCCCGTTCGAATCCCGAGGTCCCGATCGGCGTGACCGTCCCCCTGGGCAGGCGCCCGAAGAAAGAAGAGCCCAAGGTTCCCCCTCCGCCCATGCTCCAGAAGCCCAACGAGCCCCTGGGCTGGATGGCCGAGGCGAGCGGCGGCGTCCTCGTGCTCCAGCCCCAGGACGTGGCGGGAGTCCTCGCCGGGCTTCGCTCCCGGATCTGGATCACGGCCGAGGCACCCGCGTCGCCCGACGGCCGGCCGCGCACCGTGGAGGTCGGCATCGGCCGGCCGGAGGTCGCCGTCCGCGCCCGGCGTTGGACGGGCGCGGGCGTCCCCCTGGCGGTCTCCGCAGACCGGGTCCGGCGGCTCCTGGAGGGGGAGGACGAAGGGGACCTGGAGATCACCACCCGGCTCCGCCTCGAGGAGCCCGGCCCCGGGGGCGAGCGGCGCGGCACCCTGGATGTGGCGGTGGAGTCCACGGAGGTGGAAGGCCCCTTCCGGGTCGTCCTGGTGCCGCCGGAGGGAGCGTTCGAAGCGGCGCCCCGGCTCCTCACCGGCCGGGACCTCCCCGCATCGGACGAGGGGACCTTCCGGGCGTCGATCCCTCTGCCCGAAGGGACGGACCGGTTCGCGGTGCTCGTCGAGCCCCTGGACGGCGGCTCCTGGGGCGGCGAGGTGGTCTTCCCCCGGGCCGGCGAGCCCGACGCTCCCGGGAACGAAGAGGTGGCTGCCGATGCGCCGATCCGGCCCCGGGCTCCGGCTCCGGCGATCGTGGAGGCGGCCCCGGGGGAGTTCCGGGTCCGCATCGTGCCGCCGGCGGGGGAGAAGCTGGCTGGACCGGTGGACGTGGAGGCGACCGTCCAGGTCCCCTCCGGCAGAAAGCTCGACCGGGTGGAGTTCTTCTGGAACGACCAGCTCGCGGCGACCCTCTACGACGCGCCGTTCCGCCATCGCGTGTTCGTGCCCCGGGAGCGGCCCTCGGGCTACCTGCGGGTGGAGGCCCGGCTGGAGGACGGCTCCGTGGCCGAGGACGCCCTCACGGTGAACGCCTCCGGCCTCGGCGAGCGGGTGGACGTGCGACTCGTGGAGCTGTTCGTGGTGGTGACGGACTCCGCGGGCCGGCCCGTGCGCGGCCTCTCCCGGGACGCCTTCCGGGTGCGCCAGGGCGGCCGGCCGCAGGAGATCGCGAGCTTCGAGAACGCCGGGGATCTGCCCCTCACCCTGGCACTGGCCATCGACTCCTCGGCGAGCATGTTCCTGAAGCTGGAGCACGTCCGGGAGGCCGTCTCCTCCCTGCTGACCGGCGGTCTCGCCCAGCGGGACCGCGCCCTCCTCGTGGACTTCGATACCGAGCCCCGCCTGGTGAGCCCCGTCACCCGCGACCTCGGTTCGGTCTCCTCGGCGCTGCGCAATTTGACCCCGGACGGCAGCACGGCCCTCTGGGAGGGCATCGCCTTTTCCCTCGGCCAGCTCCAGGGGCTCTCCGGCCGCAAGGCCCTGGTCATCTACTCGGACGGCATCGAGGAGGGGAGCAGCCTCTCGTACCGGGACATCCTCCGCCTCGCCCGCGAGGTGAAGACCCCCATCTACCTGATCGTCTCGAACCCCCGGGCGGCCCGCGGCGAAGACGAGGGCTTCTTCTCCAGCTCCATCTCCGACCGGCTCGGCCGGCTCGCCGCGGGCACGGGGGGAAGGCTGTTCTTCGTGCTGCCGGACCAGGACCTCACCGGCGTCTATCAGGAGATCCTCTCCGAGCTGCGGAGCCAGTACGTGCTCACGTACTACCCCCAGGAGGCGGCAGGGAACGCCCGGCGCGATGTGAAGGTCGAGGTGGAGGGGCGGGGGCTCACGGCGCGAACGATGACACCCTAGTGCCGCCCTGCCCCCGCAGGCTCCGCCTCCGGCCGGACCTTCACGTTGCTTCGCCGCGCGAAGAATCCCCGGAGGCGGTCCCGCCAGCCCACCAGGATCTCGTAGACGGTCGGGATCACCAGCAGCGTCAGCAGGGTCGACGTGATCGTGCCGCCGATCACCGCCCGGCCGAGGGGGGCCCGGAAATCCGCCCCCTCGCCCAGCCCCAGGGCCACCGGGATCATGCCGGCGATCAGAGCCACGGTGGTCATGATGATCGGCCGCAGACGGACCCGGCCGGCCTCGATCAGGGCGTCGCGGAGAGGCATCCCCTTCTCGTGGTTCCACTTGGCGAAGTCGATCAGGAGGATGGCGTTTTTGGCCACGATCCCCATGAGGAGGATCACCCCGATCAGGCTCATGATGTTGAGCGTGTCCCCGGTGAGGATCAGCGCCAGGACCACTCCCACCAGCGACAGGGGGAGGGAGAGGAGGATCGCCAGGGGATCCAGGAACGAGCCGAACTGGAGGACGAGGATGAAGTACATCAGCATCACCGCCAGGGCCAGGGCCTGGAAGACCTTGGTGAACACGTCCGCCTGGTCCTCCACCTCGCCCCCCTGGGAGAGCTCGACGCCCGGCGGGAGCTGGAGCCTGCGGATGCGCGCCTGGGCATCTCCGAAGACCTCGTTGAGCGAGCGGCCCTCGACGTTGGCGCCCACGGTGATCACCTTGTCGCGATCCAGATGCTCGATCTCGCCGGGGCCGAGGCTGCGACGGATGGTGGCCACCTGACCCAGGGGGATGGTGCTCGGCGTGGTGATCCCCCCTTCGGCGCTTGCCGCCGCGGCCCCTGGCGGCGCGAAGCTGACGGTTGGACCGCCGACCACGAGGGGGAGCTGGGAGAGGTCGGTGATGTTCTCCCGCGCCTGGGGAGCGAGCCGCACGGTCACGTCCCTGGTCTTGCCCAGGGGATCGACCCAGTCTCCGGCGTCGATGCCCGCGAAGGCGGGGCGCAGGGACTGGGCGATCTGGCCCACGGAGAGTCCCAGGGTGCCGGCGAGACCGCGGTTGAGCGTCACCTCCAGCTCCGGCCGCTGGCCGCGGGTGGAGAGGCCCACGTCGGTCGCGCCGGGGACCTTGCGGAGCTCGGCCTCGATCATCCGGGCGGCCTCCTGGAGAGGCGGCATCCGCTCTCCCCGGACCTGGATCTGGAGCTGGCGGCGGTTGCCGCCGGGGCCGCCTTCCGACACGAAGGCGGTCACCCCGCCGATCCGGCGGACCTCCTGGCGGATCCGCCGGGCGAGCGCCTGCTGGGAGACGTCCCGCTCCGCCTTGGGGACCAGCCTTATATAGATGTTGCCGGTGTCCACCCCGCCCGATCCGTCGGAGCTTCCCACGGTGGTGTAGGTGTAGCTCACCTCGGGATGGGTGCGGGCGATGGCGGAGATCTCCCGGGCCTTGAGGGCCGTGTAGTCCAGGTTCGATCCGGGCGGCGCCTCCAGGCTGAGGTTGACCTCGGAACGGTCGCTCTCGGGGATGAATCCGGAGCCGCCGAACAGGACCTGGAGGGCGATCGCACCCACGAAGGAGAGGGCCACGATCCCGATCACCGCGAGCCGGTGATCCAGGGCCCAGGCGATGACGCCCTTGTAGCGCTCGGCCTGGGCGTCGAACCAGCGGTTGAAGCGGTCGAGGGCCCGGGCGATCGGGTTGCGGCGCTCGTGGGCCTCGATCTGAGGGTCCGGCCAGTAGGCCGACAGCATCGGGTCGAGGGAGAAGGAGACGAAGAGCGAGACCAGAACCGAGCAGGCGAGGGTCAGGGCGAAGGGCTTGAACCACTGCCCGGCGATCCCCTGCATAAACGCGATCGGCGCGAACACCGCCACGATCGAGAAGGTCGTGGCGGCCACGGCCAGGGCGATCTCCCGCGTGCCCTCGTGGGAGGCCCGCACGTGGTCCTTGCCCATCTCCACGTGGCGGACGATGTTTTCCCGCACCACGATGGCGTCGTCGATGAGGATGCCGATGGCGAGCGACAGCCCCAGGAGCGACATGGTGTTCAGGGTGAAGCCGAAGGCCCAGACCGCGATGAACGAGGAGAGCACGGAGACGGGCAGAGCGAGGCCCGTGATCACCGTGGAGCGCCAGGAATTGAGGAAGAGGAAGACCACGAGCACGGTGAGGATGGCCCCCTCGACCAGGGCGTGCTCCACATTGCGGACCGAGTTGTGGACCCGCTCGCCCGCGTCCCGCACCACCTCGAGGTGCACGCCCGGAGGGAGGGTTCCGCGGATCTCCTCGACCTCCCGCTTCACCGCGTTGGCCACGCTCGTGGTGCTCGCGCCCTTGGACTTGGTGACGTCGATGCCCACGGCGAGCTCACCGTTGTAGAGGGCGAGGGAGCGCTGCTCGGCCGTGCCGTCCGTCACGTCCGCCACCTGGCCCAGGCGGATCAACCGGCCGCCGCGCTCGCCCACCACGAGCTGCTCGAAATCCTCGGGCCTCTCGATCCGGCCCCGCAGCCGGATCGCCTCCTCGGTGAGGTCGCCCTCGACCCGGCCCACGGGAGCCGCCAGGTTCTGCGACTGCACGGCCGAGACGACCTGGGAGATGCTCACCCCCGCGGCGGCGAGATCGGCCGGCCGCAGGTTGACCGAGATCTCCCGCTCGACCCCGCCCGCCACCGTGACCTGGGCCACGCCGTTGATCCCCCGCAGCTCCCGGGTGATGCCGGGATCGGCGAGGAGCGTCATCTCGGCCGGGCTCATGGTCTCGGAGGAGAGGACGAGGGAGACGATCGGGAAGTCGGCCGGGTCGAACTTGCGCAGGAGGGGCTCTTCCATCTCCAGCGGCAGGTCGTTGCGGATGGAGGAGATGGCGTCGCGCACGTCCTGGGAGGCCTGGTCCGGGTCCTTCGAGAAGTTGAACTGGACGGTGATCTGGGCAAAGCCGTCGAGGGAGCGGGAGGTGATCTCGTCCACACCCGAAAGGGCGCTGAAGGCCTCCTCCATGGGCTCCACGACCTCGAGCTCCACCTGGGAGGGGTTGGCGCCGGGATAGGGGACCGCCACGAAGACGATGGGATTCGTCAGGTCCGGGAACTCGTCCACCTCGAGGTTGACCAGGGCGAAGATGCCGAAGATGACGAGGATCAGCATCGACACGATGGTGACGATGGGGCGTTCGATGGCGAAATCGGAGATCGTCATAACTGCTGCGCCAGCCTCTGCGCCTCCTGCCGGACCTCCGGGGCGAGGCGGACCGCGGTTCCCGGGGTGATCTCCTGGGCGGCCCCGACGAGGAGGACGTCCCCCTCCCGCACACCCTGGACGATCTGGACTTTCTGCTCTTGCTGGTCCTCCAGGCCCAGCCGCACCGGCACGCGCTCGACCTTGCCGTTCTGCACCTTCAGCACGGCCGGCGGGCCCATGCGTCGGTCGATCGCCCTTTCTGGCACGATGAGCCCCTCGGCCGACCGGCTCGCCACCCGCCCCTCGGCGAAGAGGCCGGAGACGAGCTCGTTGCCGGGGTTGGGGATCTCGGCGTAGACCCGCACCTGCCGGGTCGCCGGATCGGCGCTCGGGTTGATGCGGGCGATCCGCCCCTGGAAGGTGCGGTTGGGGAAGCCGTTGACGGTGAACTCCACCGGGTCTCCGATGCTCAGGGCCGACAGCCGCTCGGCGGAGACGGACGCCTCCAGCTCCAGGGTGGACAGATCCACGACCGTGTAGACCGCCGTGCCCGGCTGGACCACGTCGCCGGCCGAGACCGGCTTCTCGCTCACGATGCCGGTCAAGGGAGCGGTGATGCGTGTTTCGCCGAGCTGTTCCTCGGCCGCTGCGAGCTGGGCCCGGACGGCCGCAAGCTGGCTCCGGGCCTGGGCCACGGACTGGGTCGCCGTCTCCACGTTGCGCTCGGCCACGGCGCCGGCTTCCGCAAGAATGCGCTGCCGCTCCGCCTCGCGCTCGGCCAGGGCCAGGTTGCTCCGGGCGTTCTCCACCGCCACCTGGGCGGACGTGTAGGCGTCGCGGAGCGCGGCCGCGTCCACCCGGGCGAGGAGCTGCCCCCGGCGCACCGGCTCGCCCGGCTCGGCATAGGTCTCCAGGATCGCTCCGGCGATCTGGGCCCGGACCGTGGCCTGCTGCTCGGCGGTGAGCGTTCCGGTCAACGCCGGTCCGGTGCGGATGGCGCCGGTTGCGACCACGGCCGTGTCCGCCGGGCCGAGCACGATCTCGGGCGGCGGCGTCTGGGTCCTCTGGTCTCCGCCGCGACCGCAGCCGGCCAGGACCAGGATCTGGACCGTCGCCAGGGCAACAAAACTTCTCATGGTGTTCCTCCCGGACCGAATCCCCCGGTGGTGACTCCCGGAACGGGGGACGCGACCGTGATCCCCGGGACCGACGGTGTCTGTTGTTGCTGCGGCTGCTGGGGGAGCGGCTGGCTCGGCTGGAGCTCCAAGCCAAGCCCCCCCAGGGGCAGGTCCGCGAGCAGCGCGAGGCGGGCGCGGGCCACCTGGCCGTTGCGCTGGGCGCGGGCCCGCTTGACCTCGGCCTGGTCCAGGAGGAGCCGGGCGTCCGCCAGCTCGATCTGGCTGGAGATCCCCTCGCGGAAGCGGATCTGGGCGATCTCGTA
>DASQEB010000604.1:0-6578 GCA_035633875.1 Thermoanaerobaculia bacterium
CTGGCGCCGGCGGACGACCTCACCCCCTAGCGTGCCACAGGCGCGCGGTCACGTCAAACTGCGGCAATTCGATAACGCGGTGCGGCAACTCAAGGAGTGGACCGCGTTCCGGCCACGGTCCACTCCTTGATCACCTTCCCCTTCGCATCCTCCACGCGGATCACGTGTTCCCCCTCCGGGAGCTTCAGCGCGGGGACCGGCTAGCACGCTTCGACGGCGATCTGATCGATGGGAATGGTGTCCGCTCCCTCCCGCGCAGGCCGGGCCTTGACGAGGCAGGCCGGAGCCTGGCTGCTGACGCCTTCGGGCAGCGGGAAGGCCGGGCCGCAGACTCCCTCGGGCAGTGGGAACGGCGAGCGCAGACCGCCCATGCGCAGCCAGTCGGGCCGGCCGTGCTCATAGCGGCTCCGGGGATGGAACAGCGCGACGTCTGCGCTGTCCGAGAGCGACCAGAACTCTGCCGTGCCCCTCCGGAAGACCACCGGCCGGGTGACCAGGCCGCGCTCCGTGGCCCAGCGGTAGACCATCTGCTCGTGCTCGGGCGCGCTGCGCTCGGTCATCCACTCCTGATTGATCGTAAAGGGATCGATTCCCGTCATCTCCCGGAACATTGCCGCCATCATCTTGACCCTGCCCGGCGTCTCGCTGATGTGGCCGTGGCCGGCGTGCACCAGCACCCTGGCCTTCGGGTCCCTGGCGAGGATCCGCTCGACGAGGTGCCTCGCCTGATCGCGCTCGCGAGCCTCGCGAGAATCTCCGGACTCCGTTTCGTAGGGCACGGTCTTGTAGCCCAGGCGCAGGGCCGTCCGGACGAGGTCCCCGAAGACGGGCTCCGAAACATAGGTTCCGGTCGCCCTGGTCGGGTAGCCCCGTTCGGAGAGCTGCGGGTCGTGCATGAACGCCTCCGCGGCGAAGTAGGTGAATCCCTGTTTCCGCAGCGCGTAGAGGAGCTGAAGCGTGAAAGCCCGGTGCTGCGGCACGTGGTGCGCCTCGTTGATCATGACGACCTGCCGGGAGGCGGCCGCCGCGGCGATCGCCTCGATGGCATCCACTGGAGCGTAGCCCTCGGGAACGCCAAAAAAGGCCGGGGGGCTCTGGCCGGAGGGTCTGCCCTGCGCAAGATCGTAGCTCCGGTGCGCTCCGGCATAGTCGCCGACCAGCGGCAGCCGCTGCGCGAGGACCGCGCGGAGCACTCCGAGCGCCTCCTCCTGCCCGGCGTATTCGGCCTCCAGAGCCTTCATGACCTGCACCTCCGCCAGCACGCTCCCGCTCGCCTGGGCCTGGAGGATCTTGGCTTGGATCTCCTGGAAGATCCGGTTGAACCTGACGATCTCAGGTTCTTCCCCGCGGTTCTGCGAGGCGCCCCCGGAGAGAGCGAATCCCAGGACGAGACAGAGGAAACCAGCGATCAAAATCTTTCTCATGGTGGTCTCCTTAGTGCGCATGAACGGAGTCTAGCAGGCGCTCCAATTCGATCGATCGAAGACCGCCCCAGGTTTTACATTCCTTACAGTGTCCGTTCTCCCGTCTGCCCCCACCGCGCGAACAGCGCCGGCACCAGGACCAGATTGAGGAAGGTCGAGGTCAGCAGCCCTCCCAGGATGACCACGGCCATGGGGCTCTGGATTTCGTTGCCCGGGTGGTCTCCCGCCAGGACGAGGGGGATGAGCGCGAGACCGGCGGTCAGCGCCGTCATCAGAACCGGCGCCAACCGCTCCCGGGATCCCTGGTGGACCGCCTCGGCGAGCGGGAGGCCCTCCTCCCGCATCAGGTATTGATAGTGAGAGACGAGAAGAACGCCGTTCCGCGTCGCGATCCCGAACAGGGTGATGAACCCCACCAGCGAGGCCACGGACAGGACGCCCCCGCCCAGAGCCACGGCGAAAACGCCGCCCACCAGGGCCAGGGGCAGGTTGACCAGCACAATAAGCGTATGACGGTGGTCCCGGAAGGCGAGAAAGAGGAGGACGTACATCCCGACGAGCACGAGCCCTGAGAGCAGGGCGAGGCTCCGCAGGCTCCGGGCCGCTTCCTCGAACTGGCCGCCATACGCGACCCGGTAGCCGGCCGGCAGCTCCAATCCCGCGTCCAGGGCCTGCCGGACGCGCTCGACCGTGCCCGTCAGGTCGGCCCCCTTGACATTGGCCGTGATCATGGCCACACGCTCGACGTTCTCCCTTCGCACCAGTCCCGGTCCCAGGTCGAACCGCGGGCGGGCCACGTCGCCGAGGCGGACGGTGCGGCCGGAAGGGAGTGACACCGGCAAGGCGCCGAGCTCCTCACGGGATGCGCGCAGCCGTTCCGGCAGGCGGACCACGACCCGGGAGACGACGCCTCCCTCCAGGATCTCGCCGGCCTCGCTCCCCTGAAACAGGGCCTCGACCGAGCGGGAGAGGGACTCGGCCGTGAGGCCGTGCATCGCCAGGGCCTGGCGGTCGAAGTCGATTACGAGCTGCGGCACGCTCGCCTGCTCCTGGTTCGAGACGTCCACGATGCCGGGGACCGCCGACAGCAGGGATTCAGCCTGGGCGGCCAGCCGTCGCAGGACCGCGAGGTCGGGCCCGAAGATCTTGACCGCCAGGTTGGTCTTGCTGCCCGAGATCATGTGATCGATGCGGTGGCTGATCGGCTGCCCGAACGTGACCTCGGCGCCCGGGATGGTGGACACGGCCTTGCGCATCTCGGCCAGCAGCTCGTCCTTGCGCCGGCCCTCGCGGAGGACGACTTCCATCTCGGAGGCGTTGACCCCCTGGACGTGCTCATCCCGCTCGGCGCGGCCCGTGCGGCGGCTCGTCGAGACCACCTCGGGGAATGCGAGGAGGGACTGCTCGACCTGCCGGCCCAGAGCATCTCCCTCGTCCAGCGTGATGCCCGGAGGGCTCACGACCGACACCGTGAGCGCCCCTTCGTTGAACGGCGGCAGGAACGTCCGGCCGAGGAAGGGAAGAACGGCCAGCGCCGCGGCCGTGATCGCCACGGTCGCGGCGATCACCGCGCCGGGGTGACGCAACGACCAGTCCAGGGTCGGCCGGTAGGCGCGATGGAAGGTCCGGAGCAGCCACGGCTCCGGCCCCTCGAGAGCCCGCGAGCGGGGCAGGAGCAGGAGGCAGAGGACCGGCGTCACCGTGAGCGAAACGATCAGCGACGCGGCGAGCGCCGCCACGTAGGCCAACCCGAGAGGGCGCAGGAGCCGGCCCTCCATGCCGGGCAGGACGAAGAGGGGCAGGAAGACGAGAAGGATGATGAGCGTGGCAAAGAGGATCGCCCCCCGCACCTCGGAGGAGGCCTGGAAGACCACCTCCAGGGTGGACCGGCGGGCGCCTTCCGGCCGGCTCACTTCCTGCCGCAACCGGCGGAAGACGTTCTCGACGTCGATGATGGCGTCGTCCACCAGGACGCCGATGGCGATGGTCAGACCCCCGAGGGTCATGGTGTTGATCCCCTGCCCGAAGAAGGAAAGGACGAGCACCCCCGCCACCAGCGAGAGCGGAATGGCCACCGCGGAAATCAGCGTCGTGCGGAGATTCCCCAGGAAGAGGAAGAGCACCAGGACGACCAGAACCGCGCCGTCGCGCAGCGCCACAGACACGTTGCGGATGGCGATCTCGATGAAGTCGGCCTGGCGGAAGTTTTCGGTTTCCAGGGTCACTCCCTTGGGAAGCGAGCGGGAGAGACCGGACAGGACGCGGTCGATCTCCCGGGTCAGGGCGAGGGTGTTGGCGTCCGGTTGCTTCTGGACGGAGAGGATCACCGCCGGCCGGGTCTTGTAGGAGGCGGTGCCCCGCTTGGGCTCCGGCGCCTCCTGGACCGTGGCCACGTCCCCCACGGTCACGGGCACGCCGTCTTCCAGGCGGAGAACGGTGGCGGCCAGATCGGTGGCGCCGCGGGCGCGCCCCAGGCCGCGGACGAGATACTCCTGCCCCCGGTCCACATGGAACCCGGCCGCGGCGCTCCGGCTGGTTCTCGACAGGGCCTCGATCAGGTCGTCCACCGTGATCCTCCGCTGGGCGAGGGCGCCAGGGTCGACCACGACCTCGTACTGCCGCACGTCGCCTCCGATGGGAACGACCTGGGAGATGCCCGGGATCGACAGCAGGCTCCGGCGCACGACCGTCTCGGCGAGGAGGCGCAATTCCATGGGCGAAACGGTCCCGGGCTTCGCGGTCAGGGCCAGGAAGGTGATCTCCCCCATGACCGAGCTCACCGGGCCGAGCTGGGGAGGGTCGGCGCCCGCCGGGAGCTCGACCCCTTGCAGGCGCTCCGCCACGACCTGGCGGGAGCGATAGACGTCCTCCCCCCAGCCGAATTCCACCCAGACGACCGAGATGCCGGCCGCGGACACCGAGCGCACCCGCCGCACACCGGGGGCGCCGTTGAGCACGGACTCCAGGGGGAAGGTGACCAGCAGCTCGACCTCTTCGGGGGCCATGCCGGTGGCCTCGGTGACCACGGTCACGGTCGGGGCGCTCACGTCCGGGAAAACGTCGAGCGGCCGGCGCAGGGCGAACAGCCCGCCGACGACGAGGAGCAGGCCCGCCGCGAGGAGGACCAGGCCCCGGTGTTGGAGCGAGAAGCGGATGATGGCGTTGAGCATGGCGGCCCTCTAGTGGACGTGTCCCTCGACGGCGCCGGAGCCCAGCAGCTCGCTGCGGCGGATGGCGTTGCCTCCCCGGGTGACGATCCGCTCCCCCGCCGCGATGCCCCGCACCACGGCGAGCGGACCCTGCCGGGCCTCCACTGTCACTTCGCGGCGCTCGAAGCTCTCGCCGCCGAGCTGCACATAGATCACTTCGACGCCGGCGTCGTCCACGAGCGCCGTTTCCGGAACGACCATCCCCCGGATCTCCCGGGACAGCAGCACCTCGGCCTCGACACGGCTTCCGAGGCGGAGCACGTCCACGCTCCGCCGAACCTCCAGGATCACCGGCACCGTGCCTGTGGCCGGATCGACCTCGGGGCCGCGGGACACGAGACGGAGCTCCACCCCCGGGATCGGGAACGGCTCCTCGCCCGTCCAGCGGCGGACGTAGAGACCTGCCGGAGTCTCGAAAAGCGCTCCCGCCTGATCCGGCTGGAGCGCCAGCTCGAGCCACACCGGCGAGGGGCGGACGACGCGTCCGAGCGGCGTTCCGGCGGCGACGAATTGTCCGGGGCTCACCGCCACCTCGGCCACCCGGCCCGCGATGGGGGCTGGAATGCGGAAGCTCTCCGGCCCGGCGGAGCCCCCGCCGCGCACTGCCGAGGCGGCGGCCCTGTCCCTGCGGGCCGCCTCCAGGCGGGCGGTGAGGGAGGCAACCCGGGCCTCGGCCTCTTCGACCTCACGCTGGCTCGTGGCCTGTACCTGGAGCAGCTCGCGCAAACGACCGAGGCGAGCCTGGGCGACTTCCAGCTCGGTCTCCAGCTCGGTGACGCCGGCGCGCAACCCGGCGAGACTCCGCTCGGCCGCGACCCGGGGGGAGAGCGTGAACAGCCGAGCTCCACGGCTCACCTCCATCCCCGCGTGCGGCCAGCGGCCGGCGGTGACGACGCCGTCGACCGGGGCGGTGATCGTGACCTCGCCGCCCGCCGCGGCGCGCACCCGGGCGGGAGCGCGCAACCCTTGCCGCACCGTGTCTTCCCGGGCCCAGTCCGTGCCAAACTCCGGCCGCCACTGCTGCTCTTTGAGGAACCCGATGGGCTCGCCCGCGGCGGACTCCTCCTCCGGAGCCCCGGGGGGCAGCTCCACGAGGCCGCCGGGAGAGGTGGCGTTCCCCACGCGCACACGGCCGGCGGCGATGTCCTCCGTCCGTCCCTTGGCCTGGACGCGGAAGACGAGCGCGTAGGTTCCTTCCCGGGACGGCTTGAAGACGACCTGGAAGATGCCGGCGCGCAGAGGCTTCGGCGTCGGGAACGTCTCCTCCCCGCCGTCCTCCGCGCGGAGGATGCCCGTGACCGAGCCCTCGTCCAGCGCCGAGAAATCGGGCAGCCAGGTGAAGTGGGCGTGCGAAGGGGCCTCGCGGCCGGCGATCAGCGGGTCGGTCTCCGCGAACAGCTCGTAGTGCTCGCTCCAAGCGGTCACCGACCAGCTTTCCGCCTCCTCACCAGCGTGCGCGTGGTCCTCCCCTCCAGTTTCGTGGGAGTGGTCATCGGGAACCGGGCCAGAGTTCCGGCAGGCCGGCAGCTGCAGGACGAGCATCGAGAGCAGCAGCAAGGTCCAGGAGCGGCTCATGGCAGATCTCCAGAGAGGGGCCGCCCGGTGGCGGCCTCCAGGTCACGTTGCGCGGCCAGGGCGGCCTCCCGGACCTCCAAGGCGGTGATCCGGGCCGCGAGCGCGGCGCGCAGGGTATCGAGAAGATCGGTCAGCCCGGACTCGCCGAGCTGGTAGGCGGCCGCGGCTCCGGCGAGCAGGTCGCCGATCTCCGCGGCAGCCCGGCCGGCCTCGATGGCCTCGGTTCGAAGGCGGTCGTAGGCGGCGAGCGCTCCGGCCCGTTCGGCAGCCGCGCGGGCGCGAGCCAGCTCGAGCTCGACGCGGGCCGTCGACAGGCGCGCCTCCGCCTCCAGGCGGTCGGCCTGCCGCCGGTCGAAGAGCGGCACCGTCC
>DASQEB010000605.1:0-2656 GCA_035633875.1 Thermoanaerobaculia bacterium
TCACCCCCGCCTTCGGGCAGGTCCTGGCCGACGGCGGGACGGCCCTGCCGGATCTCCGGCACGCCTTCTTCGGCGGCGACGTGCTGATCGAGCGGGACGTGGTCCGCCTCCGTTCCTTCGCCCCCGCCGCGGCCTGCGTCAACTTCTACGGCACCACCGAGACTCCGCAGGCCGTGGCCTGGTTCGATGCATCCGGGGCGGCGGCGTGGCCGGCGCGGCGGGTCCCGGTCGGCCGGGGGATCAACGGAGCCCAGCTCCTGGTGCTGAACGCCGCCGACACCCTCGCCGCCCCGGGCGAGCTGGGGGAGGTCTGCGTCCGGACCCCCCACCTTTCCCTGGGCTATCTCGGGGACGAGCGCCTGACGGCCGAGCGGTACGTTGCCAACCCGGCGACGGACGATCCCGCCGACCGGGTCTACCGGACCGGCGATCTCGGCCGCTACCGCACCGACGGCGCCGTGGATCTCGCCGGCCGTCGCGACGGGCAGGTCCAGGTGAGGGGCTTCCGCGTGGAGCCGGCCGAGGTCGAGGCGGCCCTGACCCTCCATCCCGCGGTGCGGGAGGCCGCCGTGCTGCTCCGCAACGAGGCCCTCACCGCCTGGCTCGCCGCCGAGCCCGGCCCCCGTCCCCGCCCCGGCGAGCTGCGGGATTTCCTGCGCGGGCTCCTGCCCGATCCCATGATCCCGGAAGCGTTCGTCTGGGTAGGTAGGCTGCCCCTCACCCCCAACGGCAAGCTGGACCGACGGGCGCTCCCCGACCCGGCCCGGGAGGAGCCTCGGGAGGGAGGTGCGTTCGAGGCCCCGGCCACGCCCGTCGAGGAGGGGGTGGCCGCGATCTGGCGCGAGCTCCTCGCGCTCGAACGGGTCGGCCGGCACGACAACTTTTTCGAAATGGGCGGCCACTCCCTGCTCGCCGCCCGGGTCGTCGCGGCGCTGCACGAGAGGTTCGGGGTCGAGGTGCCGCTCCGCAGCCTGTTCGAGAAGCCCACCGTGGCCGAGATGGCCCGTGCCGTGGCCGAGAGCCGTCTCGCGCAGGCCGGCGCCTCCGAGGTCGAACGGCTGCTCGCGGACCTCGAGGATCTCTCCGAGGAGGAAGTCGAGGCCCTGCTCGCGGCCGGGAAGGAGGAAGCTTGAGCGATCTCGCCACCCGGCTCGACAGCCTGTCGCCGAGAAAGCGCGAGCTGCTCCTGCGCCGCCTGCTCGAGACGCAGACCGCAGGAAGCACCCAGAGCGCTCCGGAGGCGGAGCCCCGGGCTCCCGCCCCCGTCTCCTTTGCCCAGCGCCGGCTCTGGTTCCTGCATCGGCTCGATCCGGAGTCGGCTGCCTACAACCTCCCCTTCGCCGTGCTCCTCTCGGGGCCGCTCGATCCCGGAGCCCTCGCCCGTACGTTCACGGAGATCGCCCGCCGCCACGAGCCGCTCCGCACCACCTTCGCGGAATCCGGCGGCGAGCCGGTCCAGGTGAGGCGGGAGCCCGCGCCCGTGCCGCTGCCGCTCGTCGATCTCTCCGTCCTGCCGGCGGAGCGCCGCCGGCCCGAAGCCCTGCGCCTCGCCACGGAGGAGTCGGCGCGGCCGTTCGACCTCGCGCGCGGCCCCCTGTTCCGGCCCCTGCTGCTCCGTGTGGCGGCCGCCGAGCACGTGGTTTTGCTGACGATGCACCACATCGTCACCGACGGCTGGTCCACGGGGGTGCTGCTCCGGGAGGTCGCGGCGCTCTACCCGGCGTTCGCGGCGGGTCTGCTTCCGGTCCTGCCCGCTCTGCCGGCACGCTATGCGGATTTCGCCGCCCGCCAGCGCCGCTGGCTGGAGGGCCCCGAGCCCGCGGCCCTCCTCGCCTGGTGGAAGGAGCGGCTCGCTGGAGCGCCCGTCCTGGAGCTGCCCACGGACCGGCCGCGGCCGGCCGTGCGCCGGGGACGGGGTGCGCTGGAGACCTTCGCCTTCCTCTCCGAGCTGGTCCTTCCCCTGCGGGAGCTGGCCCGCGCCAGGGGAGCGACTCTCTACATGGGTCTCTTTGCTGCCTTCCAGATCCTCCTTCACCGGTACACCCGCCAGGACGACTTCGTGGTCGGCTCGCCGGTGGCCGGCCGCGAGCGTCCCGAGGTCCAGGGCCTGATCGGCTTCTTCGTCAACGCGGTGGCCCTGCGCGGGCGGGTGGACGGCTCCGAGAGCTTCCGCGCCCTCCTGGAGCGGACGCGCGGCGTCTGCCTGGAAGCCTGGGCCCGCCAGGAGCTTCCGTTCGAGAAGCTGGTCGAGGAGATCCAGCCGGAGCGCAGCCTCGCCCGCTCTCCCCTCTTCCAGGTCGTGCTCTCCCTGGAGGAGCGGCCAGCCCCGGCGCGCCTCCCCGGCCTGGAAATCGAGCCGCTCACCGTCCCCACGGGCGCCTCGAAGTTCGACCTCACCCTGATGATGGCGGAGCGGGACGGGCGGATCGACGGACTGGCCGAGCGCGACGCCGACCTCTTCGATGCCGCGACGGTCCGGCGCCTGCTCGGCCATTTCCGGACTCTGATCGCCGGGGCCGCCGCGGACCCGGACCGGCCCGTGGTGGAGCTGCCGATGCTGGACGAGGCGGAGCGCCATCAGGTGGCCGTGGAGGTCTCGGCGCGGGAGACGTCCGGCGGCGATCTCCTCCTTCCCGACCTCTTCGCCGCCCAGGCC
>DASQEB010000606.1:0-10476 GCA_035633875.1 Thermoanaerobaculia bacterium
GCCGATCGGCCAGGCCCGTAACCGCCGCGCGTGGCGGGGCGGGCGATCCCAGACCGCAAACCTGAAATCGCATTGCGGCCATGCGGCCGGAAAGGGAACGTCCATGTTCGCGAAGGAATTCGTCTGCCCTGCGTCCACCCACACCCTGATCTGCACCCTCCTCGCGGGGTTGCTCCTGGGATCACCCGCCGTCGCCCAGACGCCCACCAATTGCGAGGACGCCCTGAACGCGTCCGGCGGGAGCACGCTGCTCGTTCACGACCAGACAATGAGCCAGGAGAAGAGGGTCGACGAATGGGACACCGACATCCTGAAGATCACCGCCCCCCGCCCCGGGCTCGTGGAGATCAGCGCGGTGGGTGCCAGCTCCGAGAGCTCTCTGTTCACCGGCGTGCCGTCCTCGGGCACGTACAAGCTCGTCGACGGATCGCCGGTGGGCACGAACCACCGGGCCTCGATCGCGGTGGTGAAGGGGACGGTCTATTGCATCGAGATCGATCCGCCGGCCGGGGTGAACACGGAAAACCTGAGGCTGGACGTGAAATACACCGATCCCTGCAAGACGGGCCAGCCGGACGACCATGGCGACAACTTCGGCTGCGCCACCGAGGTCGATCCGCTGAACAGCACCACCAGCGCTTCGATCACCACAAACGACCGCGACGTCTTCACGTTCGTGCTCACTTCGATCCAGACCGTCGAGCTCAAGAGCACCGGGACCACGGACGTGCGGGCCAAGCTCTATGACGTGGACGGTGTGCTCATCACGAGCGACTCCGACAGCGGAGTGGACTCGAACTTCGAGCTCGTCCATTCGCTCGCCGCCGGCCGGTACTACCTGCGGGTGGAGAGCGAGAACAGCGGCTCCGGCAGCTACAGTCTGGTTGCGTTCTGACTGCGGACCCTCCTCCCCGCGGCCTTGATTTGCGAGGCCGGGCCAGGTGGCCCGGCCTCGATTCCCCTCGGGAAGGATCTCTTACCGCGCCGTCTTGGCCATGCCCTTCTCCGCCGCGATCCAGCCGTCGATCCTCTTCTCGAGAAGGTCGAGCGGCAGAGCGCCGGCTCCGAGAATCTGGTCGTGGAACTCGCGGACGTCGAACTTCCCTCCCAGCTCCCTCTTGGCCCGCTCGCGCAGATCCAGGATCTTGAGCTGGCCGATCTTGTAGGCGAGGGCCTGGCCCGGCCAGACGATGTAGCGGTCGGTCTCGCTCTGGATGTCCACCTCGTCGATGGCCGAGTGGTCCCGGAAGAACTGCACCACCTGGTCGCGGGTCCACTTTTTGTAGTGGAAGCCGGTGTCCACCACGAGGCGGATGGCCCGCAGCATCTCGTCCTGGAGCCGGCCGTAGTCGCTGTAGGGATCCTGGTAGAAGCCCACCTCCTTGCCGAGGCGCTCGGAGTAGAGGGCCCAGCCTTCGACGAAGGCGGTGTAGCCCCCCTGCTGGCGGAAGGGCGGCAGCTCGGGCAGCTCCTGGGCGATGGTGAGCTGCATGTGGTGCCCGGGCACGCCCTCGTGATAGGCCGTCGACTCGGTCGAGATGATCTTGCGATTGGCGAAGTCGCCCGTGTTCACCTGGACTCGGCCGGGACGCGAGCCGTCCGGCGCGCCAGGCTGGTACTGGGCACCCGAAGCCTCCTTCTCCCGGAACTCCTCGATGGGCTCGACCACCATCTTCGCCTTGGGCAGACGGGCGAAGAGCGCGGGGAGCTTCGTGTACATCTGGTCGGTGTACTGGCGGTAGAGCTCGAGGATGTGCTCCCGCGACCTCGCCCGCAGCTTGGGGTCGTTTTCGATCGCGGCGTTGAAGCTCTTGAGGTCCTTGTAGCCGAGCTTCTTCGCGATCTCCAGCATCTCCCCCTCGATGCGGGCCACCTCGCGCAGACCGATCTGGTGGATCTCCTCGGGGGTGAGACGGGTCGTCGTGGACAGCCGGACGGCACGGGCGTAGCGCTCGGGGCCGTTCGGCAGGGACCACATGCCGGGCTCGGTCCGTCCCCTGGGGGCGTACTCCTCCTTCACGAACCTGCCGAACTTTGCATAGGCCGGGAGAATGGAGTCGCGGATCACGGCCAGCATGTCCTTGCGGATACGCTCCCGCTCCGCTTCGCCGATCGAGTCCGGGAACTTCTGGAGCGGCTGGGCGAAGGGGGACTGCTCTGCCGGCATGGCGGCGATCCCCTCCACCTGGCCGACGACCTTCTCCAGAAGGAACTTCGGCGGCATGAGCCCCTCGGCCATCCCCTTGCGCATGTGCTCCATTGTCTGCTCGAAGACCCCCGGGAGCTTCCTGTAGCGGGTGATCAGGTCGTCGTAGTCCTTGACCGTCGTGAAGGTCAGCATGGCCGGGAACTGGGGCGCCTGGAGATGGATGCCGGAGATCTGGCTCACCGGCATGAGGTAGCCCCGGAACTTCGCTCCCGCGAGCTGTTCCTCGAGGCCCCGGACCATCAGCTCTTTGTTGAGGGCCTCCTGCTCGGGGAAGCCGGCGGTGTCGATGGCCTGGAAGCGCTTCAGGAACTCGCGCGCCTTGGCGAGGTCGGCCTGGATGGCGGCCTCGGAGAAGTCCGAGAGCTGGTCGTTCCACCGCTTATCCCCCAGGATGGACGCGAACTCGGGGCTGCGGGAGAGGCCGTACTCCCAATTCTCGGCCAGAAGCTTGTTCAGCGCGTCGCGCCGGGCCTCGAGGTCGCCCGCGGGGGCGGACCAGACCGCGGAGGCGGCGAGCAGCAAGGCAAGAAAAGACTTCACGCGCATGCGGTTTTCTCCTTTCATCGACCCTTAGTACGAAAACCGGACGCCGTTTGTTCCCTCCCGCAGAAGATCGACGGCTGGTGTACCATCCCCCGCATGATCGCCGCCCGCTGCTCCGCCGCGCTCCTCCTCGCTTCCTGCGCTCTCCCGGCCCACGCAGCCGCCACTCCGGCGGACGCCCCGCGCGTGGACGCGGCCACCGCCGAGCGCTTCGCCAATCTGGCTCTCTCCTGCGTCCATAAGGAGTTCCCGAACAAGATCGCCCACGTGCT
Organism: Thermoanaerobaculia bacterium; assembly: GCA_035633875.1. GTDB lineage: Bacteria > Acidobacteriota > Thermoanaerobaculia > Multivoradales > UBA5704 > DATARR01. The sequence continues at coordinate 3,025 of DASQEB010000606.1, forward strand.
GAACGGCGACGCCGACGTGAAGCCGCCGCGGGAGCTCACCCCGGCCTTCTACGGCTGCTATGACTGGCACTCGGCCGTGCACGGCCACTGGCTGCTCGCACGCCTGGCCCGGCGGTTCCCCGACGCGCCGTTCACCGCCCGGGCCCGGGCGGCGCTCGACAAGAGCCTCACCCCGGTGAACATCGCGGCCGAGGTGAAGTACATGGAGGGCGCGGGGCGGGCAACCTTCGAGCGCCCCTATGGCCTCGCCTGGCTCCTCCAACTCGCGGCGGAGCTGCGGGAGTGGGACGATCCCCAGGCCCGGCGCTGGTCGGAAACGCTCGAGCCGCTCGTCCAGGCGGCCGTGAAGCGCATCAGCACCTGGCTGCCCAAGCTGTCGCACCCCATCCGCACGGGCGAGCACAACCAGACGGCCTTCTCCCTGGGCCTCCTGATCGACTGGGCCCGGAGCACGGGCAGCCGCGAGGCCGCCGCTCTGTTCGAGACCCGGGCCCGCGAGCTCTACCTGAAGGACAAGGCCTGTCCCCTGGAGTACGAGCCCTCGGGGGAGGACTTCCTCTCGCCCTGCATCGCGGAGGCGGACCTGATGCGGCGGCTCCTGCCGCCGGACCACTTCGCGACCTGGCTCACCGGCTTCCTCCCCCAGATCGGCGGCGGCGACTGGATCGTCCCCGCCGTGGTGACCGATCCCACGGACGGCAAGCTCGCCCATCTGGACGGGCTCAACCTCTCCCGGGCCTGGATGCTGGAAGGCATCGCCGCGGGCCTGCCGGCCGGGGATCCGCGCGTGACCTCCCTGCGCGCCGCCGCCAGGGCGCACCGGGAGTCCGGGCTGCGCTCGGTCACCGGCGAGCACTACGAAGGCGGACACTGGCTGGGGAGCTTCGCCACCTATCTGGTGACGGGGCGGGGGCTGCCCGAGTAGGAGGCGGCCCTACCCGGCCGTGGTCGCGGGAGCCTCTTCCGCCAGGGCCGCGGCCGGCTCGTCGTCCACCACGTCCGGCAGCTCGGTCTCGACGTTGCGCAGGCGGGGCGAGCGGTACGCGATGGAGACGACGAGCAGGACCAGGATCCCGAGCACCATGAAGAGCAGGCCGATGCCCCGGCCCTCCCCCACTCCGAGGACCCGGCCGACGCTGCCCGCCAGGAGGCCGCCCGGCGCCATCATCGGCTCAAAAATCCGGTCCGCCAGGGGACCTGCGAGCAGGGAGGCGAGCGGCAGCGTCGACCAGGCGACCATCCTCCGCACGGCGAAGACGCGCCCCTGGAGGTCGGGAGGGACCTTGATCTGCCAGATCGCCTGGCTGGACCCGAGGAGGATCGGGCCCACGAAGAGAAACACGAACGCGGCCGAGGCGATCAGGAGCGCGCTGGGACGCAGACCACCCAGCAGCAGGATCAACCCCTGGATCGCCAGCGGGACGTAGAGGCCGTACACCTTGCGCCGGGGCCCTCCCCAGACGCCCATCACGATGCTGCCCGCGAGCATGCCGGCGCCGGCCACCGAGAGCACGACACCCAGCACCTCGGTCGTCGTGAAGCCGAGCACCAGGGGCGTCACGAGCACCTGCAGCATGGCCATGCAGAAATTGGTGGACGCGAAGAGCATCAGGATCCCCAGCAGCCCCGGCCGGTCCCGGATGAACTGCCAGCCCCACCACGCCTCGCCCAGCAGAGAGCCCCGCTTCGCAGTCCCTTCCAGAGTGGCCTCGGGCCGCGGGAAGCGGACGACGAGCAGGGTCAGCAGGGCGAAGAGGAAGGTCGCGAAGTCGATCAGCAGCACCTTGGCGGGACCGATCGTCGCCACCAGGGCTCCGGCCATTCCGGGCGCGAGGACCTGCGCCAGAGCCATCGCCGCCTGGAGCATGCCGCTGGCCCTCCCCAGGTGGCGCTTGGGGACGAGCAGGGTCGTGGCGGCGGAGAACGCCGGCCACTGGAAGGCGGTCATCGCCGCGCTGATCGCCCCCAGGAGGTAGACGTGCCAGATCTCCAGCCGGTCCGCCCAGAGCAGGAGGGCGAGGACCAGGGTGCAGAGCCCCGCGCCGGTGTCGCTGAGGATCATGGCCCACCGCCGGTCCCAGCGGTCCACCAGCGCGCCGGCGATCGGGGACATGAGGATGCCCGGCACGCTGCCGAAGAACACGATCAGCGCGAACTGGGTCACCGATCCGCCGGAGCTCTGGAAGGTCCACACGCCCAGCGCGAACCCGCTCAAGCCCGAGCCGATCGCCGAGACGACCTGCCCGAGCCAGACGGTGACGAATGCGGAAAATCCCTTGGGCTCGAACGCGCGGGCCATTCGACCTCCTCTCGTGACCGGGATTATGCTTGTTTCCGCATTCGTCCGGGAGTCCGGACCTACTTCCTCCGGTTCGCCGCCAGCACCCGCTTGCGGAGGCGGAAGGCGGCGGGGGTGACCTCCACCAGCTCGTCCTCCTTGATGAACTCCAGCGCCTGCTCGAGGTTCATCAACCGCGGGGGGACGAGGCGGATCATGTCGTCCGAACCCGAGGCCCGCATGTTGGTGAGCTTCTTCTCCTTGGTGATGTTGACGTCGAGGTCGTTCGGACGCGCGTTCTCGCCCACCACCATCCCTTCGTAGACCTCATCGCCAGGGGAGACGAACAGCTCGCCCCGGGGCTGGAGCCCCTCGATCGCGTAGGCCGTGGCGCGGCCCGCCCGGTCCGACACCAGGGCCCCGTTGATGCGGTGAGCGATCTCCCCCTGCCAGACGTCCCAACCGTCGAAGAGGTGGTTGAGGATGCCGGTCCCCCGGGTGTCGGTCAGGAACTCCGAGCGGAACCCGATCAACCCCCGGGAGGGGATGCGGAACTCCATCCGCACCCGGCCCGAGCCGTGGTTGATCATCTTCGTCATGCGGCCCTTGCGCACGCCCATCTGCTGGGTGACGACGCCGATGAACTCCTCGGGGCAGTCCACCACCAGCAGTTCCATGGGCTCGTGGAGCTGGCCGTCGATCCGGCGGGTGATCACCTCGGGCTTGCCCACCCCCAGCTCGTAGCCCTCCCGGCGCATCATCTCGATCAGGATCGCGAGCTGCAGCTCTCCTCTCCCCGAGACCTTGAAGGCGTCCGGCGAGTCCGTGGGCTCCACCCGGATGGAGACGTTGGTGAGCGTCTCCTTCTCCAACCGCTCCTTGAGCTTGCGCGACGTGACGTGACGTCCCTCCCGGCCGGAGAACGGGGAGTCGTTGATCGCGAAGACCATCGAGATCGTGGGCTCGTCTACCAGGATCGGCGGCAGCGGCCGGGGGTCCTCCCGGTCCGAGACCGTCTCGCCGATGTTGACCTCCTCGATCCCCGCGAGGGCCACGATGTCCCCCGGGCCGGCCTCGGGGATCTCGATCCGCCGCAGGCCCTCATAGCCGTAAAGGATCGAGATCCGCGCCGGGGAGACCGTCCCGTCCCGCCGGCAGACGGCCACGTCCTGCGCCTTGCGCACCCGGCCGTTGAAGATCCGGCCGATGGCGAGCCGCCCCACGTAGTCGTCGTAGTCGAGGTTGGTCAGCAGGAGCTGGAGCGGCGTCTCCGGGTCGAAGCGCGGCGGCGGCACCGAACGCAGGATCTCGTCGAACAGGGGCTCCAGCGTGTGCTCGTCGCCGTCCGGCTCCAGCCGGCACCGCCCCGCCCGGGCGTTGGCGTAGAGGACGGGGAACTCGAGCTGCTCCTCCGTGGCGTCGAGGTCGATGAACAGATCGTAGACCTCGTTGAGCACCTCGGCGGGACGGGCGTCCGGCCGGTCGATCTTGTTGACGACCACGATGGGAGGCAGCCCCGCCTCCAGCGCTTTGCGGAGCACGAAACGGGTCTGGGGCAGAGGGCCTTCGCTCGCGTCGACCAGGAGCATGACGCCGTCGACCATCTTCAGCGTTCGCTCCACCTCGCCCCCGAAATCGGCGTGGCCGGGGGTGTCCACGATGTTGATCCGCGTGCCGCGGTAGGAGATGGCCGTGTTCTTCGCCATGATGGTGATCCCCTTCTCCCGCTCCAGGTCGATGGAGTCCATGACGCGCTCCATGACCGTTTCGTGCTCGCGGAAGATCCCGCTCTGCCAGAGCATCGCGTCCACCAGGGTCGTCTTGCCGTGGTCCACGTGGGCGATGATCGCCAGATTGCGGATGTCGTCTCTCGTCTCTTCACTCACAGGGAGCTCTCTCTTCGGAATCAGTGGATGTAGGAAGTGCAAACCGGGCGCCGCAGTGCGGCGGGGCGGGGAGGATACCACAGGGCCGGGGTGAGAGCCCGGACGGGGCACACCCTACATCGTCTCCGTCGCCTCCATCGCCAGCTTCCGCATCGCCCGCAGGGCCTTGCGGACGGTCTCCACCTCCTGCGGCTCGAAGTAGGCGTGCTCGCACCGGGTGCAGACCCAGGCGGGCACCGCTTCCCACGACAGCTTGTAACCATCGCGGTCGACCCGGACGGGGGCGGTCCCCCGCTGGACCGGCCCCTGGCAGCGAAGGCATTTCATCGGGAGGATCTCGGGGGCGGACCGCAGGCGCGCCGTCGTCCCCAGGGGGAGGGTCTCGTCGAGGTCCACGGGAGGGCGCACCTCCCGCAACGCGGGACGGACCGGCGAAACCGGGGGAGGGACCGCGGACGGGAACCGGGAACGGACCTTCATGAGCATGAGTGCTTCCCCTTAAAGCCAAAACAGCATTCGTCCCCGATTGCAATTTCCGCGCCCGGATCGCCCCGCGCCGGCCCGGTGTACCATGCCGCCATGGGACAGCTCCCGACGTTCCGTGCCCTCTCCGCCCTCGCACTTCTCGTCGCGGGACCTCTCCTCTCCGCCGAAGCTCCGGCGGCGTTCCCGCGGGGAGAGGTGGTCCCCAAGGTCGCTTGCGTGGGACATCCGGACCAGAGCTACGCGCTCTATCTCCCGTCCAGCTACACGCCGGACCGCCCCTGGCCGATCCTCTACATCCTGGATCCCCGCGGGCGCGGCGCGACCGCGGCCGAGATCTTCCGCGCCGGGGCCGAGAGGTTCGGCTACATCCTCGCGAGCTCGAACAATTCGGCGAGCGACACGGCCATGAGCCCCAACTTTGATGCCATGCGGGCCGTGTGGAACGATACCCACGCGCGCTTCCCCCTGGATGAGCGGCGGGTCTACGCCGCCGGTTTCTCCGGCACGGTCCGGGCCGCCTGCACCCTCGCCATGACGGCGCCGGGATCGATCCGCGGGATCATCGGCGCCGGCGCCGGCTTCCCCTTCGACCGCCCGCCCACCAAGGACACCCCCTTCGCCTATTTCGGCACAGTGGGCACGGAGGACTTCAACTACTACGAGGTGTTGGACCTCGAAGAGAAGCTCCACTCTCTCGCCCTCCCCCACCGGATCGATGTCTTCGACGGGACCCATCAATGGCCGCCCCCGGAGCTGGCCGCCCGGGCCATGGGCTGGATGACCCTCCACGCCATGCGGACCGGGGCCCGGGAGAAGGATCCCGCCCTGATCGAAACCTTGTGGAACGAGGATCTCGCCCAGGCCCGTTCCGCGGAGTCCGGTGGCGTGTACCGGGTCTTCCGCGCCTGGTCGGCTCTCGCCACCACCTTCGCGGGGTTGCGGGACACGGCCGAAGCCGACCGCAAGGTCGCCGAGCTCAAAACGTCCGAAGCCCTGCGGCGCGACCTCGCCGAGCGGGAGAAGCGGACCCGGCGTGACAAGGAGTACCTGCAGCAGGCTCCCGGCATTCTCGCGAGGCTCAACCCCTCCGGCGAGCCGGTCGCGTTGGGCCAGATGATCAACGCCCTCAAGATCCCCGAGCTCAAGAAGAGGGAGCAGTCGGACGACCCCGAGGAGAGGCTCTCCGCCCGGCGCATCCTCAACACCCTCTCGGCCCAGACCAGCTTCTACCTCCCCCGGTCCTTCGCCGAGCGCAAACAGTGGGACCGGGCCCTCTTCGTCCTCTCCATCGCCGCCGAGATCCGGCCCGAAGACCCCGGCATCTGGTACTCGGCTGCCGTCTTCCACGCCCGCAAGGGGGAACGCCGCAAGGCTCTGGCCGACCTGCGGCGCGCCGTGGAGGCCGGTTGGAAGGACGCGGAGCGGGTGGAGACCCACGAGGCGTTCGCGCCCTTCCGGGACGATGGTGAGTTCCGGAAGATCGTGGCGGAGATCAAGGCGAAGGCACGATGAATCTCGCTCTCCTGGCCCTCCTCGCCGCCGCCCCCCTTCCGGCCGCCGAGCTTCCCCGCGGGGAGATCATCCCGAAGATCGTCTGCGCCGCCCAGCCGGACCGCAGCTACGCCCTGTTCCTCCCCTCCTCCTATGGCCCCAAGCGAGCGTGGCCCATCGTCTATGCCTTCGACTCCCGAGGGATCGACAACGGCCGGGACATGATCGAGCTGTTCAAGGCCGGCGCCGAACGGTTCGGGTTCCTCGTCGCCAGCTCCAACGACTCCTCCGCGGTCGTCCCCATGGAGGAGAACTTCCGCAGCCTCTCGGCGATGTGGACCGACACCCACGCTCGTCTCGCGATCGACGACCGGCGCGCCTACGGCTTCGGGTTCTCCGGCATGGCCCGCTTCGTCCTCACCGCGGCCGTCAAGGCGCCAGGCACCCTCGCGGGGGTGATCAGCGCGAGCGGCGGCTATCCCCTGGGGCTCCCGCCGTCCAAAAAGGAGACGCCCTTCCCCTTCTTCACCATGGTCGGGGAAAAGGATTTCAACTACTACGAGCTCCTGGACACCGAGACGAAGCTCGCCGCCGCCGGCATCCCCCACCGGGTGGAGGTCTACGACGGGAGCCACCAGTGGCCGCCGGACCCTCTCATCACCCAGGCCCTGGGCTGGATGGAGCTCCAGGCGATGAAAAACGGGAGGCGGGCCAAGGACCCGCGCCTGATCGAGGCGCTCTGGAAGGAGGACCTCGCCCGGGCGCGGTCCCTGGAGGAAGCCGGCCGGCTCTGGAGGGCCTGGCGCACCTGGAAGGCGATCGCCGCCGACTTCGACGGCCTGCGCGACACCTCCGAGGCCAAAAAGAAGCTCGCCGGGATGGAGGCCGCTGAATCCTTTCGGAAGATGCTCCGCGAGCGGGAGGTGCGGGACCGCCGGGATCGCGAGTACCTGGAGCGGGTCCCTCGGCTCTTCAATGCGGTCCCGGCCGAGATCCGGCCCGACAGCCTGAGCCAGATGCTCGCGGACCTCCGCATCCCCGATCTCAAGAAGCAGGAGAAGTCCCAGGACCCGGAGGAGCGCCTCTCGGCCGAGCGCGTCCTCTACGCCGTCTATATCCAGACCGGCCTCTATCTCCCCCGCTCCGCCATGGAAAAGCAGCAGTGGGACCGCGCCATCTTCTTTCTCCAGATCGCCGCCGAGGTCGACCCGGACAGCTCCCGCATTCCCTACCGCCTGGCCACGGCCTGGGCCGGCAAGGGAAACCGGAAGAAGGCTTTGGAGTCCCTGAAGCGGGCGGTGGAGATGGGGG
>DASQEB010000607.1:0-5639 GCA_035633875.1 Thermoanaerobaculia bacterium
CGGCCACCTAGGGCCGCCCCTACGAGGGACCTATCCTCTAGGTTGACGCCGCACTAGTGGCTCTTGCTCTTCTTGGCGTCCTTGGCGGCCTTTTTCTTCTCCTTTTCTTCCTTCTTCCGTGCCTTCTCGGCCTGCTTCAGGGTCCGGTCTTCGATGCCGGTGCCCGTGGAGATCTCGGGCGAGGCGTAGAGGCCCGGTGATCCGTCGCCATCTCCGGCGGCACTCTTCCTGCGGCTCCGGGTGAGGAGCCCGGCGGCCGCGCCGGCCACGGCCACGACTGCCGCCGAGGCGAGGGCGACCTTCTTTTTGTCCTTGGTCGCGTTCTTGAGGCCCTGCTTCGCGCGCTGGGTTCTGGACAGACCGGTCTCCGTGGAGCCGGTCGGAAGGGTGGTCGAGCTCGTCTCCGCCGCGACGGGAGTCTCGGTGAGCGTCGTATCTCCAAGGTGATGTTCGTTCGTCGCCATCGGTTTCTCCTTTCTCCAAACAACAGAAACCCCTGCAACGACGACGCCAGCTCAGCGCCCCAGCGCCTGGGCGAGGTCCTCGATCAGGTCGTCCGGGTGCTCCAGGCCGATCGAGAGCCGGACCAGGTCCTGGGGAGTCCGGGACGCAGGGCCTTCGGAGGAGGCCCGGTGCTCGATCAGGCTCTCGACGCCCCCCAGGGAGGTCGCGCGGGTGAAGAGCCGGACCTTGGACACGGCCCGGAGGGCCGCCTCCCGCCCCCCGGCGGCCCGGAAGGAGAGCATGGCCCCGAAGGCGGACATCTGGCGCTTCGCGATCTCATGCCCAGGATGGGACTCGAGACCCGGGTAGTGGACGGCCTCGACGGTCGGGAAGGCCTCCAGCGCACGGGCCACAGCCAGGGCCGTCGCGCTCTGGGCCGCCACCCGGCAGGCGAGGGTGCGCAGACCCCGCAGCACCAGCCAGGAATTGAAGGGGGACGCCACCGGTCCCAGGACGTGCCGGTAGTGGAGCACCTTCTCGTACAGATCGTCACGGCGGGCGAAGACGAGGGCTCCGCCCTGGACGTCGCTGTGGCCGCCGAAGTACTTGGTCGTGGAGTGGTGCACGACGTCCACCCCTGACTCCAGAGGACGCTGGAGGACCGGGGTGGCGAAGGTGTTGTCCACCACCGTCAGCGCGCCGGCCTCGCGGGCGAGGGCCGCGGCCCCGGCCACGTCCACCACCTTGAGGAGGGGGTTCGACGGGGACTCCAGCCAGACCAATCGCGTCTCGGGCCGGATCGCCGCCGCGAGCGCCCCGAGGTCGTCCATGGCCACCAAATCCGACCGGATCCCCCAGCCCGGCATCATCTCCTCCGCCGCGACCCGGAATCCGTAGTAGGCGTCGTCCGGGAACAGAACGTGGGAACCGGGGGGCAGCGTCTGGAGAAGCGTGATCCCGGCCGCCATTCCCGAGGCGAAGACCAGGGCGGCCTCTCCCTTGTCCAGAGGCGCCAGAGCCGCCTCGAGCTGCGCCTGGGTGGGGTTCGACTCCCGGATGTAGGTGTGCCCTCCGAAGGGGATCCCCTCCGGGTCACGGGCGAAGGTCGTGGAGAGGTGGATGGGAGGCGCCACGGACCCGGTCTGCGGGTCGGCGGCGTGGCCGGCGTGCACCACGAGGGTTTCGAATCGCATGGCGGGAGCCTAGCGCAGGCGCGCGACGAGCAAAACCGGAGCGACGCGTCGCCGACATGCCGCGGACGGATCGGAAACCGCCCCCGCCCCCTCCGACGGAGCCGGGTGCGATCCCAAGTCATTGCAGGGAAAGGCTTTTCCTTCGCTGTCCCCCGCTGGAGCCAGTCTGGTACGGGGCTTGAAGTGGGGGTGGACCGGAGCGGCCGCCCCGATCACCGACAACCGAAGTCAGCACGAAGGAGAAGACAACTATGCCTCGAATCGTTCTGTTCAAGGACTCCTGCATGGGCGGCGAAAGCAGGTCCTTCGAGAGTGCCGTCGCCAACCTGAAGGACCACGGGTTCAACGACGTGGTTTCAGCCCTCGTCGTCATGGACGGCAGGTGGGAGCTGTTCAAGGACAGCAACTTCCAGGGCACCAAGTACACGGTGTCCTTTCAGGGCGGGGTCGCCGACACCAACGCATATCCCAGCTCGAGGTACTGGGGCGGCCCCAATGACGAGATCTCTTCGCTCCGGCCGGCCTGACAACGTCCCGGGAGCGCGGCGTGCCGCCGCGCTCCCTTCGGCCCTCTGATCTCGTGCCCGCGCCGGAGGTGCTGCCGTTCGCCTCCGATCCGGCGGCTACGGCGCACCCGCCCCTCCGGCCGGTCCGCCGTCTCCGGCGCTGGTCCGCCTCAGGAGGGCGTCGGCCAGGTTTGAGGGGACCTGGCCCGCCAGGCTCGCGTCGAGCTCGACGGCTTTGTTGAAAGCATCCTTCGCTCCGGTCAGATCGCCCTTCTCCGCAAGGAGGGAGCCGAGTTGGTTGTAGGCCTGGGCCTTCTCGGCGGGAGAGGGGAGGATGGAAATCGCCATGCGGGTGACTTGAATGGCGGAGTCGTGCTGTCCGGCCCCGCGATAGGCACGGGCGACGCCCAGCAGACACTCGGCGCACTTGCCACCCGCCAGGGCACTGGCCCGCTCGAACTCCACGGCGGCCTGCTTGTACTCCCCCTGGCGGACGAGATCTTCGGCTTTCCGCAGCACGCCCGCGGCCTCTCCCCCGATCTGCCCGGCCTGCGCGGTGGAATCGACACAGAAGAAGGCCAGGGCGCCCAGGAAGGGCAGGAGAGAGAGAATGCGGCATCGGGTCTTCATGTTGGATCTCCTTCGAGGTCCGAGCCTCGGTATCTCATCAAGGCGGGCCGTGGAACCTTCCGCTCTTCATTTCGTTAACCGGAGAGCGGCCGTCCCGCCGGACACCCTCTATGTAGACAAGAACCATGCCAATTTCCAGGAGACGACTGATGACCTCGACCGTTCTACGCCGGTTCCTCGCCACCCTGGTGGCCCTGCTGGCCCTTCCGGCTGTCCCGCCCGCTCTCGCCCAGACCGCGCCAGCGGCGTGGGTCCAGAAGAGCGATGAAAACACCCAGATCCTCCTGGAGGTCCTCGCCCGCTTCAGCCCGGAAGGGGCGGGAGAGCTCGGCATCTCCGGTCTGGACGAGGAGATCCTCGACCTCAAGGCCGGCTTCGACGAACGGGAGACCGCGGCCACCCGCAAGGCCGGTGAGGAGCTGCGCCGGCGCCTGGCCGCCGAGAAGGATCCGGCCGTGCGGCAGGACCTCCAGATCCTGATCGAGGCGGTGGACGACTCCCTCGAGGGGAGGCGCCTTCGGGAGAAGCACTCCCTCCCCTATTTCAACGTCACCCAGATCGTGTTCGGCGGGCTCCGCGGGCTGCTCGACGACCAGGTGGAGCCCCAGCGCCGGCCAGCCGCGCTGGTTCGCCTGCGCAAGTACGCCGGCCTCGAGCCCGGCTACCAGCCCCTCGCCCGCCTCGCCGAGGGCTACACCCGCGCCAGGCTCGCCGACCCCAGGCTCTTCGGCCCCTTCCGGGAGCGGATCGAGCGGGACCTCTCGAACAACGCCACCGTCCTCGCGGGGATCGAGGAGCTGTTCAAGCGGTACGGGGTCAAGGGGTACGAGGAGCCCTACGCCAGGCTGCGGGAGCAGCTCGCGGCCTACGACCAGTTCGTCCGCAACGAGATCCTCCCCCGCGCCCGCACCGACTTCCGCCTGCCGCCGGAGCTCTACGCCTTCAGCCTCCGGCAGGTGGGCATCGACATGCCGGTCGACGAGCTCGTCAGCCGGGCCAAGGTCGCCTTCCGGGAGATCCAGAACGAGATGCAGGCTCTGGCTCCCCTGGTGGCGAAGGAGCACGGCATCGCCTCCACGGACTACCGGGAGGTGCTGCGAGAGCTCAAGAAGAAGCAGATCGAGGGCGAGGGCATCCTCCCCCACTACGAGGCGCGCATCAAGGCGCTGGAGGAGATCATCCGCCGCGAGGGGATCGTCACCCTCCCCGACCGCCCCATGAAATTCCGGCTGGCGAGCGAGGCCGAGAGCGTGGGGAGCCCCGCGCCGCACATGCAGCCGCCGCGGCTCATCGGCAACACCGGGGAGATGGGCGAGTTCGTCCTGCCCCTGCGCATCCCCGCCCAGGAGGGGCAGAAGACGCTCGCCTTGGACGACTTCACCTACGACGCCTTCTCCTGGACCCTGACCGCCCACGAGGGGCGCCCCGGCCATGAGCTGCAGTTCGCCGCCCTGGTCGAGAAGGGGGTGTCCAAGGCGCGGGCCATCTACGCCTTCAACAGCGTCAACGCGGAGGGCTGGGCGCTCTACGCCGAGGCCGAGGTCAAGCCCTACCTGCCGCTGGACGGCCAGCTCGCGGCCCTCCAGAGCCGCCTCGCCCGGGCGGCCCGGGCCATCCTCGATCCAGGGCTCCAGAGCGGGACGATCACCCGGGAGGAGGCCCTGCGCATCCTCCGGGAAGAGGTGGGCCTCTCCGAAGGCATGGCCCTCCAGGAGGTGCAGCGCTATACCTTCCGCTCCCCCGGCCAGGCGACCGCCTACTTCGCCGGCTACACGCGGCTCATGGAGCTGCGGGCCGAGGTGGAGCGCATCCTGGGACCGAAGTTCGATCGCCGCAAGTACCACGACTTCGTCCTCGCCCAGGGCCTGCTGCCCCCCGCGCTCCTGCGCCAGGCCGTGATGGAGGAGTTCATCCCGAAACAGAAGGGGTGAGCCGGGCGGGAGGCAGTCTGGCACCTTCCTTGCTTTGATCTCTTGCGCAAGGGCCGGGCGATGTTTGCCCGGCCCATGTTGTCGTTCATCGGGTCATCACTCCAAGGAAAGAGAGGACAACACCATGGGCAAGAGACATGAGATCGCCATCCTCGCCGTCGCGGGACTGCTCGCGCTGGCCCCGGCTTTCGCCCAGAACCAGGGCAGCACGGCCGGCTCGCAGACCGCGGGCACTCCGCGCAACGAGGGCACCCAGACTCAGGGACAGGGCTCGACGCAGCGCCAGGGCAGCGGCCAGCTCACCTCCCAGGACCAGAAGTTCGTGATGGAAGCCGCCCAGGGCAGCATGATGGAAGTCGAGCTCGGCCGACTGGCCAGCCAGAAAGCGGCCAACGCGGACGTCAAGGCCTTCGCCCAGCGGATGGTCACCGACCACGGCAAGGCGAACGACCAGTTGAAGCAGGTGGCTTCCCAGAAGGGGATCACCCTTCCCGCCACGCTGCCTTCGGACAAGAAGCAGGAGATGGACAAGCTTTCCCGTGCCTCGGGCGCCGAGTTCGACCGCATGTACATGAGCGAGATGGTGAAACACCACCGCAAGGATGTGTCGGACTTCGAGAAGCAGGCCGAGAGGGGTGGGGACCCGGCGGTCCGCTCCTTCGCCCAGCAGACCCTCCCGACCCTGCGCGAGCACCTGCGCATGGCCCAGGATCTCGCCTCGCGGGTCGGCGCGAACGTCAGCGACGATCACAGCGGCCACGGCACCGGCAGGAAGAGCGGGTCGTAAAGACTGCACCAAGGGGCGGTCGGGAGACCGCCCCCTCTCCCTTCCATCTACAATCCCGCCGTGATCGGCACCCTGGACCACCTTCCCCGCACCCGGCAGGCCCTCGACGACGGCATCCGCGAGGGGCTCCACCTCGGAGCGCAGATCT
>DASQEB010000608.1:0-18948 GCA_035633875.1 Thermoanaerobaculia bacterium
GGTCGTCACCGTGAGCGACCAGAGCATGCAGAAGAGCAGCCCCAGAGCCGCGAACAGGCCGAAGGAGCGGACCGCCACGATCGACGACGTGAGGAAGGACAGAAACCCGATGGCCGTGGTGACGGACGTGAGCACCACCGGGCCGGCCATCTGCCGCAACGTCTGCCGCAGGGCCGCCAGAGGAGCGGCACTCCCTTTCGGGCCGGCGAGGACCTGCTGATAATCCCAGAAGATGTGGATCTCGTCCGCCAGCCCCAGCGCCGTCAGGATCACCGGCAGAACGGCCGTCGTCAGGTGGATCGGCACTCCCAGCCAGCCCATCAGCCCCAGCGTCCACACCAGGGCGGCGGCCACCTTGACCAGGGCCAATGCCACCGCCCAGAGGCGGCGGCAGCCGATCCAGACCACGGCCGCGATCATGCCCACGGCCAGGGGGAGGAGCGTGGCCAGGTCCTCGGCCACATGCATGCCGAGGAGCGCCTCGGCCGCCGGCGCCCCGACGACAGAAACGCGGTCGCCCGGGGCCGCGAGCGGCAGGGCCGCCGCCTCGATCCGCCGGTAGAGCTCCGTGCGGTCCCCGCCCCGCGCCGCGTCCGGGACGCCGACCAGGATCGTCGCGGCGCGGCCGTCCCGGGAGACCAGGGTGCCGTAGAAGATCTCCGCGGCGTCGAGGTCCGACCGCAGCTCCGCCAGGAGCTCCGGAGTGGCCGGCAGGGGCGTCAGGTACGTGCGTCGCTGGAGAGTCCCGGGAATGAACCGGTCGCGGTGCTCCGTGGCGAGGCTCACCACGTTGCGCCGCCCGACGCCGTCCAGGCGGGTCACGGCCTGGCTGATCCTCTGGAGGCTTCCGAGCGTCGCGGGATGGAAGACGCCTTCCGGCCGGGAGCTCTCGATCAGCACCACGATGGGATCGCGCAGCCCGAAGCGCTCGCGCACCTCGGCGTCGATCGCCACGGCCGGGTCGTCCGGCGGCACCAGGGAGCGACCGTCCGTCCGCAGCTCGAGGCGTGCGAGCCCGGGGGCCATGGCCAGCGTGACCACCAGCGGCAGAACGAGGGCCGGAACCGGCCGCCGGATCGACAGCTCCGCAAGCCGCTGCGGCCAGCTCCATAGGGGATGCGCGGCGGTTCCGGCAGGGGAGGAGGTTGAGAGGCTCAGGCGCAGTACCCGCAATACGAGATGTCGGTCGGGTCTCCGAACCACTCGATCTGGCGAGGGAGCATCTTCCTCTCCTCTCTGGTCGGGAGACTCACCTACAAGAGAAGTGTTGAGCAGACGCTCGAGCGAGCCTTCGAGGGATGCTGGCCCGCCTGCGGGCCGGGTACGAAAGTCTCCCCCCGAACCGAAGCGTCCTCTCCCCGTCAGCTCACCGCGGCCAGCGCTCGATCTGCCGTCGATGCCGCAGGAGGTGGACGATGGCGTGCTCGAGCATCATCTCGGGGTCGTAGGTCGGACCCCAGCGAACCTGGAAGACCAGGCGGGTGAAGACCTCCTCCGGGGCATCGTAGAGGCCCTCCAGGGCCCCCTCGGTGTATCGGAGCTCCGCGGCCAGGAGGGGGCGCAACGCCGCTGGAGTCGGGAGGTCGACCTCCGGGGACGGACTGCTCGGGAGGTCCCGGGCCTTGCGGATGTAGTTGGCGTGCGCGTGGGCTGCCCGGATCACGTGAACGCTGATTGCCTGGACTGAGGCCAGGTCCGGATCCGCCGGGCTGAGAACCTGGCGCAGGAACAGGTCCTGAGGAAGAGCCTCGACCGTCGCACACAGGGCCTCGGCCGCACGGGCGTACTCGTCCATCAGCGCACCGAATGGACCTGGGAGACCCGGATGGTCGAGAAAGTCGGACTGCGGCATGAGACGCGGCGCGCGAGGAGTCAGCCTTCCCCGCCGTCAAGGGCCGCAGCCTTCCCGTCCTTCTTCGGCGGCTCCTGCGGCAATGGTTTCCTCGGGAGCATCTCCGGACGCATGGCGGCGTGGTAGAGGAAGGAGGCCATGATCACGGAGGCCTGTTTCAGGTCGTCCGCCCGGATGTGGTCGAGGTCGTCCAGGTGGGTGTGGTGGGTCCGGGTCGAATAATCCATCGCATCCTGGATGAACTGGAAGCCGGGCAGGCCGATCCTGTCGAAGGGGACGTGGTCGGTGCCGCCGGTCCTGCGCAGGGTGACCGTGTCGGCCCCGAGGTCCGCGAAGGGGGCGAGCCAAGCCTCGAAAATGGGCTTCACCGCGGCGTTCTCCTCGGCGTAGATGCCGCGGATCTTTCCCGTGCCGTTGTCCAGGTTGAAATAGGCCGAGAGCCTGGCGTGCCCGGGCTTGAGGATCAGGGGCCAGGTGTCCTCCCGGAAGCGCTCGGGGAGCTTCTTCTGCTCGGGGTCGGTCGGCTCGGGGCGGGTGGCGAAGTGCTCTTTCATATACGCGAGGGAGCCGGTATAGCCTTGCTCCTCGCCGGTCCACAAGGCGATCCGGATGGTGCGGCGCGGCTTGACGCCCAGGGTTTTCAGGATGCGCACCGCCTCCATGACCACGGCCACGCCGGCGGCATTGTCCGTCGCCCCGGTGGCCGCGTGCCAGGAGTCCAGGTGGGCCCCGGCCATGACGATCTCGCTCTTCTTGTCCGTGCCGGGGATCTCGGCGATGGTGTTGTAGGCCCGGGTGTCCTCGTCGTGGAAGCGGGCGGCGACATCGACCTCGAGCTCCACTGGCCGGCCGGCGTCCAGCATCCGCACGACCTTGTTGTAGTGCTCCCGGCTCATGACCAGGGCCGGCACGCCGGGATTCTCTCCCGGCTCCCAGGTGCCGCCCGCGCCCACCCGGACGACGCCGTGAAGCCGGCCGCTGCGCTCCACCGTGGCGGCCACCTTTTCCGCGCTGAGGAACTCGGCCGTGGCCTGGCGCAGCTTCTGGCGCTCGAAGGCGCGTCTGCGCCGGCCTCCCTCGCGCTCCTCCTCCGCTTCAAAAGCGGCCAGGCTCTCGAGCTCCTCCCGGGAGTAGCGCCGGACCCCGGGCTCCTCCGGGTCCTCGCCCCCCTCGATCGCGTCCAGGAAGAGGATCTTGCCGGCGAGCTTCCCTCTGTACTCCTCGAAGTCCTCCTCGGACTCGAGGTCCACCCGCATCACCTCGCCGCGGACCGGGCCGTCCGTCCCTGGGGTCCACGCCTTGGGGATGGCCGAGAGGGGGACCTCCCGGGGCGCCACCATGCGCACGGCGGACTTGCTGAACGACCATCCCCGGCCGAAGGGATACGCCTCCAGGTGGGCGTTGGCCAGCCCCCACTCCTCCAGCTTCTTGCGCGTCCACTCGTTCGCCTCCTTGAGCTGGGGCGAGCCGGTGAGCCGGGAGCCGATGCCGTCGGTCAGATGAGTGACGGTCTCCATGACCTGGGAATGGTGGAGCCCCTCGTTCCGGATGCGGGTGACCATCTCGAGGTCGACCGCCCCCTGCGCCTGAAGGCTGGAGAGGGGGCAGGGCAGGACGAGGGCGGACAGCGCAAGGGTGGAAATGAGCTTGTGCACTCTTCGACTCCTTTGGCCGGGCCGTCTGGCTTCAGCGGAGTGTACCCGAATCCCCCGGCCGGATTGAACGCTCTCTGCGGATCACCGGAGCCGGCGGAATTTCCGGCCGGGTGCCGTCTACCTGAGACGTACCACTTCCCCCCTCCCGGGGGACACCGCTGAAGGAGACCCCACCCATGACGCGGACCGCCGTCTGCAAAGCCATTCTTCTGCTCGCCTGCCTGGTTGGGAGCGGGTGCTACAGCACCTTTCGCGTCCGGCCCGGGCTGGACGACCTCTACGTCTACGCGCCGGGGCAGGAAGAGCGCCCCGTCGAGCTGGAGTTGGAGCGGGACTACGCCTCCGGAGCCGCAGGGCGCCGCCTGCGCGTCTCCGATGCGGACCGGGGGCTCGAGCACTGGGGCGGTCCGTTGCGGGTGAGCGGCAGGGCCCATGTCGTGGTGGAGGTCAGGCCCGCGGGCTACCAGGGGAGCCCGGACGCGATCGCCGAGAACTTTCGCCGGTTCTGGGATGCCCACAGGGCCGAGTTGGACGGAGTTCTCGGAGCCACGGCTCGGGACGAGATTGCGGACGCATTGACGCGGGAGTTGGCGCGCTCGGGCTACCTCCCCGTGAGCGCTACGGCGATCCTGGCGGAGCGGTTCGGGCTGAGAAACTTCGAGGACGACAAGGCGCAGATCGATCTCTCCCCGGGGATGCGGTTGCGCATCGAGGAGGCTGTCTTCCAGCGGCCGTCCGGAAACATCACCGCAGAGGCCGGGTACGTCAGCGTCGGTCCTACGTACTACTACGTTACACGTCGTCCGGACAACAAGCTTGCTTTCGATTCCTTCCTTGGTGTCTTGGACCGAATGGGAGCTGCGCCAACCATCGATCGGCAAGAGATCGAAGATGCCTGGGACTTCCTGGGCTCGGTCGTGGACCTCCACAACAAGGATCAAGATTTCTTGTACTACCGATTGATCTACCCGAGCGTCATTCCGAACAGCAGCCTTGCCAGACGCGAGGAGTGCCAGAAGGTCATCCTCGTAGGGGCCAATCGACGCGAGGACCTGAATTGGTCCTGTGGCGATAGCACCGAGGAGGAAGAGAAAGCGAAGTGCCCCAATCAGGAGCGCTGCCGGTTTGTGAACCGTTTCCGCGGCCGGGCGATGGTAGTGCCCGAGATCCTGATCACCATGAACGGTGAGCCGTTCTATGTTCCCGTGGGGACAACCTTGAGAAACATTGCAGAGCGTTCCCGAAATGTCTCCTCTTCTGCTGATCGTTCCACCGTGAAGCTTTTCCGCCGTACGGACGGGTCTCGCGCCCCCGTCGATCTCACAGCGAAATCGGTGAATGGGTTTGACCCCTTCGATGTGCCCCTGTTGTCCGGAGATCGTATTGTCCTGAAAGGCGGTTACTGATGCCTATTTTTCGGCGGATTCCCGAGAGTGCGGTCTTCGTGCCGGTTGATCAGCTCTCCCAGCCTGGACAGTCGCGGGTTTTTCTTCTTTTCGAGGCGGAGCCAGGCCGCGACGAGCTTAGCCTTACCCAGGCATGGGAGATGGCAACATCCCGCTTCGTGTTCCTGCCTCCGCTGACAGACTTCGACAGGACTTCCTTTGCCCAGCGTCTCCTGAATCTGCTTGGGGGGAATGGATCGCCGAAGATTTCCTGGTGCCGGTCGACGGACGTGTTCCTTCGGGGCCTGCGGGTGAGGCCCAGGTCTTCCGGTGGCTTCGAAGTCGCGGCGTCGGTCACCTTCAACCTGCGCGACCTCCGCTTGGAAGTTGCCGCAGGCTGTTTGATCGGAATTTCCGGCGACGAGGCGTTCGAGATCCGGCCCGAGGGTGACGCCGTCCTGACCCTCCGCGGAGACAGTGGCCCTCGCAAGCGCATCGTCAATCCATTGCGAGTTTCGTTGTCAGGGGATGATCGTGGAGGGATCGCTTTCGAGATCGCTCTGAACGGAGAGGACCAGCAGGACCTCAAGATCGGGCTCCGCTATTTCGAGGCGGAGGAGGACCAGGAGAATATCCGACGTTTCCGTGTTCCCCTGTTCCGTCCACTGCAAGGCGAGGTGCTCCGCTTTCGCGGTGCCCTCGATCCCCTGGACGGCCTCGCGCCCGCACCAGGGCGGACACGTCTGGAGTTCGTCGATTCCGAGATCGGCTTCCACATGCCGACCGAGGCCGGGCATCCGGGCCGGCTCTCCCCGCTGGCAGGAGCGCGTCTGGTTCTGGCCACAGACTCCTCTTTCTTTCTCGACGAGCAGACCGGCGATCGGGAGCGCTTCTACCTCGTCCCCGAGGGCGACTTCGAGATCCGGACGCCTCCGACCGGTGGAGACGACCTCACCGCGGATGAAGACGACGCTTCCCCGCAGTCCCTGGTCCTCGGCACCGCCGGCACCGAGGTTGTCCGGGTCACCGCCGGGGATGTCCTCGCCTTTCAGCCTGGCCAGCCGGCTTTTTTCAAGAGGACTGCTGACAACAATGTTCAATTGACCGCCGACGCCGGCTCCTCCTCACCTACAAATCTCATGTCCTCGATCGGCACTACGGCCTGGGTGACCGTGCGCTCTCGGACGACGCTGACGGCCGACGCGTCCGGTCCCGCTCCGGGCTATTTCGCGCAGCCCGAGGACGCTCCGCTCTACGGCGCCGCGTCAGAGGGAAACGGACTTCAGTACGAGCGGATCGAACTGGCGAGCACGGGTGGAGTGTTCTTTCCCATCCTGCCGCCCGGCGACGTTCGGGAAGAGGATCTGCAAGCTCTCCGACAGCGCGAGACCGAGTTCGTCAGCCCTGTGCGGCGGCACGAGATCCTCCTGGGAGCGGCGCCTGTCGCTGCTGTGGCCGATGCCGGAGAGGTGCTCCGGGCCACGACGCCTCAGGGGCTGGTGGGAGACCTGGAAGGCAAGGACTGGAAAAAGCTCATCCTGGCGAAGACGCCCAAGGACGGCCGGCTCGAGGACCTCGCCGTCGACGAGGCCGATCCGGCCTTCTCCGACGCTCTCCAGCGTGCCCGGGTCTTCATCGTCTGTACCGACGGGAGGAAGCTCGGCACCTTTTCGAAGAAGGTGACCATCGCGGACTGGCAGTTCGATCTCCTGGCCGCGCTCCAGAGCGGGGAGCCCGCCCAGCCCGGTGGGAAACGGCAGTTCCTGCTGTTCAAGTTCCACGACAGGAGCCTCGAAGAGCTGATCGACGATCCGCGGTCGTGGTCGAGGGCGGACCACTTCACACCGGACGTTGCGTCGGTCCGAGACTCCCTGAAGCAGCTCATCGCCGAGACCCGGGCGGCGCATGAGGCAGCGGGCGCTTCCTCTCCCTATGGGAAGTTCCTGGAGGTCCTGACCTCGCCGGCCTGGAACGGCATCCTCGCCCTGAACGCCGCCATCAACCCGGCCGCCATGCCCGAGCAGGTCCAGTGCCTCCTCGGCGGGATGAGACTGGACCGCTTCCTCGCCCATCACGTCGGCATCGAGATCAGCCGGGTGAACGAGGAGATCGTCATCCAGGGAAGCACCCTCTTCGGGTTGATCGACTACAAGAACCCCGATCCAGATCCCCCGACCGATCCGAGCTACCAATTCCACGTGCCCTTCCTGAGGGTGCTCTTCGCAAGCTCGGCGATCAAAACCTTCGACTGTACGCTGCGGCTGACCGTCAACGACCTGTTCGACGAGGCGACGAAGCTCGCGGGAAGCTCGGACAATACGCTGGAATTCCAGGGACGCTACGAATCGCACAACGGCCGGGACGTCTACACCTTCGTGCACGAGCAGCGGCACCAGTTCGATCTGAGCAGCAGCAGGTTCCTGCGCTCGGTCACGGTCACCAAGCTCCAGTTCTCCACCGTCGATTCCCGGCCGGAGGGTAACAAGCGGAAGGTGACCTCCCGCTTCGCGTTCTGGGGCGAGCTCGCGTTCCAGGATCTCGGAGCGATCACCGGCTTCGACCTCCTCTCCTTCGATGCCCTGGGTTTCTCGGATCTCGGTCTCATCGCCCGGTTCGACATCGAAGGGGAGCGGGTGAGCTCCCCGGCCTTCGAATTCGATCCGGGGGACCTGCGGCTCAACGTGTCCGTCAACAAGAAGAGAGCAGGGAGCCTCTTGGACGGCTTCGCGATGAAGCTCAAGTCGTTCCTCTACTCGAAGAGGGGCTTCCGTCCGCGCGACCTGGGAGGGTTCCCGATCCGTCTGCCGCGGCTGAGCCTGCCGCAGCCCGACTCCTTCCGCTATGGGCTCGCCTTCGAGCTGGACCTGGGGTCGCTCGGCGGGCTGGTGTCCGGGCGGGGCGGGCTCAAGGTCGATTTCCTGGTGGGCTGGGGAATCGGCTCGGGCAGCCCGGAAAGCCGGCTGTACGTGGCCCTGAAGCTCCCGGAGTCGAGCGGCGGCAAGAAGGAGATCGGGCTCCAGGGAGTGCTGCGCCTGATCATCGAAGACTTCAAGCTGGTCACCGCCGACGAAACGGGGCGGACGCTCTACGCCTTGAAACTCGAGAAGTGCGCGCTGGAGGTGATGGGCAAGCGGCTCCCTTCCGAAGGGGGGATCAATCTGTTCATCTTTGCCGACCCGTCCGGGGGAGTCCCCAAGGCCATCAGCACTCTCGGATGGTTCGGCACGTTTGCGCCGGAGGATCCGGAGGGGACCTTCCGTCTGGAATTCCTCGGTCTCGGCCAGAGGGTCGGGCTGGACGGCGGAAGCTCGCTCGCCACCTATCAGCAGGTGGAGGATTTCCTGCGCAAGGAGCTCCCGGGCGAGTTCGACGAGCGGAAGATCAAAGAGTTTTACAAGCCCGACCGCGGCTGGTCCCTGGCGGCCAGGATGACGGTGGTGGACGCCTTCACGCTGGGGATGGTCTTCTTCGATCCCACGCTCTACAGCATGTTCCTGGGCGTGCTCCCCATGGAGCCGGAAGGCACGTACGCGTTCACGCTGGAGGTCAACTACCGCAAGGTCACCGAAGAGATCGGCGTCTGGTCGATCGACCTGGGTCTGCCGCCGGAGGTGCGGCAGATGGAGTTCGGAGCGGTGTCGGTAACGATCCCCAACCTGGGGCTGAGCATCTATACCAACGGCGATTTCCTGATCGACGTGGGCTTCCCCCGGGGGCTGGACTTCACCCGCTCGTTCCAGGCCCAGGCCCTCCCCTTCATCGGCTGGGGCGGCTTTTATTTCGGCAAGCTGAGCGGCGCCACGTCGACCCTGCTGCCCGGGGATTTCAATACGGTGATCCAGGCGGGGCTGGCGCTGCGCCTGGGGCTCGGCAAGGAGTTCAGCAAGGGCATCCTGCGGGCGGGCCTCAGCGTCACGTTCTACGGCATCCTGGAAGGGGCCGCGGGCTATCACCAGCTTCAAGCCGGCAATCCCCAGGCCCTCGCCCGGCCGGACGGCTACGCGCTGGTGGGGCGCTTCGGCGTCATCGGCGAGGTGTTCGGGATCGTGGACTTCGGCATCGTCAAGGCCGGGGTCTTCGTGCGGATCGACGCCGGAATCGGCGTGCAACTGGCGCATGTGGGGCCGCTCCTGCTGTGGATCGACGCCGGGGTCTCGGTGCGCGTGGTGGTGGTGATCGGGCGGATCAAGACGTTTTTCGGGACGATCAAGATCACGATCACCTTGCGGTTCGAGGCCCGGGTGCGGTTCGACTGGAAGATCGAGCGGGGCGGCGCGCTGCTCTCGCTCGCCGAGGCCGTGGAGCCCCTGGCGTGGTCCCGCCTCCTGGTTCCCGCCGCGGCTGTGGCGAGCCGCCCCGATCTGCCGCTTTTCTTCGTGCCGGAGGTCACGGTCGTGGACGGCGTGGCCCACAGCGTGGCCGTGCTGGTGCTGGATGCGGGCGAGCCCTTCGCCCGCCTGGTGCGGGCCCTGGCTGAGTGGGCCCTGCGGACCCATCTCGAGCTGCCCGACGACGGCTCGGACGCCGATGTCACAGTCGAGACTCTGGAGGCGCTGGACGCACGCCTCAACCAAGCGCGAGGCCTGGACGACCCCACGCTCGGCAGCGAGACCCTGGACTTCGACAAGCTGAAGACGTTCCTCAAGGAGCGGTTCCGGCTCACGGTGGGAACGGCGCCGGATGGCCCGCAGATCTCCGCCGTCCATTTCCCCATCCTGCCCGACCTCCTGCTCCAGACGGCCGGGCGCCCCGGCGGCGACGCATCGGTCGATTTCCGCACCTTCACCCCGTGCGACGAGGCCTATCAGGAGGAGATCGACCTCTTCTTCCAGAAGCTCTGGGTGAACCTGAAGGAGAGGCAGAGGAGCGGGGACCTGCCTCTCGCCCTGGAGGAAGGGCCGTCGATGGCGACGCTCGTATTCCAGGAGTATTTCGGGTTCCTGATCAAGTCGGCGGTGGACCGGCTCTGGAACCAGGTGGTGGAGACGGGCGAGCCGGTGAAGCTCAGCGATCTGATCGCCGGGCTCCCGGTCTCCGAGGTGGGCGAGTCGGCGAGCCTCTTCTTCCGGTACGGGCTGCGTCTGCCGGCGGGGGCGGGGCAGAGCGCGACCGAGCCGTTCTACCGGCTCCTCGGCCAGCAGCTTCCGGTGGTGGCGGGAGCAACGGCGCCGGCCGACTTCGTCCTGCGGCTGGAGAAGCCGGCGGAAGCGGACTGGTTCGAGCTCGCGGCCGGCGCTCCACCCGAGGTCCGGCTCCTCGGCCCGACGCTACGCGACCTCCAGGCCGTCCGGGTCGGGACGCCGGATGCGGCCCGGGTCACCCGGATCGTGCCGGTGGAGGAGCGGCCGGCGGCCTTCGCCTTCGAGGTGAGGAACCCCTGGACCCTCCGGGGCGGCGGTGAGCTCACGCTCTGGACCTTCCCCGACGCCCTGAGCGGTGAGCTCGTCAAAGCCGGGTCTCTCACGGTGGACGTCAAGACCGGGCCCGTGGGCCGGCGCTTCGCCAGGGAGACGGAGGTCGCGGAGGTCCCGGCCACGGACGTCCAGCTCGTCACCCGCGTCGACCTCGCGGTCAAGCCTCCCGCGCCGGTGGCGGGCGGAACGCCTCCGGCCGGGATCTACGTCCTGACCGGGATGGGGGAGGCGGACCGCCGGTTCCTCGACGCCCTCATGGCCCTCCCGGAGATCCCCGCCGGGATGACTCTCTCCCTCGCCTATGCCGCGGAAACCGGAGTCGGCCTCGTCGAGCACCCGGTGGACCCGGCCAGGGTTTTCCTCGTGCGGACCAACCTGTCGACCGAGACCAACCCGGGGCAGGTGTTCGACGTGACGGCCGCAACTCCGGCGGCGCGGGTCCACGCCTCGCTCGCGGACGCCGCCGCCTTCGGCCGGCTCGCCTGGCAGAGCAGCCTGGTCAACTCGGGCGGCTACTACCTCCACGCCGGGAACGTGGAGCTCCCGGACCGCCTCTTCCAGGGCGGGCAGGTCGCCCGGGTGACCCTGCTCTTCCGCTCTCCGGCGGGAGCGGCGTCGTTCCTCTCCTGCCACAACGCCCTGGCCCTGGACCCCACGGTGGGCGCCGCCGGCTTGCTCTTTGCCGAGACGCCGGGGGTCCTGGCGCCGCAGCGCGTGCTGGAGCCGGGGTGCGTCGGCTTCCGGCTCGAGCGGCCCCGGCCGGCCCGCCCCCTGCGGGTGCCGCCCGGCCTCAACCATCCGGGCGGCCCGGACGCCCGGCTGACCTTCGAAGAGCTGGAGGCGCTGCTGCGGACGAACGGACTGCAGCCGGGCACGCCGGAATGGGATCGCCGCCTCGTCGAAGCGGGGGTCTACCAGGAGGAGATCGAAAACCTCTACAGCTTCCTCGACTACGCCGTGGCCGAAGACGCCGTGTTCAAGGCCAGCCTCGACGGCCTGCCCGTGGGACCCGAGCCCGTGGACGAGACATGGCGGTATGCCCAGATCGTGCCGGTCCACAATCTCGCGAAGAGGGAGCCGGAGCAGCCGGCCAACCGCTACGCCACCGTGGGCCGGCAGGCGTCCCTGCGCTTCGCCTGGCGCGACCTTTTCGGCAACCGCGGCCCGGCGAGCGGCCTGGTGGCGCTCGATCACGGCTACTTCGACCGCCTGATCCCCGTCTCGGAGTGGCCGGGGGTCGTGACGTCCTGGGATGTCCAGGGGACGAACGGCCTCGCCGTCTCCCTCGTTTTCGATCAGAAGGTCTACAAGGAGCGCCAGAGCGACCGTGAGCTGATCGAGGACGACCTCGCCCAGTGGACCCTGATCCGCGAGCAGGTGCAGGGGCCGGGGGCCGCGGTCCACGTCCGCTCGACCCTGGACGGCGGGCGTCTCCACCCGCTCTCGCCCTGCGGCGCGAGCCCGATCTCCCTGAACGAATTCCTGGCCCAGGTGGAGGGATTCCTGGGAGACCTCCTCGGTGGCCGGCCGACCGGGGACGGCCCGATCGTCTTCAAGACCTGCCACGTCTTCGATCGTGCGGCCTCGCCGGTCGTAGTGTCCCGCGAGCTCGTGGTGCAGCTCGTCGTGAGCCGGCCCGAGAGCCTCCTCGACCCGGAGGTCCGGGCGAGGCTCCAGGCTGAGCCCGAGGGGCGGTTCCGGGAGATCCGGGAGGCCGTGGCGCCCGTTCCGCCGCCCTTCATCGCCGCGCCGGGCACGGCCCCCGAGACCTCGCAACTGGAGGAGCTCGCGCGCCGCTTCGCAACGGCCTTCGCCGGATTGCGCCTCGCCACCGGCCTCGGTGAGACGGGTCCGCGCTCGCTTTGGATGGTGGCCGAGGCTGCGCTGGAGGTCCGTCCCGCCGGTGGACCGGCCGTCACTTTCGCGCCCCGGCCCCTCTCCCTGGATCTGTGGTCCGGTGAGGTCGAGGACGTCCGGGACTACGGCCAGGACCGGGACGATTCCGACGGCATCGTCTTCACCCCGATCCGGAAGGGCGCCGTGGACGTGGACGTGGACCGCTCGGCCCGCTCCTTCCTGGAAGGGCTGGAGGGCCTGCTCGCGCCCGAGCCCGCGGTGTCCATCCGGCGGGTGGCGGCCGCGGAGCTGGAGGCTCTGATGGCGGCCAAGGAGCGGCTAGCGGAGAAGCTCCCCGATCAGGTCGCGAACGTCCTGGCGGGCCAGAGCCCGGAGGGCACCTCCGCCGCGCGGGAAGCCTATCGGCAGAAGGTGCGCCTGAGCCTGCGCCAGGGCTACGACCTCGACGCCATCGTGCATGTGCCGCTGGCCGCTCTGCCCGTCGCCCCGGAGCGGACCCGGCTCTACGGGCGGATGGTCGACCGCAGGACCGCCGGAGCGAACGGCAGGCCCACCTTCCAGCTCTCCGTGGCCCGGGTGGAGCTGCCCGGGGAGGCTGCGGCCGCCCCGGCCCTCACCTTCGTCCTCGATTCCTTCCAGGAGGAGGCGCAGGACGCCCTCGTCCTGGACCTCGAATTCCAGATCACTCACGTGGAGCGTGGAATCGAGGAGCAGCAGAGGGGAGAGGACGGCTTCGAGACCTCCAACTGGCTCGAGCTCGTGGTACCCCGGAACCGCTCCCTGGGCGAGCAGATCGTGCCCATCGTGCTGCGCGAGTACCCGCAGCCGCCGGTGCTCCTGGGCCACACGTTCCAGCCGGAGTCCCTCGCGGCGGAACCGGATACCCTGCGCTCGGCCCGCTCCTGGCGCTATCTCTTCGGGTACCAGTGGCCCGGCGCCTCCCAGGACAGCCTCGTGGCGACCGTCGAGTACAACCAGGGATTAAATCAGGACCCGTCTGTCGACTTGGACGAGGCCGACACGATCCCCCAGGCTCTGGTCCGCTTCCAGCTCGAATTCCCCCACCTGCGGGGCATCCTGGCCGGCCTGCCGGACGCCGCCCGCGCCGCCGACGCCGGCGCCTCCCCCGGCTCGCCGGACGGCAGAAGGCTCCGCCGGGTCCGCGAGGCCCTCGCCCGGGTCGCCGGTCTGGCCGGGCGGGTCGCCGACGCTTTCGACCAGTTCCTCGTGGCGGCGGCCCTGGCGGAGGGAACCCCGCGCGACGTCTTCCGCGTTGGGGAGAAGGGCGGGACCCCGCGCGAGATCCGGCTCACCCCCGAGCCCGGGGAGCCCGGGACGCGCTCCATGGAGAAGATCCTGATCGTTCCCCAGGATCTCCAGGGGCAGCCCCTCAGCTTCCAGACCCACGAGGTCTCGTCCACCCTCCGGCGGATCACCTTCCAGGAGCCGGTCGATCCGGAGTGGCGGCGCCGCGAGATCACGATCCTGGACCTGGACGTCCTGCGGATCGAGAACGCCTGGGCCGGCGTTCAGTTGGAGCGCAACGCCGATCTCGTGGAAGGCTTCATCACGTCCCCGGGCTTCGTCTTCAAGACCTCGCCCGTGCGCTTCGGCCAGCCGCTGAGGCCGGCCCTCGACCGACCCGAGCGCCTCCCCGTGGACGGCGGCGGGACGCGCACCCTCCGGGAGCACCTCGACCGCCTGTTCGGCGAGCTCTTCGGGGGCCTGGACGTCGCGAGGACGCTGCGCGTGGAGTGCCGCTACGGCTTCGACATCCGCGGCACCTTCGGATCGGCCGGCGAGTTGCCGACGACCGTGCCCGTCCGGCTCTTCCCCGTCCTCTCCTCGCAGGCCAACCCTGCGGAGCCGATCGCCGCGGCCCTCCAGGACTGGGCGGCCCGGGAGCGGCCGAACCGGAACGGCTTCTTCTCCCTGGACGTGGCCGTCTTCAACTCCGAGGAGCGGAGTCCGGTGCCGCTCCTGCGCCTGCGGCGGCTCGTCCTGCCTCTCGCGTCCATCGGCGGCCTGCCGTGACGACCGGTCCGGGGGGAGCTGCTAGGATCTCCCCCCGGACCGATCTCAGGACTCGAGGACCCGCATGAAGAGACATCTTCCGTTCCTGGCCGTCACCCTGGCGGTCGTGCTCCTTTCCCTCTCCGTCGCCACGGCCGAGGCCCCCCGGCCCCTGAAGCCGGAGGACGTCCTGGCCCTCAAGACCGTGGCGTCTCCCCGGCTCAGCCCCGATGGACGCTGGGTGGCGTATACCGTCCGCACCCTCGATCCCAAGAAGGACTCCACGGACACCGACATCCACATGGTCTCCCTGGACGGCGGCGAGACCCTGCGGGTCACGGCGAGCCCCAAGCCCGAGACCAATCCCCGGTTCAGCCCGGACGGCCGCTGGCTCGCCTTCCTCTCCGGCCGCGAGGGCAAGAAGACCCAGGTCTGGCTCCTCGACCGCCGGGGCGGTGAGGCCATGAAGCTCACCGACTACAAGGCGGACGTCTCCGACCTCGCCTGGTCGCCGGACAGCACCCGCCTCGCCCTGGTCGTGGGGGACGTGGACCCGGATGAGGAGGACGAGGAGAAGGAGGGCGAAGAAGAGGAGGACTCCGCGAAGACCCCCAAGCCCATCGTCATCCGCCGCCTCCAGTTCAAGCGGGACGGCGAGGGCTACCTCCGGGACCTGCGCCAGCACATCTACGTCTTCGACGTACAAAAGAAGACCAGCCAGCAGATCACCTCCGGCCCCTATGACGACAGCGAGCCCGTCTGGTCTCCGGACGGGAGGTCGATCGCCTTCACCAGCAACCGCACCCCGGAGCCGGACGCCAACGACAACGCGGACATCTTCCTCGTCGAGGCGAAGCCCGGCCAGACGCCCCGGGCCCTCACCACCTGGGAAGGCCGCGACGAGAACCCCGTCTTCAGCCCGGACGGCCAATGGATCGCCTACATCGCCGGCGGTGACCCCAGGGACGTCTGGTACGACACCAACCAGGTGGCCGTGGTGCCCGTCGCGGGTGGCGCGTCCCGGTTCTTGACCGCCGACCTCGACCGCAACGCCGGCAACCTCCAGGTCTCGCCGGACGGCAAGCACGTCTACTTCCTCCTGGAGGACGGCGGCAACTCCCACCTGGCCCGGGTGTCGGTGGTGGGCGGTCCGGTCGAGCGGGTCCTGGCCGGGGAGCGGGACGTCCAGGCCTTCGACCTTGGTCCCAAAGGCGAGAAGGTGGTCCAGGAGACCACCTTCCACCAGCCCGCCGAGCTCTCCGTCCTGGAGGACGGCGCGCTGCGGCGCCTCACCCGGGTCAATGACGAGTTCCTGAAGGGCATCCGCCTGGGCGAGGTCCGGCGTTTCAAAGCCACGAGCGCGGACGGCACGAAGATCGACGCCTTCCTCACCCTGCCTCCGGACGCCCCGGACGGCAAGAGGCTGCCCACCATCCTGCGCATCCACGGCGGCCCCGTGTCCCAGTACACGACGGGCTTCAACCTGGAGTGGCAGATGCTCGCCGCCCAGGGCTATGCCGTGATCGGCGCCAACCCCCGGGGTTCCTCGGGCTACGGCCGGGACTTCAGCTACGCGCTTTGGGCGGATTGGGGGAACAAGGACTACCAGGACGTTATGGCCGCGGTGGACGAGGCCATCCGCCTGGGAGTCGCCGATCCGGACCGTCTCGGCGTGGGCGGCTGGAGCTACGGCGGCATCCTCACCAACTACGTCATCACCAAGACCGGCCGCTTCAAGGCGGCCACCTCCGGCGCGAGCGAGGTCAACTACCTCTCCAACTACGGCACGGACCACTACCAGCGCGAGTGGGAGGCCGAGCTCGGGCTCCCCTGGAAGAACACCGACCTCTGGATCCGCATCTCCCCCTTCTTCCAGGTCGAGAAGGTCACCACGCCGACCCTCATCCTCTGCGGTCAGGAGGACTGGAACGTCCCGCTCCTGAATTCCGAGCAGCTCTACCAGGCCCTCCGCCGCCTCGGCCGCGAGACCGAGCTGATCATCTACCCCGGCCAGAGCCACGGCATCACCAAGCCGAGCTACCAGAAGGACCGGCTGGAGCGGTATGTCGGATGGTATGACAGGTATCTCAAGGGGACGACGGGGGCGGGGGAGAAGGCGCCGTAGCGGGCCGAGCCCCCGCCCGGGAGCCCTCACCCCGGCCCTCTCCCAAAGGGAGAGGGAGAAAAGCTGGTTAGCTGGGGGCTACGTTGATTCAAGGTGGATCCGACAAACAGGTTTTGCACCCTCTCCCTCCGGGAGAGGGCCGGGGTGAGGGTCCTCGGGCGGGGGGTCTTCGCAGTCTGCGCCCTCACGGAATATACGCCACCGCATCGATCTCCACCTTCAACCCCGGCAACGGCAGCTCGGAGACGGCCACGGTGGTTCGGGCCGGGCGGTGTCCCGCGAAGACCCGCTCGTAGACGGCGTTCATCTTGGGGAACTCCGCCATGTCGGTGAGGAAGACGCCGCAGCGCAGCACGCAGTCCATTCGCGAGCCGGCAGCTTCCAGGATGGCCTGGACGTTTTTGAGCACCTGCTCGGTCTGGGTTTCCACGTCGTCGCTGACGAGCTGACCTGTGGCCGGGTCGGTCGCTCCCTGGCCGGAGACGAAGACGAGGCGGTCGAAGATCATGCCGGGGACGTAGGGACCGACCGGCCGGCTCAGGTTGTCGCTCTGGACGGGGCGGTGGCGGACGGACTCTTCCATGGGCTCTCCCGTATACAGGAATGCGGCCGGGCTCCGGACGGGTTCCCCGACCAGGGGCGTGGAGCGTATTAGGATACCGCCAGCAATGTACAACCAGTTCTACGGGTTTTGCGAGCCGCCGTTCAACATCACGCCCGATCCGCGTTTCCTGTTCTTCAGCGACCGCCACCGCGAGGCGTTCAACCACATCCTCTTCGGGATTCGGGAGAGGAAGGGATTCGTCCAGATCACCGGCGAGGTGGGCGCCGGCAAGACCACCCTCTGCCGGGCCGTGCTGGAGGAGCTGGGGCCGAACCACGTGACGGCCCTGATCCTGAACCCCTGCCTGGACACCACCCAGCTCCTGCGGACCGTCCTGACTGAATTCGGGCTCCAGCCCGGCCGGTCGGACCGGGTGGAGTGCCTGGAGATGCTCAACCGCTTCCTCCTGGAGCAACTGGAGAAGGGCAACGATGTCGTGCTGCTCATCGACGAGGCCCAGGACCTGGACTCCGAGCTCCTGGAGCAGGTCCGCCTGCTCTCGAACCTGGAGACCGACCAGCGCAAGCTCCTCCAGATCGTCCTCCTCGGCCAGCCTGAGCTGCGGGAGAAGCTGGACGACCGGAGCCTGCGCCAGCTCCGGCAGCGGATCACGGTGCGCTACCATCTGACCCCGCTCGATCGCGACGAGGTGGAGCGCTACATCCAGCACCGGCTGCAGGTGGCGGGGGGCAACGGCCGGCCGGCGTTCACGCCCTGGGCCGTCCGCTCGATCCACCGCTACTCGGGCGGCATCCCGCGGCTCGTCAACGCGGTGTGCGACAAGGCCCTCCTCGCCGGGTTCGTGGACGGGACGGACCTCCTGACCCGGCGGCAGGTGCGCCGGGCGATCCGCGAGCTCGAAGGGAAGTTCACATGAGCCTGATCAGCGATGCGTTGAAAAAGGCGCGGCAGGAGGCCGCGCGCCAGGACTCCCTCCGGCAGGGCGTGCCCTACGCCGTCGGAACGGTGGACTCTCCCGATCGCCGCCGCACGCTCGTGCCCCTCCTGGCGGGCCTCGCCGTGGGGGCCGTGCTCGCCGGAGGGACGGCCGGATTCGTCTACTTTTCGAACCGGGAGCCCGCCGCAACGGAGGAGACCCGGGTGGCCGAGGTCGCGCCGCCCGTCGCGGTGGAGGAACTGCCCGAGAGCACGCCTCCTCCCGAGGTGACGGCGCCGCCGGTCCCTCCGACCGTGCCGCCGCCCGTCTTCTCCGAGCCGCCGGCGGCCGTCACGGCTCCTCCCGAAAGAGTGCCCGAGGCCGCCGTTCCCGTTCCGCCTCCGGCGGCTCAGCCTCAGCCGGAGCCGGAGATCCGCCTGGAGCCGAGCCAGCCGTCCGCCGCCCCCCAGGCGGAGGAGCCAACCCCCGTCCAGGAGGAGCCCGTCCCCGTTGCACCACCCCCCGCCCGGGAAAGCAAGTCCTTCGTCGAAGCGGTCCCCGTGCCCGGCGGCGGCACCCTCCGCCTGAACGGCATTGCGTTCTCGTCGGTGAGCCCGGTGGCGGTGATCGACGGCAAAGTGGTCGGGCCCGGCGAGGTCGTGCAGGGCTTCACCGTGGTCGAGATCCAGCAGAACCGGGTCAAACTGGAAGGCCACGGCGAGACGGTGTACGTCTCCTTGAAGTAGGTCGCAGGCCGGGCCAGAACGAGGGGAGAGACTCCCCTTGAAATCCCTGCCGCCTTCCTCTGGAGGCGAGCGTCTCCCCTCGTCCTTTCTGTCGCAATCCTCTGGAAGCGAGCGGTTCTCCCCGGAGTTTCAGTCGTTCCCCTCGCGGTATCTGTCGCAACCTTCGAAACGTGAGCCTCTCCCCCCTCGAGGAGAGGCTCCGCCCCCGCAGTCGCAGCGTCTCCCCTCGAGAGGGGAGGCTCCGCCCGGTGGAGGGGAGCGGTCGCCAACACAAGGGGAACGGCTGTCGATGCGAGGTGAGCGTCCGCTCCCCGAAGGGGAGCCGTTCCCCTCCTGAGGGGGGAGGCTCGCCTGAGGTAGATTGCGACAGTCGCGGAAAGGATTGCGACAGAAACTCCAGGGGGAACCGCTCCCCTTTTG
>DASQEB010000609.1:0-4954 GCA_035633875.1 Thermoanaerobaculia bacterium
GCGGATGGACGCGGCGGGGGAGCGGGCGCTCCTGCTGTACAACCCCGGCCTCGAGTTCATCGCGGCCTTCCTGGGTTGCCTCTATGCCGGCACGGCCGCGGTGCCGGCGTATCCGCCGCGGTCGGCCCGCATGCTGCCCCGGCTGCGCGCCATCGCGGAGGACGCCCGGCCCACGGTCGCCCTGACCTCCTCGGATCTCCTCTCCGGCATGGAGACGCTGGCCGGCCGGCTGCCGGAGCTGGCGGGCGTGCGCTGGGTGGCGACGGACGCGCTGGACGCGCCCGCGCTCGCACGCGAGTGGCGCGAGTCGGAGGTGGATGGAGGTACGCTGGCCTTCCTCCAGTACACGTCCGGGTCGACGGCACTGCCCAAGGGCGTGATGGTGAGTCACGGGAACCTCCTCCACAACGAAGGGATGATCGAGGCCGCCTTCGACCAGTCGGAGGAGTCGGTCATCGTGGGATGGCTGCCCCTCTACCACGACATGGGGCTGATCGGGAACGTTCTCCAGCCCCTGTACGTGGGCGCCCGCTGCATCCTGATGTCGCCGGTGGCCTTTTTGCAGCGGCCGGCGCGGTGGCTGCGGGCAATCTCCCACTACCGGGCCACGACGAGCGGCGGCCCGAACTTCGCCTACGACCTGTGTGTGCGCA
Source organism: Thermoanaerobaculia bacterium (assembly GCA_035633875.1). Classification (GTDB taxonomy): domain Bacteria; phylum Acidobacteriota; class Thermoanaerobaculia; order Multivoradales; family UBA5704; genus DATARR01. The sequence continues at coordinate 654 of DASQEB010000609.1, forward strand.
AGATCCCGCCCGCGGAGCGGTATGGGCTCGACCTCTCGTCGTGGAAGGTGGCGTTCAACGGCGCCGAGCCGGTGCGGGCCGAGACGCTGGACCGCTTCGCCGAGGCGTTCGCCTCCGCCGGGTTCCGGCGCGAGGCGTTCTATCCCTGCTACGGTCTGGCCGAGGCCACCCTGTTCGTCACCGGCGGCACGGTGGAGACGCCGCCGGCGGTGGAGGCGTTCCGGGCGGCGGACCTGGAGCGCGGCCGGGCGGTGCCGGTGAACGCGCTGGATCCGGCGGGCCGCCGGCTGGTGGGGTGCGGCAGGTCCTGGGCCGAGCAGGAGATCGTGGTCGTGGACCCGGAGACCGGGCGCGGCCTCCCGCCGGGCCAGGTGGGGGAGATCTGGGTCGCGGGCCCCAGCGTGGCCTGCGGGTACTGGAACCGCCCTGAGGAGACAGAGCGGACGTTCGGGGCCCGGCGCGACGACGGCAGCGGTCCTTTCCTGCGCACAGGCGATCTCGGGTTCCTGCGGGAGGGCGAGCTTTACATCACCGGTCGCCTCAAGGACCTGATCATCCTGCGCGGGCGCAACCACTATCCGCAAGACCTGGAGCTGACGGCCGAAACGAGCCATCCCGCGCTGCGGCCGGGGTGCGGCGCGGCCTTCGCCGTGGACCTGAGCGGCGAGGAGAGGCTCGTCCTCGTCCAGGAGCTGGACCGCCGCCGCGAACGAGAGGCCGGGGCCGCGGCCGAGGCGGTGCGGCGGGCGGTGGCGGAGGAGCACGAGATCCAGGTCCACGAGGTGGTCCTGGTGCGGATGGGGAGCGTCCCCAAGACCTCCAGCGGCAAGATCCAGCGCCACGCCTGCCGGGCGGCATGGTTCGCCGGCGAGCTGGAGGTGGTGGGCCGGAGCGCCCTGGAGGCCGATCCTGCGGAGGAGGCCGGCGAGGCCGCGGCCGGAGAGGACCTGGACCACGCGACGCTCGCCGCGCTGCCGGAGGGGGACCGGCTGCCCGCCTTGGAGTCCTGGCTGCGCGCGGAGGCGGGCCGCGCCCTGGGTGTGGCCGCCGCCCGCGTGGACCCGGCCCGGCCGCTGACCTCCCTGGGGCTCGATTCGCTGGCGGCGGTGGAGCTGCGCACCCGCGTGGAGAGCGTGCTGGGGGTCTCCCTGCCCCTCGCCCGGCTGCTGGAGGGGGCGACGCTCGCGGAGCTCGCGGCGGAGGCGCTCGCGGCCGCAGGTGCGGGCGAGCCGCGGCCGGCCGATCCGGTGGAGCTGGCGGCGCGGGGGGAGGAAGCGGGCGAGCACCCACTCTCCTCCGGCCAGAAAGCGCTGTGGTTCCTCCACCGTCTGGCGCCGGAGAGCCTGGCCTATCACTTGGCCGGCGCGGCGCGGGTGCGGGGGAGCCTCGATGTGGAGGCGTTGGGCCGCGCCCTGGCGGCCCTAGTGGTCCGTCACCCGGCCCTGCGCACGACCTTCGCGGACACCCCCGGCGGCCCGGTCCTGCGGGTGCACGAGGAGCTTGCCTCCGAATTCCTGGTGCTCGATGCCGCACCCGGGGAGGACCCGGAGGAGCGGCTGCGCACCGAAATCTGGCGGCCGTTCGATTTGGAACGGGGGCCGCTCCTCCGGCTGGGGGTGGTGCGCTCCCCCGCAGCCGGGCGGGTGCTCTTCCTCGCCGTGCACCACCTCGTGGTGGACTTCTGGTCGCTGGCGGTGATCGCCCGGGACCTCGGGGCGCTCTACGCGCACGAGTCCGGCCGGCCGGCGCCGGCGCTCGCGCCGCTCGATCTCACGCCCATGGACGTGGCGCGCTGGCAGGAAGGCCGGCTTGCCGGGCCGGACGGGGAGCGGCTGTGGGAGTACTGGCGGGACATGCTCGCCCCGGACGGAGCCCTGGCACCGCGCCTGGAGCTGCCCACGGACCGGCCGCTGCCCCCGGTGCAGACGTGGGGCGGAGACGCCCGGGGCTTCCGCCTGGGCGCGGCCGTGGCCGAGGAGCTCCAGGGGCTCGCCCGGCGCCGGGGGGCCACGCTCTTCATGGGGCTGCTCGCCGGGTTCGAGACGCTGCTCGCCCGCTACACCGGGGCTGGCGACCTGGTGGTGGGCTCGCCCACGGCCGGCCGGGCCGCGAGCGCGATGGCCGATCTGGTGGGCTACTTCGTCAATCCGGTGGCCGTACGGGTCCGCTTCGGGGACGAGGCGTCCTTCGCCGGCGTGCTGGAGGCGACACGGCAGGCCGTGGTCGGCGCCTTCGAGCATCAGGACTTCCCCTTCCCCCTCCTGGCCGAGCGGCTGCAGCCGGAGCGGATCCCGAGCCGGCCGCCGCTGTTCGACGTGGCGTTTACCTTCGAGAAGGCCCGGGGCGCGGGCGCGGACCTGGGCGCCTTCGCCCTGGGCGAGGGCGGAGGGCGGCTGGCCCTGGGAGGGATCGAGCTCGAGTCCCTCCCCCTGGTACCGGCCGGCACGCCCTTCGGCCTGATGCTGACCATGGCAGAGGTGGAGGGCGGGCTCGGGGCCTCGCTGCGCTTCAATCCGGACCTGTTCGACGGCGCGACCATCGAGCGGATGGCAGGGCACTTCGGGAGGCTCCTGGCCGCGGCTTTGGCCGAGCCGGACCGCCGCATCCGGGAGCTGCCGCTGCTGACGCCCGAGGAGGCGCATCAGCTCCTGGTGGAGCTGAACCAGACGGAGGCGGCATGGCCCGGGGGCGTGCTGCTCCACGAGTTGTTCGAGGAACAGGCGCGGCGGACGCCGGAGGCCGTGGCCCTGATCGCGGGCAACGAGCGGCTGAGCTACGGCGAATTGGAGATGCGGACGGAGGCCTTGGCGCGGCGGCTGCGGGCCTTGGGCGTGGGACCCGAGACCCGGGTGGGGATCTTCCTCGCGCGCACGCCGCGGCTGGTGGCGGCGATCCTCGCCGTGCTCAAGGCGGGCGGGGCCTACGTGCCCCTCGACCCGGCCTATCCCCGGGAGCGGCTGGAGACGATCCTGCAGGACGCCGGAGCGCCGGTGCTGATCACCGAAGGAGGGCTGCTGCCGGCCCTGTCCGAGGGGCTGGACGCGCGGATCGTGCGGGTCGAGGATGTAGGGGAGGGGCTCGTCCCCTCCCGGGCGGAGGCAAGCCCCGCCCCTACATCCGCCAATCTCGCCTACGTGATCTACACGTCGGGGTCCACCGGGGTCCCCAAGGGCGTCGCGATCGAGCACCGGAGCGCGGCGGCGCTCGTCCACTGGGCGCGGGAGACGTTCCGGCCGGACGAGCTGGCGCGGACGCTGGCCTCGACATCCATCTGCTTCGATCTGTCGGTCTTCGAGCTGTTCGCGCCCCTCTCCTGCGGCGGCGCCGTAGTGCTGGCGGAGAACGCCCTGGCACTGCCTGGGCTGCCGGCAGCCGGCGAGGTGACGCTCGTCAACACTGTGCCCTCCGCCATGGCGGAGCTGGTGCGCCAGGGGGCGGTGCCCGCCTCGGTGCGCACGGTCAACCTGGCGGGCGAGCCGCTGCGGGGGGCGCTGGCGCGGCGCATCCTGGACCTCGGAACGGTCGAGCGGCTGCTCAACCTCTATGGCCCCTCGGAGGACACGACCTACTCGACGATCGCCGAGGTGGGGAGGGAAGGCGAGCCCACGATCGGCCGGCCGGTCGCCAAGACCCAGGCCTACGTGCTGGACGCCTGGCTCCAGCCGGTGCGGCCGGGAGGCCCGGGCGAGCTGTACCTCGCAGGCGCGGGCCTCTCCCGGGGCTATCTCGGGAGACCGGATCTGACGGCGGAGCGCTACGTTCCGGACCCGTTCGCCGCCGCACCGGGCGAGCGCCTGTACCGGACAGGGGACCTCGTCCGCTGGCGGCCCGATGGCGAGTTGGAGCTCCTCGGCCGCTTGGACCACCAGGTCAAGGTCCGGGGCTTCCGCATCGAGTTGGGGGAGATCGAGGCCGCCCTGGCGTCCCACCCGGCGCTGCGGGACGCGGCCGTGCTGGCTCTGGGCGAAGGTGTCGAGCGAAGGCTGGTGGCCTACGCCGTCCCTCGGGACGGGGCGGAGACGCCGGAGCTCGGCGGGCTCCGGAATGCCCTCCAGGTTCGTCTGCCCGAATACATGCTGCCCTCGGCCTTGGTGGTGCTGGACGCGCTGCCGCTGACGCCCAACGGCAAGGTCGACCGCAAGGCCCTGGCGCGGATCGAGCCGGCAGCGGCGCCGGCCGGAGGGGCCGGGGCCGCGCCGCGCACGCCGGTCGAGGAGCTGCTGGCGGGGATCTGGGCCGAGGTGCTGCGGGTGGACGGGGTGGGGATCCATGACGACTTCTTCGCCCTGGGCGGGCATTCG
>DASQEB010000610.1:0-8672 GCA_035633875.1 Thermoanaerobaculia bacterium
CCGCGGGGGCGGACCCGCAGGGTGGCCGTCCGCTCGTTCAGTCGGTACTCCTTGCCCTCGGGGCTCCGGTAGGCGATCTGCCGCCGGACGGCGTCCATGAGGTTCGCCTGCCCCTCGACCACGTTCGCCCAGGTGGGGGAGAGGGAGTCCTCGAAGTCGGCCATGAAGACGTTCGCCCCCGAGTTGTGGGCGTTGATCATCATCTTGCGCTCCACCGGGCCGGTGATCTCGACCCGGCGGTCCTGGAGGTCCAGGGGTGCCGGGGCCACGGTCCAGTCCGTCAACCGGATGGACTTCGTGTGGTCGAGGAAGTCCAGCCCGATGCCTCGGGCGAAGTCTTGCTGGCGCTGCGCCCGCCGGTAGAGCAGGTCGTCCCGGGCGGCCCCGAGGCTGCCCTGAAGCTCGGCCACGAAGGCCAGCGCTTCCCGCGTGAGTACGCGGTCCCGCGAGGCCGTCTCCGGCCCCGCGATCCGGATCTCGTTCGGCATGGCGTTCTCCCTCCTCCCCGTCAGCTCGGTCAGCTCGCCTGGGCTTCCTGGAACTGCTCCTCCTCGGTCGAGCCGTGGAGGGCCGTGGTCGAGGAGGCGCCTTGGGAGATCGTCTGGGCCACCTGGTCGAAGTAACCGGTCCCGACGAAAGTCTGGTGCTTGACGGCGCGGTAGCCGGCCAGGCGCTCGTTCTCGAACTCCCGCTCCTGAAGGCGGGAGTAGGCGGTCATGCCCGTCTCCTTGTAGGCCCGGGCGAGCTCGAACATGCCGAGATTGAGCGAATGGAAGCCGGCCAGGGTGACGAACTGGAACTTGTAGCCCATGGCCCCCAGCTCGCGCTGGAACCTGGCGATGGTCCCGGCGTCGAGCCGCTGCTTCCAGTTGAAGGAGGGCGAGCAGTTGTAGGCCAGGAGCTTGCCGGGGAACCTGTCGTGAATGGCTTCGGCGAACCGCTTCGCCTCCTCGAGGTCCGGCTTGGAGGTCTCGCACCAGAGCATGTCGGCGTAGGGCGCGTAGGCGAGACCCCGGGCGATGGCGCACTCGATGCCGCCCGCGAGCCGGTAGAAGCCCTCGACGGTACGCTCGCGGCCGAGGAACTCGTGGTCGCGCGGGTCGACGTCGCTGGTGATGAGCCTGGCGCTGTTGGCGTCGGTGCGGGCGATGAGGATCGTGGGCACTCCCAGGACGTCGGCCGCCAGGCGGGCGGCGACGAGCTTCTGCTCGAACTCGGCTGTCGGGACCAGGACCTTGCCTCCCATATGGCCGCACTTCTTGGCCGAGGAGAGCTGGTCCTCGAAATGGACGCCCGCGGCGCCCGCCTCGATCATGTCCTTCATCAGCTCGAAAGCATTGAGGTTGCCGCCGAAACCGGCCTCGGCGTCGGCGACGAGGGGGGCGAACCAGTCGACGTCCCCATGGCCCTCGGCGTGCTGGATCTGATCGGCCCGCACGAGAGCGTTGTTGATGCGGCGGACCAGTTTGGGAACGCTGTCCGCGGGGTAGAGGCTCTGGTCGGGATAGGTCTCGCCGGCTTCATTGGCATCGCCGGCCACTTGCCACCCGCTCACGTAGATGGCCTTGAGGCCCGCCTGCACCTGCTGGACGGCCTGATTGCCGGTCTGCGCCCCGAGGGCCGCCACGTAGTCTTCGGAGTGGAGCAACTGCCACAACCGCTCGGCTCCCCTGCGCGCCAGCGTGTGCTCGATGCGGATGCTCCCGGTCAGGCGCTTCACATCGTCCACCGTGTAGGGCCGCTCGACCCCTTTCCAGCGCGGGTTGTCTCTCCACTCGTCAGCGAACGCGTCGGCGGGCATATGGATCTCCTCCTTTCAGGGTTCCGGAATCCGGCATGCGAACCAGCTCATGCCACTGCGATCCCTGTTTATGCAATTGGGAGACCACTTCAGGGGACGGATGGTCCATGGCTTGCCTTTCTACGCCCGGATCGCGCATTCTCATTGCGAAGGAGGGACTCTCATGGCCTCGACGTCTCCAAAGATCCGGATCCTGCGGGCTGCCGGTGCGGCGCTCGGCCTGCTTCTCGCGACCCTTCCGGCGCCCGGCCAGCAGGAGACCGCCGGGGAGGAGACCTTCAGCGAGGCGATCGAGGTGAGCGTCGTCAGCCTCGACGTCTTCGTGACGGACAAGAAGGGCAAGCCCCTGACCGGCCTAACCCGGGAGGACTTCGAGGTCTACGAGGACGGCAAGCCGGTCGAGATCACGAACTTCTACGTGGAGACCTCCGAGAGGCCGCCGGCTACGGGTGCGGGCTCGGCCCCGGCGGCGCAGGGCGCTCCGGAGGCGGTCCCCCGGCCGCAGGACCAGCGGCTCCGGCTGGTCATCTTCATGGACGACGTGAACACGCGCCTGGAGAGCCGCGCTGTGGTGCTCAACAAGCTCGATGAATTTCTCGCGGGCACGCTCCGGCCCGGCGACCAGGTGATGCTGGTGCGCTACGACCGTAAGCTGGACGTCCGGCGGGCGTTCACGGACGATCTCGGTCAGCTCGCCGCCGATCTCGAGGAGCTGAAGAAGGTCTCGGCCGACCTGCGGTCCCGCGTCTCCTCGCGAACCAATGCGCGAATGGACGTCTTCTCGGTCCTCCGTGCCGGCGGGAGGCGCGACATCCACGTCGAGAGCCGGCTCCAGGCGTATGCCGAGCAGGAGGCGGCCATCGTCGCCGGCGCGCTGGACGCGCTGGGAGAGGTGGTGAGCTGGCTGGCGGGCGTCCCCGGCCGCAAGGCCCTCCTCTACGTGAGCGACGGCCTGGCGCTCGAGCCGGGGTACGAGCTCTACGAGGCGTACTCGAACATCCCGCGGGGCAACAGCAGGATCTCCTCCGTGGCCAGCGTGCAGAACGATCTGACGGACCGGTTCCGGAAGCTCACCGCCCATGCCAGCCGCAACCGCGTGACGTTCTATCCTCTGGAGGCTTCCGGAGGAGGGGGGGCGGACGCCTGGCAGGAGTACACCATGAACGCCCAGAACGGTCTCCGCTTCCTGGCCCAGGACACCGGCGGCCGGGCCCTGCTCAACGCGGCCGATCCCCTGCTCGCTCTTCGACTGCTGAGCGAGGACCTCGCAGCCTCCTACTCCCTGGGCTACCAGCCGCAGCGGGAGGGGGACGAGCGGGAGCACAAGATCGAGGTCAAGGTGAAGGTCAAGGGAGCGCGGGTCCGCCACCGCCAGTGGTACCGCGACAAGACGCTGGGCGAGTCCGTGGCCGAGCGGGCGCTCGCCGTGATGCGCTTCGGCCCGGAGGACAACCCCCTGGAAGCGAAGCTGGAGATCGGCGAGCAGAAGGCGAAGGAGGGCGGCGTCCTGGTGCCGGTGCGAGTCCGGGTCCCGATCTCGAAGCTCTACTTGACCCCGCAGGAGGGGAGCCGGACCGGGAGCCTGCGCCTCTTCGTCGTCGCGAGCGGCGCTGGCGCGGTCACACCTGTCCGCGAGACCGAGGTGGTGACGGTGAGCATCCCCGAGGCCGAGGCCGCCGGAGTGGGCCGGGAGTACGTCCATGACGTGGGGATCACCCTCAAGCCGGGCAGCTACGCCGTGGGCGTCGCCGTGCGGGACGAGGCCGGCGCGGTGACGTCGTACCTTCGGAAAGAGTTCGAGGTGGGGGTGGGGGAGGCGAAGGCGGCGACCACGCCGTGATGCGGCCGCCTCACTCCACCGGGAACAGGCGGTTCTGAATCTCCTGCTCCGCCTCCCCCTGCACCCCCGCCTCGACAGGCTGCATCGCGGGCTCCGGACCCTCCATCTCCGCCTCGGGCGGCAGGTCCGCCTCCCGCGCCTCCTCGGCGTGGGGCTCCACGTGGTTGACCGGCTCCTCCAGCGGCCTCTCGTCCGGCGGCGGCAGGTAGACGTAGCGGCCGAGGCCGCGGTGGTAGACCATGCCGGTCGAGCCTTCGCGGGAGAGGCGGAGCTGGTTGAGCTTGGAGTCGAGGTCGTCGATGAAATGGAGGGCCAGGGCCTCGGGCGTCATCGGCTCGACCGGCGAGGCGAACTCCTTCTTGCCCTGATGGGAGAGGACCATGTGCTCGAGGAGGATGCGGAGATCCTCCGGGAATCCCGCGATGGCCGCGCAGCGTTCGATCAGGAGGTCGCGGCCGATGACCACGTGGCCGATGAGCCGGCCCTCCAGGGTGTAGTCGTTGACCGGCATGGCGCCCAGCTCGCGGAGCTTTCCGAGGTCGTGGAAGAGCACCCCGACGAGGACCAGGTCCCGGTCCAGCTCCCGGTAGTGGTCGCAGATTCGGACCCCGAGCTCGGCCATGGAGACCACGTGCTCCAGGAGGCCGCCGCGGTAGGCGTGGTGCATGGACTTGGCCGCGGGATGCTCGCGCAACGCCCGGCCGTGGACGGCCAGGGTCTCGGCGGCGAGGCGGCGGAGGACGGGGCGTTCGACCTTCTCCTGGACGATGCGCTCCAGTCGCGTCCAGAGATCGCCGATGTCCTCCCGGGTGGACGGAATGAGCAGCGCTTCGTCGAACCCGTAGCGGCGGTCCCCGTCGTGCGCCTCGCGGCATTCGTCGACGGAGAGCTGAAGCTGGTCGCGGTAGCTCTTGACCTGACCTTTGAAGGCGATGAAGCGATGGATGTCGAACTGGCCGTTGAGCGCTTGGCTGTCCGACCACACCTTGGCCACCATGGAGCCGCTCGCGTCGGCGAGCTCGAGGTCCAGATAGCTCTTGCCGTTGCGGTCCTGGCGCAGCTCCTTCTTGGTGAGGAGAGCGAAGCCCTGCACCGAGTCACCGGCTTCCCAGGAGCGGATCGGAGTGTTGCGCAGGACCCTCGACATGGCGAAACCATCCCATACTAGTCTCTCTTGGAGCCGAGTGCCAGCCCGGTCCCGTTTCGCGGGTCCGCGGCGGTCCGGATGGGTGGCACCGGCTCTGCAAAAGGTAGGCGCGTGACAAACCCGAGATTCACTTTTGTCCTCTCGCTCGCCCTGCTTGTCGCCCTCGTCTTCCCCCTCGGGACGGCGGGCGCGCAGAGCCTCCAGGACAACGACGCCACGCTCTGGCCCGAGTCGCAACGGGCCTTTTTTCAGGACGGCCCCGGCCTGCTCCTGACCCCTGAGCAGCGCACCGAGCTGCGGGGCCTCAATCCCGAGGCGCGGGCCCGCTGGATCCAGCAGTTCCTCGACCGCGATCCGATCCCCGAGACCCCTGTCAACGAGCTGCGGGAGGGGATCGCGCGGCGGCGGAAGCTCGCCTTCGAGTTCCCCTCTCCCACGGACGCACGCTTCCAGATCCTGTTCTTGAACGGCGCGCCGGACGAGCGGCTGATCATCGACTGCGGCAGCGTGTTCAAGCCCATGGAGCTCTGGGGCTACCCCGGGGGCGTCGGCCCGGACGGCAAGCCCGCCAAGCGCGAGCTGCTCGTCTTCAAGCCCGAGGAGTCCGAGCCCTACAAGCTCTGGCTTCCCACCGACTCCAAGCGGGCGCTCTACACGCCGCAGATGGAGTACTGGCTGGAGCAGTGGGAGGAGCTGCGCGGGAGGATCCGGGCCGTGCGCTTCGACAAGCAGAACTGCAAGGAGGTCGACCGGGTGGACCAGGCGACGGGCGTGCCGGGGCTCACCGGCGCGCTGGCGGCCCCCAAGGCCTACCGGATCCGGCCCAGGGATGCGAGCCAGTTCCTCGCGCCACCCGCCGACCTCGCCCGCTGGGCCCGGGAGGCGGCCGTCACGGAGCTGCTCTCCTCACCCTCCGAGCTGAAGCTGGCCTCGGCGGAGGTGCGTTTCCCCGCCCGGGCCGAGCAGCGGATCGTCTCCCGCGCCCTCCTCCAGATCGGGCCCGACGCCGGATACAAGGTGGCGGAAAACGGCCGCGAGATCTCCCTCGTGGTGGAGGGGATCGTGGAGCAGGACGGCCGCGTGTTCGATCAGTTCCGGATGCGCTTCCAGCTCCCGGTTCCCAAACCGGGCGCGCCGGCCGTCCTGGCGGTGGACCGGCCGTTGCGGCCCCGGCAGGCCTTCGTCATGCGGCTCAAGGTGATGGACGAGGTGGGAGGGGCCGAGGCGAGGCTCACGCGCGGCTTCGTCACGCACTCGGATCCCAAACCCGAGCCGCAGCCCGCGGGCCTCGTCGGGGGCGAGCTGCTGCCCGAGACCGTGGGCGCGGGGCTCGACACCCTGATCCTCATCCCGCCGCCGGCCGACGTCGTCGTCGGGCTCTGGCGCGCCGACGCCATCGTCACCGGCGAGCGGATCAAGAAGCTGGTCTTCCTGGTGGACGGCAAGTCCCAGCTCACGCGCACCACCCCGCCCTGGTCGGCGGAGCTGCGCCTCTCGCGCTTCCCCACCGAGCAGACCATCCGCGTCGAAGGCTATGACGACAAGGACGCGCTGGTCGCGGCGGACGAGGTGATCATCAACCTCCAGCGTGGCGCCCTGGCGGTGCGGATCGCGGCGCCTCCCAAGGGCTCCAGGATCACGGGACCGACGCTCGCCAAGGCGGAAATCGTCGTCCCCGACGGCCGGCGGCTCGAGACCGTGGAGTTCCGCGTCAACGACAAGACCGTGGCGCGCCTCACCGCTCCGCCCTGGGAGGCCCGGGTGGCGCCCACCAACGAGGACCTCGTCTATCTGACCGTCGTCGCCACCCTGGACGACGGCAGCACGGCCGAAGCCGTGCGCTATCTCAAGGCTCCCGAGTACGTCGAAGAGGTGGAGGTCAATCTCGTCGAGCTCTACGTGACGGTCACCGACCGCTCCGGCGCCCTGGTGCGCAACCTCCAGCAGAGCGATTTCGACGTCCTGGACGCGGGCAAGCCGCAGGAGATCTCCAAGTTCGAGCTGGTGGACAACCTGCCGCTGACGCTGGGCGTCCTCCTCGACACCTCGGGCTCCATGGCCGGGTCCCTGGTCGAGACCCAGCAGGCGGCGTCCGACTTCCTGGAGAGCGTCATGCGTCCCAAGGACCGGGCCTTCGCCGTGAGCTTCGCCCGCCGGCCCCGCCTCGAGATGCCGCCCACGGACGACACCGGCGCGGTGGTCCGGGCGATCTCGGAGCTCCAAGCCGTGGGCGACACGGCGCTGCACGACGCGCTGATCCAGAGCCTCTACTACTTCCGGGGAATCCAGGGGCAGCGGGCGCTGGTGCTCCTCTCCGATGGCGACGACAACGCGAGCTACATGCCCTACAAGGACGCCCTGGAGTACGCCCGGCGCAGCGGCGTGGCCGTCTACGTCATCGGCTTCAACCTCTCTGCCTTCGAGACCGGCCTCCGCAGGAAGCTGTCGGAGATCGCCACCGAGACGGGCGGCCGGGTGTTCTGGGCCAGCAAGGCCGACGAGCTGACCGGCATCTACAAGGAGATCGAGAACGAGCTGCGCAGCCGCTACCTCGTGGCCTTCTACGCCACCGGCGAGGCCGGAGCCGGCGGCTACCGGGAGGTCGAGGTCAAGGTGAGGAAGGGGGGGCTCAAGGCGCGGACGGCGCGGGGGTATTATCAGTAGGAAGAGAGAACTCACGGACGAAAAGGACAGGCACGGACAAACACGGACGAGAGCACATCCAACAGCGCCAGCGACTCATCTCGGGGGCGTGCTCTGTCCTTTGGGTCGTGTGAGTCCGTGTTCGTCCTTTCTATCGCAGGTTCCAAGGGGGCTCTTTATGCTCGAAAGATCGCGCCACCGCCTTGCAGGAGCCGCGCTCCTCGCCGTGTTGGCCGCCCTCCCCGCCCTCGCCCAGTCCCCCGCACCCGATCCCATCCTCTGGCCCGAGCCCCAGCGCGCGTTCTGGCAGGATGGCCCGGCGCTCCTCCTGAGCGAGGAGCATCGGACCGCCTTCCTGACCCTGGACGAGGCGGGCCGGGAGCGGTTCATCCAGGAGTTCCTGGACCAGGACCCCCTCCCCGAAACCCCGGCCAACGAGCTGCGCGAGGGCATCGAGCGGCGCGGCCGGCTCGTCGGCCTGGAGTTCGCCTCGCCCCAGGACGTGCGGTCCCAGCTCCTCTTCCTGAAAGGGCGCCCCGTGCGCCGGACCGTCGTCGACTGCGCCGCCACCTTCCGGCCGCTGGAGGTCTGGACCTATGCCGATGGGGAGGGCGCGGCGCTCCGCGACCTGATTGTCTACCAGCCCTCCGCGGATGAGCCCTTCCGCCTCTGGCTCCCCATCGATTCCAAGGCGGCCCTCTACGTCGAAGAGATGATCTATTGGCTGACGGACATGGAGAAGGTGCGGCTGGGCGGCAAGCGGCTCGACCGGTTCTTCTGCCCGGACGCCGAGCTGGTCGACAGGGTCACGGGAGTGGAAGGGCTCTTCGGCACACCGGTGGCCACCGTGAGCTTCCCCAGGAGGCTCACCGAGGAGCCGGAGACCAAGGTCTACTATTGGGCGGACCCGCAGAACCGCGCCGCGATGCTGGAAGGGCCGCGCGATCTCGCTTCCTGGGCGCGGGCCGCCGCCCTGACGCCGCTGCCCAGCCTGCCGCCCCTCCTGACGACCGGCAAGCTGGAGATGGACTTCCCCCGCTGGCAGGGGCAGCGCCTGGTCGCCCGCGCCCTCCTCACGCTGCCGCTCCCGTTCGGCATGGAGGTCCTGGACGGGCAGGGCGGCCCGCGGGTCCGCCTCACCGTCGACGGCGTCGTCGAGCGGGAGGGCCGGATCTTCGAGGATTTCCGGCTGCGCTACCAGTTGCCGCCCCCCTCTCCCGATGCACCGGGCGCCCTGCTCC
>DASQEB010000611.1:0-10598 GCA_035633875.1 Thermoanaerobaculia bacterium
ACGTCGGGACGGAAGCCGACACCGGTGGCGGGCACCCGGATCACGGCGTTCTGCTGCGATGTCTCCAGGCGGACGGTGACCCGGCCCCCCCGGGGCGTGAATTTGATGGCGTTGGAGAGCAGGTTCCAGACGACCTGCTGCAGGCGGTCGGCGTCGCCCACCACGGGGCTCCGGAGGGGGGCCAGGGCCACGTCGAGCTGGATGTCCTTGGCGTCCGCCGCCGGGCGGATGCTGTCCAGGGTGGCGTCGATGATCCGCGGCAGCTCCACCGGCTTGAGGTCGAGCCGGAGCTTGCCGGTGATGATGCGGGAGACGTCCAGGAGGTCGGAGATGAGCTGCGCCTGGGACTTGGCGTTGCGCTCGATGGTCTCCAGCGCACGGACGGCCGTGGCTTCGTCGAGCTTGCCGCTGCGCAGGACCTGGGTCCAGCCGAGAATGGCGTTGAGCGGGGTGCGCAGCTCGTGGGAGAGGGTGGCCAGGAACTCGTCCTTCATCCGGTTGGCCTCCTCGGCCTCCCGGCGGGCCTCCTGCTCCAGCACCAGCAGGCGCGCCCGTTCCCGCTCGGCCCACTCGCGGATCCGGATCTCCTTCTTGAGCTCTTCGTTGGCCACCGACAGCTCGGCCGTGCGCTGCTGGACGAGGACCTCCAGGTCCTGGTACATCCGCTGGAGCTCGGCCGTCTGCTCCTCCACCTTCCTCCGGAGGGCTACCCGTTCGATGGCGTTCTCCACCGCGCTCTGGAGGCGGTCGCGGGTGACGGAACCCTTGAGGAGGTAGTCCTGCGCTCCGTTCTTCATCGCCTCCACGGCGACCGCCTCGTTGCCCTGGCCCGTGAGGACGATCACCGGCAGCCGCCGTCCGTCCTCTGCCAGCCGGGAGAGGAACTCGAGGCCGTCGACGTCCGGGAGCCGGTAGTCGAGAAGCAGGCAGTCCGGAGTCTCGCGCTGGGCGATCTCCAGCCCCTCCTCGCCCGATTCCGCTTCGAGGAACTCGTAGCGGCGGACCTCGTTCTTCTGCAGCAGACGACGGTACGACGCCCGGTCCTCCGGGCTGTCGTCGACGATGAGGATGCGGAGCGCGGGCTCGGTCATGGAGGGCTAGTCCGCCTTGGGGAGGATGACGACCTCGAACCAGTAGCCGTTCAGACGTTCGACGGCCTTGATGAAGCCGTCCAGGTCCACGGGCTTCTGGATATAGCTGCTGGCGCCCGCACGATAGCAGGCGTCCACGTCGCGGTCGTCTCTGGAAGTGGTGAGGACCACCACGGGGATCTGCTTCAGGACCGGGTCGGACTTGATCTCCGACAGGACCTCGCGCCCGTCCGTCCCCGGCAGGTTGAGATCCAGAAGGATGACGCCGGGACGGGGGGACCTCGCCGGGTCGGCGTACTGGCCTCGCCGGTAGAGGTAGTCCAGAGCCTCATCTCCGTCCGCGCAGCGAACGATCGGATTGCGCAACCCCGACCTCCTGAAGGCCCGCTCCGTCGTCTCGTAGTCCTCCGGGCTGTCCTCCACGAGCAGGATCGGCTGACTGGGGGTGTTCGGCACGTCTGTCTCCTTTGTCCCTGTCTCTCTCTTCTTCCAGGGTGAAGTAGAAGGTCGTCCCTTCTCCTGGAGTCGATTCGACCCAGATCTTACCGCTATGGCGCTCGACGATCTTCTTGACGATGGTCAGCCCCGCGCCGGTGCCTCCTCCGTACTTGTCCCGGGCGTGGAGGCGCTTGAAGATCCGGAAGACGGATTCGAAGTGCTTCTCCGGAATGCCGATGCCGTTGTCCCGGAGGTAGAAGACCGGCGGCTGACCCGCCTCCGCGTCGAGGAAGCCGACCTCGATCCACTTCCTCTCCTTATCGTTGTACTTCACGGCGTTGACGACGAGGTTGTGGAAGATCTCCCCTACCCGGGCGCGGTCGGCGCGGACCGTGGGCAACGGCCGGGGGATCCGCACCTCGGTTCCGGACTGTCTCAGGGTGATGCCGAGGTTCTCGAGCACCTCCTTGACCACCTGGTTGAGATCGACCCGGTCGATGGCCAGGTCCACCCGCCCCAGGCGGGAGTAGTGGAGGAGCGAGTCGATGAGGGTCTCCATGCGGCTCGTGAGGCGCGTCAGGGTCTCCAGCTTCGACCTCCCCTCCTCGTCGAGCTTGTCGGCGTAGTCCTCGAGGAGGAAGCTCGAGAAGTTGTGGATGCCGCGCAGGGGCTCCTTGAGGTCGTGGGAGGCGATGTAGGCGAAGTCGTCCAGCTCCTTGTTGCTCTGGTGGAGCTCCTCGTTGCTCCGCGCCAGCTCCCCTTCGGTGCGCAGGCGCTCGGCGAGCTCCTGGCGCAGCTCCAGGGTACGCTCGCGCACGCGCTCCTCCAGGTCCTCCTTGGCCTGCTGCAGGCTCGTGTCCCGCTGCTGGATCTGGTCGAGCATGTCGTTGAAGGCGTCCACCAGCCGGCCGAGCTCGTCCTCGCTCTGCTTGCGGGCGCGGATCGAGTAGTCCCTCCGCTCGGAGACCGCCCGCGCCGTGTCGGCCAGGTGGAGGATCGGCCGGGAGATCACGCGCTGGAGCGTCGAGGAGAGGAGCAGGGCGGCCAGGCCCGCCACCAGGAAGACGGCGCCAACGGTGGCGGCCTGCACCGCGAGCCGCTCGTACATCTCCTTCAGGTCGCTCCGCACCCAGACGGTCCCGATCTGCTCCCCTTCCTGGTGGACCGGCCGGAACGCGAACACCGAGGTCTCCTCGAACCGGGCGCCGTCGGCCTCCGGCCTCGCCGGGAAGTCGGCTCGTGCGCCGGGCCGCGTGTAACGGGCGAAGAGCTGCCCGTCTTTGTCATAGATCGCGGCGGCGACGATCGATCGACGGGCCCGCAGCGAAGCCAGGGTCTCCTCGGCGTCGTCGGGATCGTCAAAGGAAAGAGCAGCGGTGCTGTTCTGGGCGACCACGTCCGCCAGCGTGTTCAGGTCGCTCACCATGTCGTTCCTGAAGCGCAGCACCTCGAAGACGATGAGCACGATCCCGGCGAGCAGGAGGGCGAGGCCGGTCGCGAGCATGATGATGAGGACCAGCTTCTGCCGGATCGGGACGTGACGGAGGAGCCGCTGGATCACCCGGTCCCCCGCGATTCCGGGTAGATCCGGGTGGCGAGGCGCAGCAGCTTCGAGCTCATCTTGAGGCCCCCCCGCTCCGCGGCGCTCGGGTTGATCTCGAAGCGGACCTTGCCTTCCTGGACCTTGAAGTTGATCGTCCCACCCTTCTCGAGGAAGCCGTCCGTCTCGCTGACCGTGAGCACGGGAGAGCCCTGGACGGCCGTCAGGATCGCGGGGATCCGCGTCCTCTCCGACCGGCTGATGAAAAGGATGTGGCAGAGGCCGGGACTGTGGAGGACGTCCACCCGCAGCAGCGTGAGCCTGCGGCCCTGGACCTCCTCGCCCTCGATGACCGCCTCCAGACTCTTGCCGAAGGGGTTGCCCCCGAGGATGCACACCCTGAGCTGGCTGCGCTCGGCCGGGAACGCTGTGGGCGGCCATTCCACAAACTTGGTGAAGTTGTAGAGGAACGCCGCCTTGACGTCGTACTCGGAGGCGGTCTGGGTGGAGGCCCCAGCCGATGAGATCGCCAGGAGAACAGCGGCAAGAAGGACCAGCAAGATCCGGCCGGCGGGCCTGCGCAACGGTGGCCCCCACTCACCCGGGCCCTCGCCTCCCCGCGAAGAGAGGTTTGTCCTCACCACCGCCATGTCGCCTTTCCATAGACGCCGCGCTGGACCTCTTTCGGGATCGTCGTGAAGAACTCCGGGTGACGTTCGTGCAAGAGGTTCTGTCCCACGAGAGAGAGATCGAGCCGGTCGTTCACCCTCCAGCCGAAGCGAAGGTCGAGCTCGGTATACGCGGGAATGAACGGCTGCGGCAGGCTGTCCACATAGCGAAGCCAGGCATCCAGCTCCAGGTTGCGCGGCAGGTCGATCGAGGAGCGGAGCAGGAACCGGTGCTCCGGATCGTTGCCCTCCGCCGTGCCTCCCGTGGGGTCGCGGCTGCCCGGGTCGAAGGAGAAGTCCTTTCGGAACCAGGCGTAGGCGGCGTGCCCGCGCCACCACGGCGTCACCCGGAAGTTGCTCCGCAGCTCGATCCCCCAGGTTTCGGCGTTCAGGTTGTTTCCGAGGGTGATCGGAAACGGGGCTCCGCTCGCCGGGGGCTCCTGAGTCCGGAGATCATCGTAGACGTTGTAGAAGGTCGCCAGGTCCAGCGAGAGCCCGGACGCGGGCTGGTAGCGGTAGCCCAGCTCATAGGCGAGCAGGTCCTCGGATTCGAAGTCCCGGCTTCCCTGGATGAGGACGGACCCGTTCGGGAGCAGGAATCGGACGTCCTCGTCGATGCGGGTCGGCGTGCGCACGGCCCGGGAGATCGCTCCCCACAGCGTCTGCCGGCTGTCGGGGGTCCAGGCCGCGCGCACGCTCGGCTGCACCTCGAGCCCGGTAGACTCGTTGGCCTCGAGCTTGGAGCCCAGCGTGAGCCGCAGCCGGTCCCCCATCAGCGAGATCTCATCCTGGGCGAAGGCGCTGAACAGCTCCTGCGTATCGCTGTCGGGCACCCAAGTGATGAGGGGAGCATTCACGATGTCGTCGCGGCTGACCCGGTAGCCGAGCCCCCAGACCAGGTCGTGACGCGTCCCAAGGGGCAGCCGATGCTGGAAATCCAGGTCCAGGGTGTCCCGGTCCTCCTCGAATTGTCCGGGGACCCTGCGATGGGTGCGATCCCAGTAGACCTGCAGCTCGAGGGCGGATTCCCCGGAAAGCTGGCGCGTCCAGTGGCCGAGGAGGTTGCCGCCGTCCACGTCGGTGTCGGACCGGGTCAGCTCCCCGATCACGCCCTCGTACACGTCCCCCTGGAACGTGAGCGCGTCGCGGTCCGAGATCTGCGAGTCCACCCGGAAGCCGCCCTGGGCCCTGCGGAGCGGGTCCTCGGCGCTCCCTCCCCGGGAGAGGGCGAGGGCGTCGATGTAGTGGTACTTGGCGTAGCCGCGGTACGAGGTCCTCTCCCCCAGCACGCCGCCGTACCGCGCGGCGGCCAGGCCCCGGTCCTCGGTGCCCGTGCCCAGGGTCACCAGGCCTCCCTGAGTGTCGCGGGCGCTCCGGGTGATGATGTTGATCACCCCGTTGACGGCGTTCGCTCCCCAGAGGGTGGCGCCCGGGCCGCGGATGATCTCGATGCGCTCGATATCGTCGAGCAGGACGTCCTGCACATCCCAGAAGACGCCGGAGAAGAGGGGCGTGTAGACGCTGCGACCGTCGATCAGCACCAGCATCTTGTTGGCCGTGCTGATGTTGAAGCCGCGGGCGCTGATCGCCCAGGTCCGGGAGTCGAAGCGGGCCACGTGGAGGCCGTTGGCCAGGCGCAGCGCCTCGGGCAGGCTCGTCGCCCCCGAGCGCCGGATCTCGTCATTGGTGAGGACGGTGATCGCCGCCGCGGCTTCGACCAGGCGCTCGCTGCGCCGCGACACCGAGGTGACGTCGATCTCCATCAGCTCTTCGATGCTGAGATTCTTGAGATCCGAGGAGGCGATCTCCGCTTCGTCCTGCGCGTGCGCGCGAGAAGCCAGCACTGCAAGCAGGACCAGCAGAGCGACTGCCGCTCGAAAGGAGCTCATCCCATCCAAAGAGTTCATCCCCTTCTGTTTCGAGACCGTCCCCTGTCGTCGGAAACCCGGCCGGGCGCATTCTGGAGCGCTCGGGGCGGTCGGTCAAGACGGTGAAAGCTGCATTGGGGAGGTAAAGGATTGCAGCTCCCGTGCCAGCCTGACCAGGAGCGCCGGCGCTCCCGGTCGGCCCTCGCTCCAAAGGTTTTGCTACGGCACCGGGCCGCACTCCTCCACCAGCTTCTTCAGCGTCTCCAGGTCGGCCGGCTTGGTGAGGTGGGCGTCGAACCCCGCGTCCAGGGCGCGGCGGCGGTCCTCCTCCTGCCCGTAGCCGGTCAGGGCGATGAGGCAGGCGGAGGCCAGGTCTGGGTCGGCCCGGAAGGCCCGGGCTACGGCGTGTCCATCCATGCCGCCGGGAAGCCCGATGTCGCAGAGCACGACCTCGGGCCGGAGGTGCCGGGCCTTCTCGAGCCCCGAGGCTCCGTCGGTGGCCAGCGCCACCTCGTGCCCGGCCAGCTCCAGGAGCAGGCCCATGCTCTCGGCGGCATCGATGTTGTCCTCGATGATCAGGCAGCGGCGCAACCTGCCCTCGCCAGACACCCGGGCGGCCCGCTCCTGCTCCTCTCTCTCCACCTCCGCGTCCCCCCCGCCCGCCTGCAACGGCAGGCGGATGCGGAACTCCGAGCCGCGCCCCGGGCCCGGGCTCGCGGCCTCCACCGTACCGCCGTGGAGCTCGACGAGGGCCCGGACCAGGGCGAGCCCCAGCCCGAGGCCGCCCCGGCTGCGGTCTGGGCTGCCATCCGCCTGACTGAAGGGCTCGAAGAGGCGGGCCAGCATCTCCGGCGCGATGCCGATCCCTGTATCCCCCACGGTGACCGCCGCGGTCCCGCTCTCCGGCTCCTCGGCCACTCCCACGGTGATCCGCCCCCCCGGCTCCGTGAACTTGCCGGCGTTGTGCAGGAGGTTGCCCAGGGATTGGGAGAGGCGGGTCAGGTCGCCGTCGATCCACAGGGGCCGGTCCGGCAGCTCGAGGATGACGGCGATGCCGTTCCCCTCCAGCTCCCCGCGCTGGTCCTCGACCGTGGCGCGGACCGATTGCACCAGGTCGAGCCGCTGCCGGCGGAGGAAGATCTTGCCCCGGGAGATGCGGGAGATGTCCAGCAGGTCGTCCACCAGCCGGGTCAGGTGGAGCACCTGCCGCTCGATCGTCCCCCGGGCCCGGTCGTGCTGCTCTTCCGTGAGGTTCGGCTGCGCGATGATGTGCAGGCAGTTGCGGATCGGGGCGAGGGGGTTGCGCAGCTCGTGACCGAGCATGGCGAGGAACTCGTCCTTGCGCCGGGCCTCCTCGCGCAGCGCCTCCTCCGCCCGCCAGCGGTCCTCCACGTCGGTGATGGTCCCCACCCACTCGCGGACCGAGCCGTCCGGGTTCCGCAGGGGGACGCCCCGGGCCACGAAATGGCGGTACTCGCCGTGTGCTGCATGCCAGATCCGTCCCTCCGAACGGTACCTGTCCTTGCGGTCCAGCGCCTCTCGCCAGAGCGCCTCGATCCGCTCACGATCGTCCGGGTGGATCACCGCGGCCCATCCCTCTCCCCGGTGCTCCTCCCAGGGCTGGCCGGTGTACTCCTCCCAGGAGGGCTGCGGCTCCACGAACCTCCCGTTGGCGTCCGTCGTCCACACCACCGACGACATCGCCTGCACCAGGGACCGGTAGCGCTCTTCGCTCGAGCGCACCGCCTCCTCGGCCCGCTTGCGGTCGGAGATGTCGCGGGCGATGCTCGACGCGCCCACGACCCGGCCGGTGGCGTCACGGACGGGCGAGATCGTCACCAGGACGTCGATCAGCGTGCCGTCCTTGCGGACGCGCACCGTTTCGAAGGGGCCGATCCCCTCCCCCACGCGGACCTTGTCATCGATCGTGTCCAGCTCCCGCATCCGGTCGCGGGGAAAGAGGAAGCCGATCGGGCGGCCGACGGCCTCCCGGGCCGTGTAGCCGTAGATCCTCTCCGCCCCGAGATTCCAGCTCGTGATCACGCCGTCGAGCGACTTGCTGAGGATCGCGTCGTGGGAGGACTCGACGATGGCCGCGAGCCGCGCCCCCTGCTCCTGCGCGTCCTTGAGGTCGCTCACGTCGATGCAGGTGAGCACCACTCCGTCGATGACGTCGTCGAGAGTCCGGTAGGGCAGGATGCGCAGGATGTACCAGCAGCCGTCGTCCGCCGCGTAGACCTGGCGCTCCCGAGGGGTGAGGGTGCGCAGGACGTCACGGATGTCCTGGGTGAGCTTGCCGTTGATGAAGCGGGGGGCGATGTCGCTGATCGGCCGGCCCACGTCGCCGTCGATCAGCCGGAAGACTTCCGTGGCAGCCGGGGTGAACCTTTTGACGCGCAGCTCCCGGTCCACGAACACCGTGGCGATCTGGGTGCTGGCGAAGAGGTTCTGGAGGTCGCTGTTGGCCCGGTCGAGCTCGTCCAGCTTCTTTTTGAGCTCGGCGTTGACGCTCTCCAGCTCCTCGTTGACCGACTGAAGCTCCTCCTTCGAAGTCTGCAGCTCTTCGTTGGCCGACTGGAGCTCCTCGTTCATGGAGAGGAGCTCCTCGTTGGAGGAGACCAGCTCCTCGTTCGAGCTTTCCAGCTCCTCCAGGGTCGCCTGGAGGTGGTCCCGGGTGGCCCGCAGCTCGGCCTCGAGGCGCCGGATCGTGCGGTCCTCGGCCGCCTCGCTCCGGGAGTGCTCCCCCACCTCGTCCCCGTGCGGCTCCCGGGCCGGCACCACCTCCTGAAAGACCACCATGAAGAGACCGGCCTCATCGCCCACCTCCAGCATGGGCCGGACGATCAGGTTGATCCGCTGCATCATCCCGTCCGTCTCAAGGAGAAGGTCCTCATGGGTGACCGGGGTCCGGGTGGTGACCGCCTTGTGCAGCGCCGTGCGCAGGTCCAGCCGCAGCCCCTTGCGCGCCATGTCGAGGACGTTGAGGCTTGGCGCCCCCGCGGGGGGCTCGAGGTAGCGGCCGGTGCGCGGCGAGAAGTAGACGATGTCCCCGTCCTCGTTGACGACCACGCACGCCGGCGCAAAGCTCTCCAGGAGAACGTTCTCGAACGCCCGGGCCACCTCCCGGCCCGCCGGCCGTCGGTGGAGGTCCTCGCCCTGCCGCAGGCCGAAACGCACCCGGTCGGTCAACGGGAAGCTGACCGGGGGGCGGACCACCGTGTCCCGAGACTGGAAGATCCGCAGCCGCTTGTCGATCGTCCGGAACAGCTCGGGCTTGCTTCCGACGTTTTCCGAGGGTCCCAGGAACAGGAAGCCGCCCGGCCGCAGGGCATAATGGAACAGGGGAATGACCTTCTTCTGGAGGTCGCTCTCCAGATAGATGAGGAGATTGCGGCAGGAGATCAGGTCGAGGCGGGAGAACGGGGGATCGGTGATCAGGTTGTGCACTGAGAACAGGCACAGCTCCCGGATCTCCCGCGCCGCCTGGTACATGTTGCCCTGCTTGACGAAGAAACGCTCCAGCCGCCCGGACGACACCTGGCTGGCAACGCTCTCCGGGTAGAGCCCCTGGCGCGCCATCTCCAGGGCCTGCGCATCGATATCCGTGGCGAAGATCAGGATCTGCGGCCGTGCCTCCAGCCGGTCGAGATGCTCGCGCAGGAGGATGGCCAGGGAGTACGCCTCCTCCCCGGTAGCGCAGCCGGGCACCCATACCCGCACCTGGCTGTCGGCGTCCTTGCCCTCGAAAAGAGAAGGGAACACCTTCTCCGCCAGAGCCTCGAACGCCTCCGGGTCGCGGAAGAAATGGGTCACGCCGATGAGGAGATCTTGGAAGAGTTGCTCGGCCTCCTGAGGATCCCGGCCCAGGAGCTCGACATAGGCGGGGACCGATTCAGCGCGCAGCTCGTCCATGCGGCGGCGGACGCGTCGCACCAGCGTGCTCTGCTTGTAGCGCCGGAAGTCGTGCCCGGTCGTCCGGCGCAGGATCGAGCAGATCTTTCCCAGGTGGTCGCCGATCTCTTCGCGGAATCCATCCGGGCCCCGGCCATGGCGCCGGTTGAAGAGTTGGTTGCGATGCTCGATCAGCCGGGCCGGCATGTCCCTCACCGGCAGGACCGCATCGGCCGCTCCCGTCAGGATGGCACTCCGGGGCATGCCGTCGTGCCGGGCGGTGGTGGGGGCCTGGACCAGGGTCAGCCCCCCCTGCTCCTTGATCGCCTTGAGCCCCAGAGCCCCGTCCGTGCCGGCGCCGGAGAGGATGATTCCCGCGGCGTCGTCCCCCTGGTCCTCGGCGAGGGAACGGAAGAAGCTGTCGATCGGCGAGCGCCGGCCGCGCCGTCGCGCCGGCCGGGTCACCAGGAGCACGCAGTCGTCGATGGCGGGGATCGCGTCCGGCGGGAAGACGTAGACGCGGTTCGGCTCCAGCACCGTCTCGCTGTCCACCAGTTGGACGGGCATCGAGGTGTGCTGCGCCAGCAGCTCCGGCATGAACGTGTCGTGCTTCGGCGAGAGGTGCTGCACCAGGATGAAAGCCATGCCTGTGTCCGGCGGCGTGACCTCGAGGAACTCCTGGTACGCCTCCAGCCCGCCCGCGGAGGCACCGATGGCCACGACGGGGCAGGGATGCTGCCGCCCGTTGCCCTCCGGCGGTTGCTGCTCCTCCACCGCGCTCCGCTCCTCCTCGGAATCCTCCATACCTTCCCCTCCGCATAGGAAAGACACACCCCTCTGTGCAGCCGTGCAACGATACTCATGTTCCAAGACTCATGCCAAGCGGGCACGGCATGGGCCGAGAGGGCTGGTAGAATCACTCCGGGCCGGAGTGGCGAAACGGCAGACGCAGAAGACTTAAAATCTTCCGCCGCAAGGCGTGCGGGTTCGAGTCCCGCCTCCGGCACCAACCCCCCAATCCCCAGATCTAAAACAACTTACCGGATTTCGTAGGCTCTAGTCTCCGGGGCTGGCCTCGCGTCTCAGGGCTGACCCAGGGCTT
>DASQEB010000612.1:0-16959 GCA_035633875.1 Thermoanaerobaculia bacterium
GACGCCCTCTTCGCCAAGGGCGAGGAGATGGAGCTCAACTTCGGCCCTCAGCACCCGTCCACCCACGGCGTGCTCCGCCTGAAGCTCCGCGTCGACGGCGAGCGCATCACCTACTGCTACCCGATCATCGGCTATCTCCACCGGGGCACGGAGAAGCTGTTCGAGCTCCACCCGTTCTTCCAGAACGTCCCCCACACGGACCGCATGGACTACGTGGCCGCGGCCACCAACACCCTGGCGTACGTGGGGGCGGTGGAGAAGCTCGTCGGCCTCGTGGTGCCGCCGCGGGCGCGCTACATCCGGACGATCCTGGCGGAGCTGCAGCGGATCTCCTCGCACCTGCTCTGGCTCGCCACCCACGCCATCGACATCGGCGCCATGACGCCGTTCTTCTACACCTTCCGCGAGCGGGAGCTGATCCTCGACCTGTTCGAGCAGTACTGCGGCGCGCGCCTGACGCTCAACTGCATGCGCCCCGGGGGTCTCCCCCACGACCTGCCGGTGGGCTGGGCGGAGAAGTGCCGGGAGTTCGTCGACGACTTCCCTTCGAAGGTGGCCGAGTACGAGGGGCTGCTCACCGAGAACCGCATCTGGAAGAAGCGGACGGTCGGCGTCGGCGTGCTGCCGCCCGAGGTGGCGATCGATTACGGGGTGACCGGGCCGATGCTGCGCGGCAGCGGCGTGGCGTGGGACCTCCGCAAGGCGATGCCCTACGAGGCCTACGGCGAGGTGGAGTTCGACGTGCCGGTGGGCAAGAACGGCGACACCTACGACCGCTACCTCGTGCGCATGGAGGAGATGCGGCAGGCCACCCGGATCATCGTCCAGTGCCTGGAGAAGCTCCCCGACGGCCCCGTCATGGCCAAGCGCCCGCGCGTGATGAAGGCGGGCAAGGACGCCGAGGTCTACCACGGCATCGAGAGCCCGAAGGGGGAGATCGGCTTCTACATCGTGGGAGACGGCACGCCCAACCCCTACCGCTGCCACGTCCGGCCGCCGTCGTTCATCAACCTCCAGTCGCTGCCGGAGCTGTGCCGCGGGGCGCTGATCGCGGACCTCGTGGCGTTGATCGGCACGACCGACATCGTGCTCGGGGAGGTCGACCGCTGATGTCCTTCCTGGATTCCATCCGCGAGGCCGTGGGCGACACCCTCTTCTACTGGGCGGTGTCGCCGGCCTTGAAGATCCTGGTCCTGCTGTTCCTGGGGGTCCTCCCCCTGATCACCTACCTGGTGCTCGCCGAGCGCAAGATCCTGGGCTATATGCAGGCCCGGGTCGGCCCGAACCGGGTGGGGCCGTGGGGGATCCTGCAGCCGATCGCGGACGTGATGAAGCTCCTGGTCAAGGCGGACACGCTGCCGACCCAGGCGGTCAAGTGGGCCTTCATCCTGGCCCCCTGCCTGGTGGTGGGGCCGGCCTTCATCATCTTTTCGGTGATCCCGATCGGCCCGCGGGCGGATGAGCCGGGGAACCTCTCCTGGTTCGTCACGGACGTCAACACGGGCCTGCTGTTCGTGATCGCCATGGCGACGATCGGCGTCTACGGGATCATCATCGGCGGCTGGTCGTCGAACAGCAAGTTCTCGCTGATGGGCGGCCTGCGCTCGGCGGCGCAGATGATCTCCTACGAGGTGCCCCAGGGGCTCTCTCTCGTGGGGCCGCTGATGCTCGCCGGCACCATGTCCCTGGTCGGGGTGGTCGAGGCGCAGCGGGAGCAGGGAGTCTGGTACCTCGTCCCCCAGATCCTGGCCTTCTTCATCTACGTGGTGGCCGGGGTGGCCGAGACGAACCGCAACCCGTTCGACCTGCCGGAGGCCGAGTCGGAGCTGGTGGCGGGCTTCCACACCGAGTACAGCGGCATGCGCTTCGCCCTGTTCTTCCTGGGCGAGTACGCGAACATGATCGTGATCTCTGCGGTGGCCACGACGCTCTTCCTGGGCGGCTGGCTGCGGCCGTTCCCGAACGTCGAGGCGCTGGGCTTCCTGGATGTCGTGCCCGGCCCGATCTGGTTCATCCTCAAGGTCTTCGCCTTCCTCTTCGCCTATATCTGGTTCCGCGGCACCTTCCCGCGCTACCGGTTCGACCAGCTCATGGACCTGGGGTGGAAGTGGATGATCCCGCTCGCCCTGGCCAACATCTTCCTCACCGGTCTCATCAAGCTGGCGCTCCAGGAGACCCCATGAAACGATTTCTCGACAAGATCATGCTCCTGGACCTCTTCGCGGGGCTGGGGATCACCTTCAAGCACATGTTCAAGAAGAAGGTGACGATCCAGTACCCGGAGGAGCGCTGGGAGCCGTCGCACCGCTTCCGCGGCATGTTCCGCCTGGACGAGGACCGCTGCATCAAGTGCACCATCTGCGCCCGCGACTGCCCGATCGACATCATCTACATCGACTGGCACCAGGAGGTGAACCCGGAGACCAACAAGAAGGAGAAGGTCCTGGACCGGTTCGACATCGACGTGCAGCGCTGCATGTTCTGCGGCCTGTGCGAGGAGGGCTGCCCCACGGAGCCCAAGTCGATCTGGCTCACCACCAAGACCTACGAGCTGGCCTCCTACGACCGCTGGTCGAACCTCTACGTGGACATGGACGAGCTCCAGGAGTGGAAGGTCCGGCCGGCCTACACGGACGAGGAGATCGCCTGAGATCATGGACTTCCTGACGAGCTACGGAGCGGACCTGCTGTTCTACCTCTTCGCCCTTCTGGCGGTGGTGGGAGCGCTGGGCGTGGTGACGCTGCGCAACCCGATGTACGGGGCGCTGTCGCTCCTCGTGACGTTTTTGGCGGTGGCGGCGCTCTTCCTGCTGCGCAGCGCCGAGTTCGTAGGGATCGTGCAGATCTTCGTCTACGCCGGCGGCATCATGGTGCTGTTCCTGTTCGTCATCATGCTCGTCAACCTCCACAAGCTGCCGCAGCTCAAGCTGTTCGGCGGCCAGTCGCTGATCGTGGCGGTGCTCGCGATCCTGCTCTTCGCCTTCTTCGCGTACTTCTTTCTCCAGGCGGAGCTCGGCCCCGAGCACGTGCGGCCGGAGGTCTTCGTGACGGCCCGGGGCGAGGCCCTGGGCAACTCCCAGGCCGTGGCCTGGAACCTCTACACCCAGCACCTCCTCCCCTTCGAGATCGCCAGCGTGTTCCTGCTGGTGGCGATGATCGGGGCGGTGGTTCTGGGGCGGCGGCAGTAGGTCACAGGAAAGGGCTTTCATGTTCGAGGTCACGACGACGCACTTCCTGGTGGTGAGCTTCCTGCTCTTCACCATCGGTCTCTTCGGGATCGCCGCGCGCAAGAACATGATCACCGTGCTGATGTCGATCGAGCTGGTGCTCAACTCGGTCAACATCAACCTGATCGCCTTCTCCTACCACCTCTCGGACCTGACCGGACAGATCTTCTCGATCTTCACCATCACCGTGGCCGCAGGCGAGGCGGCGGTGGGGCTCGGCATCCTGATCGCCCTCTACCGCCTGCGCGAGACGACGACCCTGGACCAGGCGGCGGAGCTCAAGGGCTGACATCATGAAAGACCTGCTCTGGATCATCCCCGTCCTCCCGTTCCTGGGGGCGCTGCTCAACGGCTTCCTCCTGCGCAACCGCATCGGCAAGGGGGCTGTCGCCGCGATCGCCTGCGGCGTGGTCGGCCTCGCCGCGGTTCTGGGCCTGGTGGCCATTGCGGGCTACCTGGGGAGCCCCGAGCACGCGGCCCACCAGGGATGGGACGAGGATGTCTATCTCTGGATGCCGGCGGGTCCCCTCGCGACCGCGGCCGACGGGGTGAAGGACCTGTCGATCGGGATGGGCTTCCTGCTCGATCCGCTTTCGGCGGTGATGCTCTTCGTCGTCACCTTCGTGGGCTTCTGGATCCACCTCTACTCGGTGGGCTACATGGCCCACGAGGAGGGGTTCCAGCGCTACTTCACGTACCTCAACCTGTTCATGGGCGCGATGCTGTTGCTGGTGCTCGGCAACAACTACGTCGTCATGTTCGTGGGCTGGGAGGGGGTGGGCCTCTGCTCGTACCTCCTCATCGGTTTCTATTACAGGGAGGAGTTCCCGCCCTACGCCGGCCGCAAGGCGTTCATCACCAACCGGGTGGGCGACTTCGGCTTCGTCCTCGGCCTCTTCGCTCTGGTGGCGACCTTCGGCTCGCTCAAGTACAGCGAGATCTTCCCGCGCATCGCGGCGAACCCGGCGCTCCTCACCGGCCCCGGCTTCCTCGGCCTGTCGCTTGCCGGGTTTATCGCGCTCACGCTGTTCATCGGCGCCATGGGCAAGAGCGCGCAGATCCCGCTCTATGTCTGGCTGCCGGACGCGATGGCCGGCCCGACGCCGGTCTCGGCCCTGATCCACGCCGCCACCATGGTCACGGCGGGCGTCTACATGGTCGCCCGCTCGAACGTGATCTATCAGCTCGCGACGAACATTTCGATGTTCGTGGCCGTGATCGGCGCCGCCACGGCGATCTTCGCCGCCACCATCGGCCTGGTGCAGAACGACATCAAGAAGGTTCTCGCCTACTCGACGGTCTCGCAGCTCGGCTACATGTTCCTGGCCGCGGGCCTCGGGGCCTATACGGCAGCGGTCTTCCACCTGATGACCCACGCCTTCTTCAAGGCCCTCCTCTTCCTCGGCTCTGGCTCGGTGATCCACGCCATGGGCGGCGAGCAGGACATGCGGAAGATGGGCGGCCTGAAGAAATACCTGCCCGCGACCTACCGGACGTTCTTCATCGGCTCGCTCGCGATCGCGGGCATCCCGCCGCTCGCCGGCTTCTTCAGCAAGGACGAGATCCTCCACGCCGCGGCCGCGGGCGGGCACTGGGTGCTGTACGCGGTGGGGCTGCTCACGGCGGGTCTCACGGCCTTCTACATGTTCCGCGCGGTCAACATGACCTTCCACGGTGAGTTCCGGGGGACGCACGAGCAGGAGCATCACCTCCACGAGTCGCCGCCGGTGATGACGATCCCGCTGTGGGTGCTGACGGTGGGGGCGGTGGTGGCGGGCTTCGTCGGAGTGCCGAAGCTCCTCTCCTTCGGCCGGGACATCAACTTTTTCCACCACTTCCTGGAGCCGGTGATCCTCGCGCTGCCGCAGGGAGCGGAGGCGGGCGAGCACAACATCGGGGTGGGCCTCGAGATCGCCCTGGTCGTGGTGGCGGTCGTGGTGGCCGCGCTGGGGATCTTCCTGGCCTTCCGCCTCTACGGCGGCACCCGCGGCCTCGCCACGGAGAACGCCTGGGAGACGCGCCTGCCGGCTCCGCACCGGGTCCTCTCCAACAAGTACTACGTGGACGAGCTCTACGACGCGACCGTGATCCGCGGCACCTGGGGGCTGGGCCGGGGGCTCTTCCGTTTCGACGCTGGCGTCATCGACGGCCTGCTGGTCAACGGCGTCGGGCGCAACCTGACGGTGACGGTCTCGATGCTGTCCGGATTCTTCGACAAGTACGTGGTGGACGGCCTGGTGAACTTCGTGGGCTGGATCTCGGGCCGCTTCTCGGTCCTCTTCCGCCGCGTCCAGACCGGGTACGTCTCCAGCTACGCCCTCGTTCTGGCGGCGGGCATGTTCGCGCTGGTCTGCGTCTACATGGTCCTGCAACTGCGCTGACCGATTCGAGGAGCTTCCAGGGGGGTTTCATGTTCGATTGGGTGCACAACGTTCCGATCCTCTCGATCGTCTGCTACATCCCGCTGCTGGGGGCGCTGATCGCCATGTTCGCCTTTCGGGGCGACCAGGGGCCGGCGATCCGCAAGTTCGCGACCTGGGTGGCGGGCATCGACTTCCTCGTCTCGATCCCCCTGTGGTTCGCCTTCGACCGCGACGGCGAGCTCTTCCAGTTCCGGGAGAGCGCGCCGTGGATCGAGTCGATCGGCGTGCGCTATGAGTTCGGCATCGACGGCATCGCTCTGCTGCTGGTCCTGCTGACGACGCTGCTGGGCGTGATCGCCTTCCTCTCCTCGTGGAGCGCCATCCACACCCGCGAGAAGGAGTATTACATCTTCATGCTCCTCCTCCAGACGGGGATGCTCGGGGTCTTCATGGCCCTCGACTTCTTCCTCTTCTACGTCTTCTGGGAGGTCATGCTGGTGCCGATGTACTTCCTGATCGGCATCTGGGGCGGCGCCCGGAGGCTCTACGCGGCGATCAAGTTCTTTCTCTACACCCTGGTGGGCTCGGTGCTGATGCTCCTCGGCATCCTGGCCCTCTACTTCTTCAACGCCGGCGGCCTCCTCGGCTGGGAGGGGCTGGGCAACCCGGCCTCGTTCTCGATCCTGCAGTTCCACGAGATCGGTGCGTCCATCCCGCGGGACCTCCAATTCTGGATCTTCCTGGCCTTCTTCGTGGGCTTCGCGATCAAGGTCCCCATGTTCCCGTTCCACACCTGGCTGCCGGACGCCCATGTCGAGGCGCCCACGGCGGGCTCGGTGATCCTGGCCGGCGTCCTCCTGAAGATGGGCACCTACGGCTTCGTCCGCTTCTCCCTGCCCATCCTGCCGGACGCGACGCGGCAGCTCCTGCCGTGGATGGCGGCGCTGTCGATCATCGGGATCATTTACGGCGCGCTGGTGGCCATGGCGCAGAAGGACATGAAGAAGCTGGTGGCCTACTCGTCCGTCTCCCACCTCGGGTTCGTGATGCTCGGCCTCTTCGCCCTGAACGGCCCGGGGATCAACGGCAGCATCCTCCAGATGATCAACCACGGCCTGTCGACCGGCGCGCTGTTCCTTCTCGTCGGCATCATCTACGAGCGCCGGCACACGCGCATGATCGCGGAGTACGGGGGCCTGTCGGCCGTGATGCCGCTCTACGCCACGATCTTCCTGATCATCACCATGTCCTCGATCGGCCTGCCGACGTTGAACGGCTTCGTGGGCGAGTTCACGATCCTGGTGGGGGCCTTCAACCGCGTGTGGTGGTGGGCGCTGCTCGCGGCGCTCGGCATCGTTCTCGGCGCGGCCTACATGCTCTGGATGTACCAGCGGGTCTTTTTCGGACCGCTGACCAACCCGGAGAACCAGGGGCTCAAGGATCTCAACCGCCGCGAGATCCTGTACCTCGCGCCGCTCGTCGTCCTCTGCTTCTGGATCGGCCTCTACCCGCGCCCGTTCTTCCGCGTGCTGGACAGGCCGGTCCGGGACATCGTGGCCCGGGTCGACCCGGGCGCCGCGACGGCGGTGGCCACGACCGAGCCGGACGCCCCGGCGCGCCCGGTCGGGGCCGTGGCCGGGGGAGCGGGGGAGTAGCGCCGTGCCGAACCCGCAAGAGTTCCTCCTCTTGGCCCCGGAGATCCTGCTCGCCGCGGCGGGCATGCTGCTCCTCGTGGCCGGCGCCATCGGCCGCGGCATGGGGACCCGGGAATCGGCGCTGGTGGCCGTCGTGAGCCTCGTCCTCACCGGGGCCGTGCTCCTGCGCGTGGAGTCGGTTCTGCCCGGACGGGCGCTGATCCTCGGCGGCACCTTTGTGCTGGACGGCTTTTCCTTCTTCTGGAAGCTGCTGGTGCTGGTGGGGACGGCCCTGACCGTCCTCCTCTCCACCCGCTTCCTGGAAGAGGGGAACTACCGGGCTTCGGAGTTCTACGCGCTGCTGCTGCTCGCGACCTCCGGCACGCTGTTCATGGCCAGCGGCTATACGCTGCTGACCATCTGGATCTCGCTCGAGACCATGGCGCTGTCGAGCTACATCCTCGCCGGGTACTTCAAGCGCGAGGTCCGTTCGAACGAGGCGGCCCTCAAGTACTTCATCCTCGGGGCCCTGTCCTCGGGCATCCTGCTCTACGGCATCTCGCTTCTCTACGGCGTCTCCGGCACCGTGCAGCTCGCCGACCTCTCCCGGACCCTCGCGGGCGTCCAGGACAACCCGCTGGTCCCCCTGGGGTGGCTCCTCCTCGCGGCGGGGCTCTTCTTCAAGGTGGCGGTGGTGCCCTTCCACATCTGGACGCCCGATGTGTACGTGGGGGCGCCGACGCCGGTCAC
The DNA here is from genome assembly GCA_035633875.1 of Thermoanaerobaculia bacterium. GTDB lineage: Bacteria > Acidobacteriota > Thermoanaerobaculia > Multivoradales > UBA5704 > DATARR01. The sequence goes on from DASQEB010000612.1 coordinate 7,975, forward strand.
CGCGTGGCTGGCGGTGGTCTCCAAGGCCGCCTCGTTCGCCATCCTGCTGCGGATCTTCTACGAGGGGCTGGGCAGCCTGCGGGTCGAGTGGCAGACGGTCGTGGCGGCCGTGGCGGCGGCGACGATGATCTGGGGAAACCTGGCCGCCCTTACCCAGGACAACGTCAAGCGGATGCTCGCCTACAGCTCCATCGCCCACGCCGGCTACGTGCTGATCGGGGTTCTCGCGATCTCGGAGATCGGCCTCTGGTCGGTCCTCTTCTATCTCGCCGCCTACACCTTCATCACGATGGGGGCCTTCGGCACGGTGATCCTCCTCGAGCGGCGGGAGTACGCGGGCGAGACCGCTGCGGACTACGCGGGCCTCTCCCGGCGGGCGCCGTTCCTGGCGGCGATGATGCTGCTGTTCCTCCTCGCCCTGACCGGCATCCCGCCGACCGGGGGCTTCGTGGGGAAGTTCTACCTTTTCGCCGCGGCAGTCGAGGCGGGCTGGGCGTGGGTGGCCGTGGTGGGCGTCGTCACCAGCGCCCTCTCCCTCTACTACTACTTCCGGATCGTCGTCTTCATGTACCTCAAGGACTCGGACCAGACCACGCCGGCGCCCTTGCGGGCCCCGGCCCTGGTGGGCGCCGTGGCCTTCTGCGCCTTCGCGACCCTGGTGCTGGGGATCGTGCCGGGCCCGGTCATCGATTTCGCGAAGCACAGCCTCCTGCCGTTGCCGTAAAATGTTCCTGACGGGGTGTGCGGGGAACCGTACTCTCAGGTGAGAGGCCCGTCATTCTTGACACCCGGAGTGCCGAATCGGCGCCCGGCCGGAATTGTCTCCCGCGCCCGGCGAGCGACTGCCCGAGGCAGGGGACGGCGGCCGTTCCGAATTCCCCCGGACCGTCCTCCTCGGCGGACACAGGTCTCCTCTTTCCAGAGCACCTCCGACACGCCGGAGAGCGCCCTGAACCGTTGGCATTGTCTGTGCGTATGGGTTGTGAGGGGAGAGGTCATCGTTGAAGGGGGTCAGCATGCCCAAGGACAGCGCCAACCACCAGGACCACCACAAAGGGTGGAACTTCGAGGCGGCAGCCATGCCGTTCGTGGACGCGCTTTACAATACGGCGTACCGCATGACGCGCAATGCCGAGGACGCGGAGGACCTGGTCCAGGAGACCTACCTCAAGGCGTACCGGTACTACGACAAGTTCGAGGAAGGGACCAACTTCAAGGCGTGGTTGTTCAAGATCATGAAGAACACCTTCATCAACAACTACCGCAAGAAGCAGCAGGCCCCGACCTTGAGCGACTTTGCCGAGATCGAGGAGTCCTTCGAGAACCAGGTGAGCGAGGACGCGACCCGGCAGACCAAGAATCCGGAGGAGGAGGTCCTCGAAAACGTCTTGGACGAGGACGTCCAGAAGGCCCTGGACAAGCTGCCGCCCGACTACCGGATGGTGGTGATCCTGGCCGACCTGGAGGGGTTTTCCTACAAGGAGATCGCCGACATCCTGGAGGTGCCTGTCGGCACCGTGATGAGCCGCCTCTACCGGGGCCGCCGTCTGCTCGAGGCCGCGATGCTGGAGTTCGCCCGGGACCACGGCTACCTGCGCGAGGGAGCCGAGCCCGCCAAGATGCGCAGCCGGAGCGGCACGACCGCCAAGTAATGATCCTGTAATCCAGCGGAAATATCCGATCCGACCGGCGAGTTGATACCAGGGGGTTGCAAAGGGAGCGAGGGCGCAAAAGCCTGGCATCCGCACCTGGAGGATGGACGATGGACTGTAAAGAGGTGGGCAAGGCGCTGTTCCTGTTCTTCGACAACGAGTTGGAAGAGGCCTTGCTGATGTCCTTCAACGATCATGTCGGCCTTTGCCGCGATTGCGCCAAGAGGGTCGACTACACCCGCAAGCTGCTGTTGATCGTCCGGGAGAGGACGGTCCGCTGCTGCGCGCCGGACGGCCTGCGACACCGGATCCTCTCCAGCATGCCCCACCGCCGCGTCATTTCCCCTCCCCACTGAGACAGCTCGGATGACCCCTTCGGCCCCCTTCGAGAGGCGCTTCGCCTGGTCTGCCATTTTGGCGGTTACCGTTCTGGCGGCCTCCTTCCTCTCCGTTCCCGCAGGTGCCCAGGGCGTGCGGTTGAGTTGCCTGCAGGGGGAGAGCCTGGGCGAGGCGGACCTCGCCCGTGGAGCGACCGTCGTCGTCGTCTGGGCTTCCTGGTCGCCGCGCTCCCGCGACATCGTCGAGCGGGTCAACCCGCTGGCGTCCCGTTGGGGCGGCCGGGCCAGGGTCGTGACGGTCAACTTCCAGGAGGACCGGCAGGCCGTGGCCTCGTTCCTGACGGGGAAGAGCCTGACCGCGCCGGTCTGCCTCGACCAGGACGGTTCCTTCTCGAAGAAGTACAACGTCGCCAACCTCCCGGGTCTGCTCGTCGTCAAGGATGGACAGGTCGTCTACCGCGGCAAGCTGCCGGACGACCCTGATGGCGTCCTGGCGGATCTCCTGCGCTGACCGCTCCCGGCGCCAGGCGCCGCCGTCCCTCTTTTCTCGTATCGGCTCGTGACCCTGTTCCGGGGTTGCGCCACGGGCTTTCCTCTTGGTACTATCCGACCGCAGTCATCTGCAAGACGGAAATCTGAGGAAACCCTGATTCAGCCTGGGAGGTTGCACGGGATGCAGTCGAAAAGGGTACAACTAGGCCCGCACTTTCTCCGCCTGGTCCTCCCCCTGGGCCTGGCTCTCGTCGCGGCGGGTCTCTTCCTCACCACCCGATCGTTGGAGGCGTTCAACGCGTCCCCCTACCCGCTGGCTCCCACCCCCCGATTCAACGAACGATCCACTCTGCCGACGCCGGCAAGCCGCCTTCTCGACCAGGCCAGGATCCCGGTCGAGCTCAAGCTGCTGCGTGGCGAGACGGCCCTCCAGGTCTTCGAGAAGCTCGGCCTGGAGGGCGCCGAAGTCCGCCAGGCGGCCAACGCGCTGGCCGCGAGCGTCGACCTTCGCAGCCTCAAGGCGGGGAACAGGTATTCCGCGTACTTCAATCCCGACTCGACCCTGGCCTCCTTCGAGTTGACGCTCGCCGGCAGCGGCCGCGTCGCCATGACCCGCAGGGCAGGTGCGTGGGAGAGCGATTGGCAACCCTTCCAGCGCAAGGTCGAGATCCGCTCCGTCCGGGGCTCCATGGATGGAGCGCTGGAGACGTCCGTCCGCCGGGCGGGTGCCCCGTCCATGGTGGCCTACCGCATGGCGGACATCTTCCAGCGGGACATCGACTTCACCCGTGACCTCCAGAAGGGCGACCGCTTCGAGATCCTCTATGAAGCGATCCTCCTCGACGGTGAGCTCTACTCGATCGGCAACGTCCTCGCACTGGTCTACGAGAGCAAGGACCGCCTCCACGAGGCGTACCGGTACGGCGACTCCGGGATCTACTACGACGGCGAAGGCAGCCCCCTCAAGAAGATGTTCCTCCGCTCCCCTCTGCGCTACTCCCGCATCACGTCGATGTTCAGCCGGAAGCGCTTCCACCCGGTGCTGAAGCAGTACCGGCCGCACTATGGCGTGGACTACGGCGCTCCGGTGGGCACGCCCGTGCAGGTCACGGCGAACGGCACGGTGGTGTCCGCCGGTTGGGACCGGGGCGGTGGCAACGTGGTGAAGGTGAAGCACGGCGGCGGCTATATGACCGCCTATCTCCACCTTTCCCGCTTCGCCCCGGGAATCCGTGCCGGTGCCCGGGTGCGGCAGGGCGACATCATCGCCTACACGGGGGCCACGGGTCTGGCGAGCGGTCCCCACCTGGACTACCGGGTCAAGTACCACGACCAGTGGATCGATCCCCTGACGCTCAAGAGTGTCCGGGACGAGCCGATCCCCAGCCACAAGCTGGCCTCCTTCCGGGCGTACCGGGACGAGCTGAGGGCCGCCATGCGCCACGGAATGCCGCGGGATCTGGCGGCGCCGGGCCGGTTCGACGCCGTGCTCGCTCTCAACGATTCAGCCTCGGAGCCTCCGCGGGCAGGGACGGCGACCGCGCGCTAGGTTGTCGCCGTCCTCGCTGTTCTCGCTTTCTTCCATGGTGACCGCCAGGGCGTGGTGCCGGGTCGATCTGGCCGGTGGCACCCTCGACATCTGGCCGCTGGGCCTCCTGCACCCCCAGGCCCGCACGGTCAACGTGGCCGTCGATCTGGCCGCGACCGTGCGCTTTCGCCGCAGGGGGGAAGGCTACAGGGTCGTCCAGGGAGGGAGCGTGGTCGAGGCCCCCACGGCAGGTGCGCTCGCCCGGGCGCCTGAGGGGGCGCTGGTCGGAGTGATCGCCTCCGCGCTGGAGCTTCCGGCCTTTGAGGTCGAGCTGGCGAGCGATTCACCTCGCGGTGGAGGGCTGGGCGCCAGCTCGGCCATGGCGGTCGCCTTGATCGCCGCGGCGGAAATGGCGCTTGAGCGCCCCCGTTCGTCCCCCCAGAGGACGGCGGCCCTGGCCCGCGACCTCGAGGCGCGGCTGATGGGGCTGCCGACCGGAAACCAGGACCACTACCCGGCTCTCCTCGGCGGCGCTCTGGAGATCCGGCCCCTGCCCGGAGGCGAGGTCGTGCGGCCGCTGGCCGTCGATCTCGACGCGCTCGGGAGCAGCCTGCTGGTCGTCTATTCGGGGCAGAGCCACTTTTCGGCGGGCAACAACTGGCAGGTGGTCCGCCGTCGGCTGGAGGGCGAGCCCGGGATCACAGGTCTGTTCGAGGGGGTGGCCGCCGTGGCCGCCGAGCTGGCGCCGGCTCTCGAAGCCGGAGACCTCTCCCGGGTGGGGACCTTGATGACCCGGGAGTGGAGCTACCGGCGCCGCTTCGCCGAGGGCATCTCCACCCCCGTCCTCGAAGATCTCTTCGCGCGCGCCCTCGCCCAGGGGGCCTGGGGCGGGAAGGCCTGCGGAGCGGGCGGGGGAGGCTGCCTGGCGTTCCTCTGCCCCCCGGAGCGGAAGGCCGCCGTGGCCGCCGAGCTCGAGCGCGCGGGCGGACGCGTTCTAAAGACCCGTCCCGCGGGCGGTCCCCTTCTGCTCGACAAAGAAACAGTCTGAAAGGCGGGAAGGACCGAGGTGGCGGCGGCCCGTGTCGGGGCCGCCAGCCACCTCGCAGGCAAGGTCAGCGGTTCCGGACCCGCTGACGGAGGACCTCGTAGGCCCGGGAGAGGGGCAGTGAATCCGAGAGCTTGATCTCCCGGACCCCGTTCCAGTCGGCTCCCTTGCTGTCACGATAGAGCACGCGGTTCTGTTTGTGGTCCTGCCAGGCGATCAGGACCTCCTCGCCCGACTCGGACAGGAAGAGCACCGGCTCGGCGGCGTCGATCTGGGGGGCCGGCCGGCTGGAGGCGGCGCGGACCTGGAGGAGCATGGTGCCGCCCTCCTCGTCGGGACCGAAGCTCGCGATCTCCGCGATCTTGGCGGGGACCTTGCCGGGGTTCCTGAGGCCCCGGGCCGAGAGCTTGGCGCCCAGATCGATGATGTGGGAGCGGGCCTTGTCGGCGAACGACTCGATGTCGGGCGCGTCGCTCTCGATGATCTTGGTGTAGACCTGCGCCGCGACGGAATCGATGATCTCGCGGTGGAAGGCCCGGCCCAGGTCGATGATGTGGGAGCGGGCCTTGCCGGCGATGGACGGCAGGTCCCGCGGTAGGTCCCGGAGCTCGCGCCCGAGGTCGATGATGTGGGAGCGGGCCTTGTCGGCGATGTTGCCCAGCTCCTGGGGGAGGGCGTCGACCTCGACCGAGACCAGCCGGCCGCTCATCGAAGAGACGTAGGCGATCACCACCGTCCGGCCGTCCCGTCCGCTCTGGATGGTGGGAGAGCGGACGAGGGAGGACGGCGCCGAGAGGGCGGCCGTCGCGTCCGCCTCCTCGCTCCGGAGGAGCTCGTCGAGTTGGAAGACGGGGTTCCGTCCGATGTAGACGCCGTCGACGAACACGATGGGAGAGTAGAAGGTCTCGAGCATGTCACCCGCGGCCTTCTCCTCCTCCCAGAGGAGGTGAAGGATCGTGCGCTGCCGGGTCACGAGCTCGTTCTCGGTGACCATCTCCTTGTAGGAGTCGCGGGTGAGCGCGAGCTGGGGAGAGGTCTTCGGTGCGAACGGATTGCCGGTGATCTCGAGGGGCTTCGGCCACCACTCGCCGTCGTAGGCGGTCAGCCGGAGGATGGGGTGGATCGAGAACTGGCTCTGCCAGACCAGATAGACGGTCTCGGAGCGGTCCTCGTAGATCAGCGCAGGAGCCTTCTCCTCTTCCGTGTCGTCGGTGCCGGGGACGAGGATCCGCCGAGTCGCCTCCCCGGGAGGGGTCACCTCGAGGACCAGGACCCGGTTCGCGGCGTCGGAGGGCCTGACGCCGTGGAAGAGCTGACCGTACGCTCCGGTCTTGGCGACATACACCTCGCCGTTGGCCCCGAGCACGGCCTGCCACTCCGCGGCGAAGGCGGAGGAAGCGGTCAGGAAGAAACCGCAGATCCAAAGAATGATTCGCCCGTGGGTACGCATGGCCCTCACCCTTTAAGCGTGCAGGTTGACGAGCTTGCGGATGTCCACCGCAAGCAGGAACTCGGGAAGATACCCGGCCTCGGGGAAGAAGTCCTCCTGGAGGCGGAGGAAGTGGTCCCGGGCGGTGTCGGCATCGCCGCTCAGATTGGCCGCCTCGCCGAGGAGGTACAGAGCGTTCTTGACGGAGTCCCGCTCGCCGAGCATCTCCGCCAGCCGCAGGGCGGCAGTGCCCTGGTGGCGGGCGTTGCGGTAGCGGCCCGTCTCCAGGTGTGCGAAGCAGAGGTCCAGGCGGACCGAGACCTCGTGGCGCCGCGCGCCGAGACGCCGCAGCCAGAAGAGGCTCTCGTAGAGCAGTCCGTATCCCTCTCTGTAGCGCTGCTGCAGGACGCGGCAGTACCCCAGGTTGTCCAGGATCTGAGCGCGGGCGGCGCTCGGCTCCTCCGGGATCAGCGACAGCGCCTTCTCGTACTCCGCGCAGGCGGCCTCGATGAAGCTCTCCGCAAGGAGGGTGTTGCCGATCAGGTTATGGCTCGAGGCGAGCCAGTCCCGGCGTCCCAGTGTCTCGGAGCGGTCGCGCGTGATGCGGGCGTAGAACAGGGCCTTCTTGTAGTTCTTCGTCAGCTCGTAGTGGCGCGCGATGTTGTAGGCCGCGACCCGGCAGCTCGAAGGATCGCCGTTGCGCAGCAGGATCTCGCGCAGGCGCGGCAGCTCGCCCTCGCCGCGGCCCAGCTCGATGAGCACCGCCGAGCGGTTGCAGACCGCGAGATCGGTCAGCCGCGGATCGCCTTGGGCCCGCGCCCAGGCCAGAGCCCGGTCGAGGAGGGATTCGGCCTCTTCCAGGCGGCCGGCCTGGATGGCCTTCTCCCCGAGGCTCCTCAGCTCCTCGAACACGGTGTCCGTCCCTCCGAAAAGTTCGCTCATCAAGATCTCCCTCCGTCCCTTTCCTCAGTGCGAGCCGTCGTTCGAACGAACAGGGCTGCCGCCCGGCTCGCGCTTTCCCTGGGTGCGCTCCTGGGCGCGCTTGAATTCAATGAAGTCCTCGACCTCCCGCTGAGCGTCGTCGGGCAGGGCGTTGAACTCCTGGACGAGCTTCATGTCCCGCGGGGTGATCGACTCCCGCGCCACGCCCTCAAAAAACTCCCCGATGCTCATCTTGAACTCGGCGAGGATGCGGAAGAGGGTGTCCAGGCTGACCCGGTACTCCCCCTGTTCCATGCGAGAAAGGTCCGACTGCTGGATTCCCAGGCGGGAGGAGAGCTCCACCTGGGTCAGCTTGTGCTCCTTGCGGAGCTCCCGGATCTTCCGGCCAACCAACTGAATCTGGCGTATCTTCTCGACGGAGGACATACGTCTTGCCTGGAATGCCTAGCTATGTCAGAATGGCATAGCAGGTTTGTTTGACCCCATAGTACGCCTCCGTTCGAGCGGCTGTCAATTCGAGGAAGGGCGGGCGGGAGCGGGGTTTTCGGCGGGAGGTCGAGGGGGATTCCTCCGATCGGAGCGGTCTTGATACGGCACCATTTCTTTCTTCTTCGGGAGCTCGTGAAGCGCGACTTCCAGGGACGCTACGCCGGGTCCGTGCTCGGCTTCGCCTGGTCGCTGGTCCAGCCTCTGTGGCAGCTCGCGCTGTTCACGTTTGTCTTTTCGACCATCATGAAGGTCCCTCTCCTCGGAGCCCGCACCCCCCACTTCGCCCTCTTCCTCTTCGGGGGGCTGCTGCCCTGGACAGCGGTCCACGAGGGGGTGCTGCGCGCCTCGACGGCGATCACGGACAACGCCAGCCTGGTCAAGAAGCTGCGCTTCCCCTCGGAGATCCTGGTCCTGGCCGTGGTGCTCGCGGCCCTGCTGCACCAGGCCATCGCGGCGGGCGTGTTCGTGGCGGCGCTCCTGGTGATGGGGGAGTTCTCCTGGGGCGGCCTGCCCCTCCTGCTGCTGGCCCTCCCCCTGCAGGCCGGGTTGATGCTCGGGCTCGGGCTCGTGCTCTCCTCCGTCCACGTCTTCTTCCGGGACACCGCCCAATTCCTGGGTATGGTCCTCAACATCTGGTTCTATCTGACGCCGATCGTCTATCCGCTGGCCCTGGTGCCGGAGAGGTTCCGGGGCTGGCTGGAGCTCAACCCCCTGACGTCCCTGGTGGAGCTCTACCGCCAGGCATTTCTCGGCGGGGAGGCCGTGGTGGTGCCCGGGGCGGCGAGGCTCGCTCTCGTCGCGGCCGTGCTAGTATCCGCCGGCTTCTGGCTCTTCCGCAGCCTCAAGCCCGCCTTCGTCGACGAGATTTAAAAGGCAAGAGGAGTCGTTCCATGTGGCAGATCCTTCCATGCTCCAGGCGCCCGTTTGCTCCGGCGTTCTGTCTCGCAGCCCTCGTGTCCCTGCTCCTGGCCGGTTGCAGCGGCCAGCAGGCCCCCGCAACGACGGGGGACGCGGCGCGGGCGGTTGACGCGCCCGCCGACGCCCCCGCCCAGAGCACGCCCGCCGCCGGG
>DASQEB010000613.1:0-6432 GCA_035633875.1 Thermoanaerobaculia bacterium
GATGACGCGGACGCCGCGGCTGCCGGAGCTACCAGCAGAAAACCGGCCGTAGATCTCCTGCATCGCCCAGCGCGTCCGCCCTGGGCTGACCGGACGGCGCCCTGGGGGCTCTGGGTTGGAGAGGAGCCTCACGGCAGCGCCCGCGCCGGGAGCGCCCCGGGGTGGACGCCGCGCGCGGTGCAGATCTCCAGGATCTCCACCTCTTCCAGGGTGGCCAGCGAGGACTTGGCCTTCTGGAAGATCTCCTTGACCAGCTCGGGGGTGGCCTCGATGCCGCGCTCCTGGAGCCAGTAGACCACGTTCGACTCGCCGCTCATGGGGCCGACCTCGATCACCTGCCGGCTGCCGATGAGGCTCGCCGGGATCGAGGAGTAGACCCGGTCGGCCAGCCACTCGTCGCCGCGGGCGCGCGCCTTGATGATCGCCGCCGCGTGGACGCCCGTGCCGGTGCGGAAGGCGTCCCTGCCCACCACCGGATAGTTGTCCGGCAGCGGCACGCCGGTCTTTTCGGAGACGAGCTGGCAGTATTCCTTGAGGCGCGAGAGATCGCGGTCGATCCAGCCGAGGAGCTGCATGTTGACCAGGAGGAGGTCAATGGGGCAGTTGCCCACCCTCTCGCCGATGCCTACGGCCGTGCCGTGCAGGCGGTCCGCCCCGGCCTCGGCCGCGGCCAGGGCGTTGATCACCGACATTCCGCGGTCTTTGTGGCCAAGCCAGTCCACCTTGACGTCCTCGCCCGTCGCGTCCACCACCGCGCGGATGAAGCGGATCACGTTGCGCGCTCCGTTCGGGGTCGCGTGCCCCACCGTGTCGGCCACGCACACACGCTTGGCCCCGGCCTCCACGGCCTCGGTGTAGAGCCGCCGCAGGTCGTCCGGATTGGCCCGGGTCGTGTCCTCGGTGACAAACATCACCGGCAGCCCCTCCTTGACGCCGAACTCCACCGCCTCCCGCGAAAGGCGGAGCATGCGGTCGAGCGTCCAGCCCTCGGCGTACTGGCGAATGGGCGAGGAGCCGATGAAGCAGGAGGCCTCGATGGGGATCCCCACCTTCTGGGAGATCTCCACGATGGGCTGGATGTCGGCGATCACCGTGCGCGCCGCGCAGTTGGGGAAGATCGGCAGCCGGTTGTCCGCGATCTCCCGGGCGAGGACCTCCACGTCCGCCGCCACGTGCGGCCCGGCTCCGGGCAGGCCGAGGTCGGCCGACTCAATCCCCAGGTCCACCATCATGTGGAGGATGCGGACCTTGTCCTCGATCGAGGGCGAACGTACGGAGGGGGATTGCAGCCCGTCCCGGAGCGTCTCGTCGTCCAGCTCCACCTTCCGGGCCGGACGGAGATCCGGGCCGTTGGCGCGGTTCCAGTCGTAGATCAGTTCGGACTCGTTGGGCTGCATGAAGATCCTCCGGGCGATCAAGCTCGCAAGGGCCATTATAGGACCCCGGCCGGATTTCGAACAACGGTTCAAAATAGAAGGGAGCGGCGATGAGCCCGCGATGGGGCTGGGGCGGATGGGGCCGCTCTGTACCGCCTCGGGCGGGGGGTGAGGGTCCGCCCCGAGGGGCGAAGCCTCTTACTGCGCCACCACCTCCCGACCCACCGCCCGCGCGATCAGATCCCCCACCTGGGACGTGGTGAGCGAGCCGCCGAGGTCCGGCGTGGTCTGGCCGTCGCGGAAGGAGCGGGCCACGGCGTCCTCCATGGCCTTCGCGGCCTCGGCGTGCCCGAGGTAGTCGAGCATCAGGGCCGAGGAGAGGATTGCGCCGATGGGGTTGGCCTTGCCCGTGCCGGCGTACTTGGGGGCCGAGCCGTGGACCGGCTCGAACATCGAGGTCTGGCCCGGGTGGAGGTTGGCCGAGGCCGCGACGCCGAGGCCGCCTTGGAGGGCGGCTCCCAGATCCGTCACGATGTCTCCGAACATGTTGTTCGTCACGATCACGTCGAAGCTCTCCGGCTGCCGCACCATCTGCATGGTCAGGGCGTCCACGAAGAGATGGCGCGACTGGATCTGCGGGTACTCGGCCGCGACCTCGGCGAAGACCCGCTGCCAGAGGTCGTGCCCGTAGCGCATCACGTTCGACTTGTCGCTCATGCACACCTCGCGGCGGCCATGCTGGACGGCGTACTCGAAGGCGGCGCGGATGATGCGCTCGACCCCCTTCCTGGTGTGGACCTCCTCCTGGACGGCCACCTCGTCCGGCGTGCCCTTCTTGAAATTGCCGCCGACGTTGACGTAGGCACCCTCGGTGTTCTCCCGGAAGACGACGAAGTCCACTTCCTTCTCCGTCTTGCCCCGGAGCGGGCAGAGACGGGCGTCATAGAGCTTTACCGGCCGCAGGTTGATGTACAGGTCCATCCGGAAGCGGATGCCCAGGAGGATGTCCGCCGCGTGCTTCATGTCCGGCACCCGGGGGTCCCCGTAGGCGCCGATGAAGATGGCGGAGTAGTTGTCCCGAAAGTCGTCGAGGGCCCCCTCGGGAAGGGTCTCGCCGGTCGCGAGGTACCGGTCGGCGTCCCAGTCGAACTGCTTCAGCTCCAGGGGGAGATCCCAGGTCTCGGCCGCGGCGTTCAAGACCTTGACCGCCTCGGCGGTCACGTCCTTGCCGGTGCCGTCTCCCGGGAGGACCGCGATGCGCTGTGGCCGTCGTTGCGAGGGAGGCGTCGGGTTCATGCCCGGGATGCTAGCACGCCGCCCGGCGCCTTTCGTTCGAGACGCCCTCCCCCGAATCCGCGGGAGGCTTGAGGACGTCCGCCCGCCGGTAGACGGCCACCCGGCTGGCCGCGGGCTGGGGCATGGCGGGGGCCGTGGCTATCTTGGGGACGATCCCCAGCTCGAAGGCGAAGGGGATCTCCGGGCAGAGCCACGCCGAGTGGAGGCCGGGCCATCCGGCGCCCGAGGCGAGGTGGAGCAGGCGGGCCAGCAGGCCGTCTTCCGCGACTTCGGCCTTTACCGGCCAGACCGCGACCTGGGGGTGGCGAAACTCGATGCGGTGGAGCACGCCGGAGTCCTCGACATATCCCCGGGGGCGCTCCAGGAAATAGCGCACCACCTGCTCCCACGAGCCCAGGCGCGGCCCCTCCCCCACCGCCGGGCTGTCCGGCCACGCCCGCACCTTCAAGATCCCGTCCCTCTCCACGCGCCAGTGCCATGGACCGCCGTTCACGTCCCGGGACGGCCGGGGGAAATCGAGGCGCGCCTTCGAGACCGGCTGGTGGGTCATCAGCCGCGCCCCGGGCACCACCCAGGCGGGGGTCAGCATCTTGGGGTACAACACCGAGGGGACCCCCTCATCGTCCAGCACGGCCAGGCGCAGGTCGAGCTGCGGGTAGCAGAGCCGGACGAACGGCAGGGCCCTGAGACGAATCGCGTCCTGGTAGAACAAGACAGCGGAGGCGAGGACGTAGTCCTGCCCCTGCCAGGAATGGAGTTGATAGCGCAGTGGCGGAGGCGGCTCCGGAACGGCCTCGGCCGGCAGCGCCCAATTGAGGAACAGGCAGTCGCGGATCGTCGTTTTGAGCATCATTGCCGGCTCGCCCCCAAGGGAACCATAGCGTGGGAGGGGCCGGGCCGCAAGGCCGGCACCCCGCCTAATCTGGTACATTCATCCATCCGACCGACACGACCCTGGAGGTTTTACTTCCATGAAACATCAAACACGACAGACAGGAATCATCGGGGGGAGGGTGGCCATCCTGCTTCTCGCCCTTCTTCCGGCCTTGGCCGGAGCCCAGGCCAACCTCCCCCTGCCACCCACCGCCGAGACTGCAGCCAAGGCCATCGACCGCGACGCCCTGGAGGCGCCGATCCGGCTCCTGGCGGACGACCTCCTCGAGGGCCGGGCCCCGGGCAGCCGGGGTGACGAGCTGGCGCGGCTCTACCTCGCCGCCACCCTGGAATCCCTCGGCTTCCAGCCCGGCGGACCGAACGGGAGCTGGGAGCAGCCGTTCGACATCGTTTCCATCACCGCTCAGGTCCCCAAGACCTGGGAGCTCCGCGCCGGCGGCGGAAAGACCGTGCCCTTGAATTACTGGGACGAGTTCATCGCCGCCAGCGGCGTCCAGACGGACAAGTCGGTCCTCCAGAACGCCGAACTGGTCTTCGTGGGCTACGGCATCCAGGCGCCCGAGCACAAGTGGGACGACTACAAGGGCGCGGACCTGAAGGGCAAGGTCCTGGTCATGCTCAACAACGATCCCGACTGGGACCCCGAGCTTTTCGACGGCAACCGCCGGCTCTACTACGGCCGCTGGACCTACAAGTACGAGAGCGCGGCGCAGCAGGGGGCCGCCGGGGCGATCATCATCCACACCACCCCGTCGGCCGGTTACGGCTGGAACGTCGTCCAGAGCTCCTGGACCGGCGAGCAGTTCGAGCTGCCGGCCGGCAAGGAGCCCCGTCTCCAGGTCAAGGCCTGGACCACCGAGGACGCCACCCGCAAGCTCTTCGCGGCGGCCGGCCACGATCTGGCGAAGCTCGTCGAGCAGGCGAAGAAGCGCGAGTTCAAGCCCGTGCCCCTCGGGATCACCACCTCGCTCACCCTGGACAACAAGATCGCCCGCAAGAAGACCGCCAATGTCCTCGGCCTCCTGCCGGGCAGCGACCCGCAGCTCAAAGACGAGGTCGTCATCTACAGCGCCCACCACGACCACCTGGGCGTGGGTGAGCCGGACTCGACCGGCGACCGCATCTACAACGGCGCCGTGGACAACGCCGCCGGCTGCGCCCAGCTCCTGGCCATCGCCCGGGCCTTCACCGAGCTGCCGGAGCGCCCGCGGCGCTCGATCCTCATGGCCTTCGTGGCTGCCGAGGAGCAGGGCCTGCTGGGCTCCGCGTACTACGCCGCGCACCCCACCTTCCCGCCGGGCAAGATCGCGGCGAACATCAACTACGACGGCGGCAACGTCCTCGGCCGCACGGCCGACCTCACCTTCATCGGCCTCGGCAAGTCCTCCCTGGACCAGATCGTCCAGACCCTGGCCGCCCGCCAGGACCGCAAGCTCCTGGGCGACCAGTTCCCAGACCGGGGCTTCTTCTACCGCTCCGACCAGTTCAACTTCGCGAAGATCGGAGTCCCGGCCATCTACCTGGACCAGGGCACCGAGTTCCGTGGCAAGCCCGCCGGCTGGGGCAAGCAGCAGGTTGAAGAATGGGAAGCCAAGAACTACCACCAGCCGAGCGACGAGTACGACCCCAACTGGACCTACGAGGGGATGATCGAGGACGCCCGCCTGGGCTTCTACGCCGGCCTGGCGATCGCGCAGGAGACGAAGATGCCCGCGTGGAACCCGGGGGATGAGTTCGAGGCGGCTCGGAAGAAGGCGCTGGGGGAAGTGGCAGGAAGATAGTCGGCGAGCGAGAGCCCCGGGACACCAGCCCGGGGCTCTTCGTCCCCGCTCGACTTTCGGCAGCTACTCGAAGAACACCGTGATCACGGTCGAGCAGGTCGCCGTCTCGTACCAGGTCGTCGAGCCCGCTTTGCACACCCAGTAGTTGGCGCTGGTTGCGCTGCTGAAGAACATTTCCGAGTACCCGCCGCCGTTCGATGTGGTGACGATCTTCACACCGTCGCGGAAGATGTCCACATTCGCCGATGCGGTTGTGGGGCATCGAACGTCCCAGATCAAATCGGCGAACCGCCGGCCCGCGAACGTAGACCCGGATCCGTTGAGCCTGGTCTGACGGTAGAGACAGAGGATGGCCTCCCGGTCGTCCGTCTCCGTGGTGGCCCAGGAGTTGTTGCAGGCGCCGGTGGTCGGCTGCATCGTCGCGCCGGGCACGCTGGAATGATCGACGCCCAGAACGTGCCCCGCCTCGTGGACCATCACGCCCTCGACATAATACTCGTTCGAGCAGCCGGAACCGTTCGGGTCCTCACCCTGCGAGGTCCATTGGTGAGACGTGTTGGTGATGACGTCTGCGTCGGTAATTCTGTAGCTCCCGTCGGAGCGCTGGCTGTACTGGTTGATGAAGGTCGCGGCCAGACAACTCCCCGTGCAGGCACCGAACGGGTCCGTGAAGGTCAGCATGGGGGTTCCGTCGCCCTGCGAGATGCCGGTGACGTCTCCTTTCTGTGCATTGATCACGGTCCCGGCCAGAGTGCCGTTCCAGGCAGAGGACGAAACGATCGCGTTGACCGTCCGGGTGGCTCCGCCATCCCCATCGTTGATGCTGGCAAGCCCCCGCTGGTCGACGATGATCGTCGGATCGCTGTCCCAGGTGCGCGCCGGGCTCAAGAGGACGAAGGCCGAGAGAGTCCCGGCGCCCAGGATCACGAGGAGGCCCCCAACCGGCAGGTAGAGCGACATCTTACGAATGAGCGTCTTCATGGGCGACCTCCTAGCGGCTCTGCCGCGCGTCGCGGTTGCGCCGCGCCTCGGCACGAATCTGGTCTTTGAACAGGGAGAGATCCACGACTTTTGGGCGAGTTGCC
>DASQEB010000614.1:0-7997 GCA_035633875.1 Thermoanaerobaculia bacterium
AAAACGGGGGCCGTCGTTTTCCGGCCGTTTGCCGCGCCGGTCCCGTTCCCGTAGAGTCTCCGCTCGTGACCACCAAGACCGGGCTGCTGTCGCTGTTCCTTCTCGGAGCTGCTCTCGCCCTCGGCATGGCGGTGGAGCGTCCGGCGTCCTCTTCGGCGCGTCCTCCCCTGCTCGTGATCGGTATCGACGGAGGGGAGTGGAAGGTGATCCATCGCCTCTGGAGCGAGAGCAGGCTCCCCCATCTCAAAACGCTCGCCGACCGCGGGGTGGCCGCAACTCTGCGGACCGCCTACAACTCTTCCCCCGTCATCTGGACGACGATCGCGACCGGCGTGACGCCGCCGGTGCACGGCATCACCGATTTCGTCGTGCCGACCCCCCAGGGCGACGTGCCGATCTCCTCGGAGGTGCGCAAGGTCCCGGCCTTGTGGAACATGCTCACGCGCGCGGGGCGGAGGGTGGCCGTGCTCGGATGGTGGGGCTCCTGGCCTGCGGAGGACGTCAATGGCGTGGTGGTGACCGATCGGGCCCTCCTGGACCTGGAGAACCGCGTTTCGCCGGCCGGGTATCTTCCCGATTTCCTTGGATGCCTGAAGGCGGCCAAGGCCGATCCCGGGCGGTTCCTCGACGAGGAGCCGGAGCTTCGGGACCTGGTGATGGCCCGCTCGGCGGCGAAGCTCGTCCGCGAGGGGTTCGATCTGATCCTGGCGTACTTTCGCAGCCCCGACATCGTCAGCCACAACCACTGGAAGCATTTCGAGCCCGAGCGCTTTCCCGGGGTCGACCCTGAGGAGCTGGCGGCCCATCGGGATCAGGTCCCGCGCATCTACGAGGCGGTCGATCGGGAGATCGGCCGGATTCTCGCCGCGGCGCCGCCCGGGACGAACGTCCTGGTCCTCTCCGACCACGGCTTCCACGCCGCCCCGCGGGAGGAGATCAAGGTCTTCTTCGACATGGACGTCCTCCTGGAGCGGCTCGGCTACCTCGTGCGCCAGGGCGAGGGGGTCGACTTCTCCCGCACCCAGGTCTACACCTACGGCACCCCGCCGTTCCGCCGTGCCAAGGTGCTGCGCTTCTCTCTCGCCGGGCGGGAGCCCGGAGGGCGGGTCCGGCCCGAGGAGCGCGAAGAATTGCGCCGCCGTCTCGTGTCCGACCTCGCCGGGGTGACCAACGAGCGAGGAGAGCCGGTCCTCCTCGTCCGGGACGCGCGGCCTCGCAGGGGGGAGGAGGGAGACCTCGTCGCCGCGGTCCTCTTGGAGAGGGTCAGGACGCGGACTCTTCTGGTCCACGGCCAGCCCTTCCAGGGTGCGATCGAGAGCATCGGCCGGATCTCGGGCACCCACACCCGCACCACGCACGGAATCTTCCTCGCCGCCGGGCCCGATATCGACCCGGAGGCGCACCTGGAAGGCATCCACATCCATGACATCGCTCCGACGATCCTCTACGGCCTCGGTCTGCCGGTGGGGGAGGACTTCGCGGGTCGGCCCTGGACCTCGCTCTTCAACGCGGAATTCCGCCGCACCCATCCCCTGCGCAAGGTCCCTTCCTGGGGCGTGAGGGAGGAAGGGGGGCGCGCCCGCTCCTCCGGCGCGGACGAAGAGCTGCTGAACGAGCTCCGGGCTCTGGGCTACATCAACTGATCAGGTGGTCGTTCTGGCATCTCGCTTGCGTCACCCTCCTCGTGAAAGGAGGCATCATGAGCGAGGACACCCGGCAGACCCTCTGGCACGCGACCCGGGAGATCCCGCCGCATCCTCCCCTCGAAGGGGAGGCGCGCGTGGAGGTGGCCGTCGTCGGCGCCGGGATCACCGGGTTGACGGCCGCCCGCCTGCTCGTGCAGGAGGGACGGCAGGTGGCGGTGATCGAGCAGGGGCGGATCGGCTCAGGGACCACCGGAGGCACCACGGCCCACGTCACCCAGGTGCCGGACCGCCGTTTCCGGGAGCTGATCTCGAGCTTCAACCGGGAGGATGTCCGGATGGTCGTCGACTCCTCCCGGGTCGCCCTGGAGCGGATCGCCTCCTTCGTCGAGGAGGACGGCATCGACTGCGACTTCACCCGCATCCCCGCCTACCTCTACACGGAGCTGGAGACGAAGGTGGCCGACCTGCAGCGGGAGGCCGAGGCGGCCGGTTCGGTCGGGATGCCCGCGACGTTCGTCCGCGAGGTTCCCCTGCCGTTCCCCGTTGCCGGAGCGGTCCGTTTCGAGGATCAGGCGCGCTTCCACCCCACGGCCTACCTCGCCGGGCTCGCGCGCAAGATCACCGAGGCCGGCATGCGGATCTACGAGGGGACCCGCGTGGTGGACGCCCACGACGGCGAGCCTTGCAGGGTGGAGACGGACCGCGGCACGGTCTTCGCGGATCGAGTCCTCTTCGCCACGCACACGCCGGCGGGCTTCACCCTGCTGCATGCCGAGCTCGAGCCGCTGCGCTCCTACGTCCTGGCGGTCCGCCTCCGCGATCAGGAGGTCCCGGACGGGCTCTTCTTCGACACCGCGGAGCCCTACAACTACACCCGAAAACAGCCCACCGGCCGGGGGGACCTCCTGATCGTGGGCGGCCAGGACCACAAGGTCGGTGACGAGGGAGAGCCTCCGGCGAGCTACTTCAAGCTCGAGGAGTACGTGCGCCGGCACTGGAACGTCGAGTCCGTCGAGCACCGCTGGTCGGCCCAGCTCTACGATCCACCCGACGGCCTGCCGCTGATCGGCGAGTCGCTCACCTCCTCCCGGATCTTCCTCGCGACCGGCTACTCGGGGACGGGGATGATGTTCGGCACTCTCGGCGGAATGCTTCTGGCGGACCTGGCCCTCGGCCGGGGGAATCCCTGGGCCGGCCTGTACCGTCCGTCACGGATCCGGCCGCTGACCGCCATCCCTGAGATTGCCAAGCTCAACGTCCAGGCGGCGTCGTCGTTCGTCAAGGACCGCCTCGAGATCCCGCGGGTGAAGGATCTCTCGGAGGTCCCCGCCGGCCAGGGAAGAGTGGTGCAGATGGAGGGGGAGAGGATGGCGGTGTACTGGGACGAGTCGGGCACCGTCCATGCCGTCTCGCCGGTCTGCACGCACGCGCAGTGCATCGTCCACTGGAACTCGTCCGAGAAGACGTGGGACTGCCCCTGCCACGGCAGCCGCTTCGGAATCGACGGAAAGGTGATCGAGGGGCCGGCGGTCAAGGATCTGGAGCCGGCCCGGGTGAGGGTCCCCTAGTCGTTCCAGATGCTCTTCCACCAGGGCTCGTCACTTTCGGCCGGGCCGCTGGCCTTGAGGTTCATCTTGCCGCGGATCTTGTTGACGTCCCAGCCGGTGAGCGAGGCCAGGGTCTGGGCTTCGCGCTCGAAGCGCCTGGGAAGCTCTCTCCGATAGGCGCGGGCCTCCTGGCAGGTGTCCTTGCCCTTCCAGGGGTGACGCAGGATGTAGCGCCCCTGGAAGTTCTGCCGGTCTCCGGTCTCCTGGAAGACGAGGTCCTCGGGGAAGTGCGCCCCGTCGTAGCGCAGGTGGAGCCGGGTGACGAACACGTCCTGCGCTCCCCCGCCGAAGCCCCGGGTGGGGGCGCCGTCACCCACCCAGAAGACGCCGAGCTTGCGGAGCTCCTCGCTGGACAGCGGATCCGCCGCGCACGGATCGCACCAGGACATGTCCCAGGCGTACTCCAGGAAGACCGCCCGCATGTCCTCCTTCTTGACCTGCTGGGTGAACATCGCCTTGTAGAAGTCGGCGAACTCGGCCTTGACGAAGAGAGGGACGTCCAGATCCGAGGGGAGCCGGACGGTGCGGTAGTTCGTGGTCTCCACCCGGCCCTTGCGGGTGAGGGCGAAGACGAAGAGCTCCTGAGGGCCGTCGGCGTTGACCATCCCGAGCCGGATGGGGAGCATGAACTTGGGGCTCTCGTAGGCCACCTGGATCGGCCGCAGGTAGGAGTAGCCGAGCTTTGACTGCTCCTCCAGGTTCACCTTCGCCACGAAGAACCGCATCCCCTGCTTGATGTAGCTGCCGAGGACGCGCGAGGCCCCCTGGGGGATCTTGTAGCCGTTTTCGACCAGCCAGGTCTCCAGCCCCTGGCTCTCCTTGGCCGAGAGGATCAGGATGTCGTACTCGCCCACCGTGTACTTCGCCTCGACCGTCACCCCGAGGCTCTTGGCGCGGGCTGAGGTGGCGTCTCCTGCAGCCCCTGCGGCCGGTGCGGAGGGGGCTGCCAGAGCTTCGAGTCTGCGCTCGCAGGGGTTCTCGTCGTAGTACTCGACGAGGCGCGGTGCCGAGTAGGCGTCGAGATGATCGATCAGGCCCTTGTCGGCCACATGGATCTGCCCCTTTTGGAGGAAGGTGGGCACGGGGATGACCACGGCGAATTCCTTGGGGTCTCCCTTGAAGTCGTTCGCCATGGTCATGACGGTCCGGTCGCCGTCACGGACGAGGACCACCTGGGAGGCCTTGTTGAAGATCTTCGTATCGGCCTTGGCGACGTAGAAGCCGCAGAAGGCCAGAGCGGTCCCGGTGGACGCCGCCAGGACCGCGATCGCGAGGAGAAGCTGGAGCCGTTTCACGCGAATCTCCTTTCTTCGAGGAGAGGGGTTTCTGGGATTTCGGGCCGGGCCCGCCGCCAGGCGTACCGCTTGCCCGGCAGCAGCCGGTCGAGGAGCGGGACGATCGGGGAAAGGAAGGCCAACGAGAGCAGCAGGCCGTTCGGGCGGTAGAGCACGAAGTGGACGAACCCGGCCCCGAGAGCCACCATCAGGGCAAAGAGGACGCGCCCCGTCCGGGAGTCGGGGGTGGTCTTGGGGTCCGAGATCATGAAAAAGGTGAAGATCAGGAACGCCCCGCTTCCGAGCTGATGGAGGGGGATCGCCAGGGGTTGGCCGAGCCAGAGCGCGCGGCCGAAAAGGACGGCCAGGTAGAAGGCGAGGAACGCGTAGGTGACGTCGCTCCGCGCCGCCCGGTTCACCACGAGCCCGCCGAGGCATGCCAGGAGGAAGGCGAAGTAGGCGGCGTTCCCCCACTGCCCCGGGGAGACCCAGACCTGCCCCCCGGTCGCGAGCATCATCGCCACGATCCCGAAGTTCGTGGGGTTGAAGACATGCTTGCCCCGGAGACGGATCACGAATTTGCTGGCGATGGTGATCACGGCGGCCGCAACGGCCAGCAGGAGCGAGTTGGCGCGCAGGAGCAGGCAGAGCGACAGTCCGGAGATCAGGGCGCTGCGCGGATCGAAGGCAGGCAGGCGCCAGATCCTCGTGCAGGCGTACTGGGTGAGGAGGACGGTCGACAGCAGGAGGAGCGCCTGCCCCGGGCGCACCTCCAGGTCCAGCCACGCGACGCCATAGACCAGGAGGGACGAGAGGACCAGGATCTGGTAGGTGCGGGGATCCCGGTAAAGGGGGAGCGGAGCAGGGTGCATACGTCGAGCTTCCTCCAACCCGTTGGACACGTCAACGGGGAGAAAGGAAACCGCCGGGCCCCTACTCCCCGCTGGCGATCCGGGCCGCCTCCCGGGGACGCTCCGCGATGGCTTCGGCGAAGGCGCGGTCGAGCCGCCCATCGAGGCGGACGACGGAGAGCTCGTCGCCGTTCAGGTCCACCACCAGAAGGTTGCGGATCGACCCCTCGCCGTTGCTGCGGGTGAAGAGCCAGGACCGGGACTCTCCGTCCTTCGCCTTGACCGTCATCGCCCATCCGGAGCGGGAGAGCTGGTCCTCGAAACGGGTTTGGCTCGGGAGGCGGTCGAGGTCCGACAGGCCGTGGACGCGCCAGGTGGCCACTTCGAGGCGATGGATCTCGCGGACGACGGCCGCGCCCTCGTCGGCGTTCGGAACGAGGCGGAGGAGACCCTTGATCAGCCCCAGGGTGAGCCGGCCGAGGCGGATGTGCTCCTCGGTCTCGAAACGGGCTTCCGGGATTCTCTGCTGAATCTCCCAGCGCACGGAATCGGCCGAGGGTGCATCCGCACACCCGGCGAAGGGAAGGGTCAGGGAGAGGAGAAGGGCGGCCGACAGCGTGTTCCGCTTCATGGTTTGTCTCCGATCACTCCGGTTTCCTGCCACCGGCCGGGACTCTTTTGAGTTGAGGGATGTCCAAGCTCTGGCCGAGCCGCTCGAGCTGCGCCGGGTCGAGCTTCCCGACGATGTTGATCAGGGCTGCTTCTTCGCCGGCGGTGAAGGCCAGCACGGTCAGCCCGAGGATCTGATCGCCGGATTCCTTGAGATAGATGTAGCTCTCCTCGTCCTTCTCCCGCACCCGGACCGTGGCCTTCCAGCCCCGGTCCTCGAGCAGGCGGACGGCGCGTCCGATCTTCGTCCGGACCGCACCCTCTTCCACGCCGGTCAGGGGGAACACCTGCACCTGGATCCCCTTCAGGTTCGAGATCACCTGGGCGAAGCCGGGATCCTCCCCGCGGGTCGCCGCCGCCACCATGCGCAGCAGGGCGCCTTCCAGGTTGATCTCGACGCTCAGGTCCTCCCGGGGGAAGAGGTCCAACTGCTCGACCGAGACGTACCCGGGCTGGTCCGACAGTCTCTGCTGCGCCCAGCCGGCCGAGCCGCCGAGGAAGAGCATCAGGACGAGGGGAACGATGATTCGCGTGCGCATCTTGAAAGTCTCCTCTAGGGCCGGACCGGCTCAGCCTCCAGGTGATCGCGGAGGGTGAGGCCGGCTCGGCGGCTCACCTGGCCGATGTAGGCCAGGGCGTACCGCGCCTCCTCGGCGGCCCGGGCCACCTCCTCGGAGTCCGGCTCCTCGTTGCGGAACGGAGGGAGGAAGAAGACCGAGGCCCCCACGGCGGCAGCCAGCATCGCCGCCGCCAGGGCGGCCCGGAAGGGGCGCGAGGTCCGCCGCTCCGGCTGGCCGAACGGGATCACCTCGCCCCCTCGGGCGCGCCGGACCCTTTCCAGGACCTCCGGCGGGCAGTCAGGGAGGGGCAGGGAGCGCAGCTCGCTCTGGATGGCTCGGGCGAGGGCAAGCTCCGCCGTGCAGGAGGGGCAGGAGTCCAGATGGACCCGGACCCGCGCCTCCTCGTCGGGCGGCAGGTCGCCGTCCAGCCAGGGCTCGAGGACGTCCAGGACCTCCTCGCATCGCAGCTCTTCGAATCGCGTCATGGCGTATACACCTCCCGGAGTTGCTCCCGGAGCTTCTTGCGTCCCCGGTGGAGATGGACCCGGACGGTCACCTCCGGAATGTCGAGGATCTCCCCGATCTCCCGGTGCGAGAGACCCTGGACCTCGCGCAGCAGGACGACGCTCTTGTACGGCTCCCCGAGGCCGGCCAGAGCGTCCGTCAGGCGGCGCCGGAAGTCGGAGGCCTGCACCCGGCTCTCCGGGTCGGGCTCGGCCGTGGGAATCTCCCGCGCGTCCTCGCCGTCCAGGCTCTCGGCCTTCGTGAGCGCCGGCGCCGCCCGGCGCTTCCGGAGCAGGTCGTAGCAGGCGTTGCGGGTCACCCGCAGCACCCACGAACCCAGGCGCTCCTCGTCCAGGCGCCGCTGGTGGCGCCACAGGCGTAGAAGGACCTCCTGGGTCACGTCCTCCGCCTCTTCCGAGCTGGACAGAAGGGAACGGGCGAAGGAGTAGACCTTCTTCTGGTACCTCGCGGCGGTGGTCTCGAACGCCGTCGTCATCTCCAAGAGGATAGACGGAAGACGGGGGAGAACGTTTCACCGGGATGTCACTCTTTGGGTTCTTCAGGCACTCTCTAAAAGTAGGCGGTGGAGAAAGCGGGAGCCTGTACACAAGAAGGGAGCGAGCATGGACGTCACGATCTCCGCGGCACACGGAAGAGGGAGCGCCGAGCCAGTCACGATCCTGGAGCGTCTGAACAGCGTCTGGCATGAGCGGGCGCTGCAGCTCTTCATGGTCGTCGTGCTGGCCCACTGGGCCGAGCACCTGGCCCAGGCCTTCCAGATCTACGCGCTCGGATGGTCGAATCCGGAGGCCCGCGGCGTGCTGGGCCTGTGGTTCCCATGGCTCGTCTCCTCGGAGGTGCTGCACTACGCCTACGCGCTCGTGAT
>DASQEB010000615.1:0-3240 GCA_035633875.1 Thermoanaerobaculia bacterium
GTAAGAAGGCCGGCAGGGATGCCGGCGCTCCCAGGGAACCCCTGTACTAAACCCCTCAATCCTGCTGTGACGGGGCCGGCCAACCCGGGTTCCAGCGTCCACCCCGGGCTGACCTCGCCCCTACCGGGGAACTGCAGGGTGGAGCTCCCGCGGCTCCTGAGGCTCTTCGTGCTAGGCTGTTGGCCGGTCCACCAGACGGAACACGAAGACGGAGAGCGACATGAGTCGTCAGAGGCTTCGGACACCTCCCACCCCAACACCCTCTCCAGAGGCGGCTTCGAGGTCTGCTCCGCGAGCCTTTGCCGCGACCACGCCGCCGGTGGAGGGAGCGGGGCCGGCCGGCGCGGCGGCGAGCCATGGGGAGGAGCGGGGCGGGGAGATCGAAAGGGCTTCCCGGTTCGGTCACGATTTCACCTCCATCCGGATCCATCGTCCGCCGGCGCCATCGGTCTCCAGCCCGAGCCAGGGCGTCATCCAGAGAAACGGTGACGAAGAGACGCGCAAGGAGATGCGGCGCCGCGCCGCGGAGGCCGCCGAGGCTCGCATGGTGAAGCAGCGGGAGCGCGGTCGTCCCCGCCTCCGGAAGCAGCGCGAACAAGAGGAAGCGGAGCAGGAGTCGATGGCGAAGACCCTTCTCGGGTTCAAGAAACCCCAGGCGATCTACGATACCCTGGGGCCGGAGGACAAGTGGCGGGAGCACATCGATGGGCGGCATCAGCATCATGGCAAAAATGTGTACGTCAAGGGATTCCATGGGCGCAGACCCGATCCCGAGTACAACAAGCGCATGATGGAGGCCGACCGCTATGTCAGCTCCACCTTCGGCCGGCAGTTCAATGTCGAGGACTACCTCGAGTTGCGCAAGAGGATCGCAAAGCCAGGGGATATGGGGGCCTACCCTCGCAAGGGGGAGTTGGCGCTCCGCTACGATGAATTCCTGGACCCGATCTCGACGCTCTCGTCCGAGAAGGACCCCTACGTAAAGAAGTTCGATCCCGATTATGAGCATCCCGAGACGCAGGAGCACTCAGCCGCCGTGGTGTTGCGGGATGTCGAGGATCCCATTGGTGAAATCGACAGCGTGCTGGGGGGGCACTACAAGTCGATTGACGAGGCCGAGTCGGAGGATGACAAGATGGAGGTGATCGCTCGCACACACCGCCAGCTCGAGAACCTTCATCCGTTTGTGGACTACAACAGCCGCACCAACCGGCTCGTTCTCAACCGGCTCCTCGCCGAGCAGAATCTTCCGCCGACGATCCTTCACAATCCTCTGGACGTCCACCGCATGTCATCCACCAAATGGATCGAGCAGATCAAAAAAGGCCAGAAGGACTGGATGAAGCAGGCCGAACGTGTGGAAGAGGGGAGAATGAGGAAGGATACAAGCGCGGAAGACGAGTGGAAGAAGCACGATCGAATGCAGGAGTTCTTGAAACGATACGGGCAGATTTGAGGCAGTGCGGGCCGATCATCGCCATGTCATCGCCGACGTTGGACTGCGGGGTGTTCCGCGCTTCAGGCCCAGTGCCCACTTGAGGTCGTCCTGGAGGATCTGAGGAATGATCATGCCAGCCCTGCTCGCCGTTTCGCTCCTGGCAGCGCCCGCCAAGGCGCCGGCCGTCCCCAAGCCCGAAACCTCGGTGTTTGCGGTCAGCGAGTGCGCTGACTGCCGGGAGGCGCCCGCGGTGGTGGCCGGGGGCGCTCCGGGAACGTTCACCGTCCAGTGGGCGTCTCTTCGGAGGGCAGACCGTTTCCCTGGCAAATCACCCCGGACCTCATCGACCTGGCCGGAAATCTGAAGGGAGGCCGCCGGGCCTGTTCAAACCCGGTTGCCAGATCGGCGGCATACCCTTCGAGAGACGCCCCGCCATTGGAGGACTCCGGGAGGATCTCGATGATCGACTGGGGCGTCTCTACGCGCCCTGCCAAGGTGTGCGGCGGCACCAAACGGGATCTTCACCCGGTGAGCTATCCTCTCCCCCCATGAAAGGCAGCGTCTACATGCGCTGGGCCAAGGAGCACGCCGCGGCCCGGTACAATCTTGCGAACAGCGGTCTGCTGGCCTGCTCCCGGGAGGATTTCGTCTTCGATCCCGGGGACGTCGTGGTCAATTCCCCGGACAAGGACGGCTACAGGCCCCTGCTCGCGGCGATCGCGGAGCGGTATGGAACCGATCCGGAGCAGGTGGTGCTCGGTCAGGGCACGTCGGGGGCGAACTTCCTGGCGTTCGTGGCTCTCGTGGAGCCGGGGGACGAGGTGC
This sequence comes from Thermoanaerobaculia bacterium, assembly GCA_035633875.1. Taxonomy (GTDB): domain Bacteria; phylum Acidobacteriota; class Thermoanaerobaculia; order Multivoradales; family UBA5704; genus DATARR01. The sequence continues at coordinate 2,264 of DASQEB010000615.1, forward strand.
TGGTGGAGCAGCCGACGTATGAGCCGATCCTGGCGGCGCTCTCGCTCGTGGGCGCCCGGGTCCGCCGCTTCGCCCGGCGTTTCGAGGACGGCTGGCGGCCGGACCCGGACGAGATCCGTGGGGCTCTGGCGGGCGGCCGGGTCCGCCTCGTGGTGATGACCGATCCCCACAATCCGACCGGCGTGATCCTCCCGCCCGGAGAGATGGCGGAAATCGGGAGGCATGCGGCGGACGCCGGGGCGCTGCTCGTGGTGGACGAGGTCTACCGGGACATCGCCGTTCCGGACGGACCGCCGAGCCACGCCCATTTGGGGCCGCACGTGGTGGCCACGAACAGCCTCACCAAGAGCTATGGCCTTTCGGGGCTGCGCTGCGGCTGGATCCTCGCCGCGCCGGAGGTCGCCGACCGCATCCGGCGGGTGAACGACGCCATGGGATCGGTGGGTCCGTTCCCGAGCGAGTCGCTGTCCGTCGCGGCTTTCTGGCAGCTCCCGCGTCTCGCCGAGCGGGCGCGCTCGATCCTCGATCCCAATCTCGTCCAGATCCGGGATTTCCTCGACCGGCACCCCGAATGGCTGGACTGCGTCGTCCCTGACCGCTCCCTGATGGTCTTCCCCCGCCTGCGCAAGGAAGCCGACGGCCAAGCCCTCCACGACTGGCTGCGGACGCGGGAGACGTCGATCGTGCCGGGCCGGTTCTTCGAGGAGCCCCGCCATTTCCGCCTGGGGTTCGCGGTGCGGCCGGAGTATGTGGGGGCGGGGTTGGAGCGGTTGTCGGCGGGGTTGCGGCGTTAAAAAGCCCCCCTCCCGGGACCTCACCCCCTGTCCCCCTCTCCCATCGCCCTCCCCCCAACCGGGAGAGGGGGAACGATTCCGAGCCGGTTTTCTCAAGGAGGAAATCTCCACTCCTCCATAAGGTCACAATTCAATCTCTACAAACCCGTCTGTATGGGTCCCCCCTCTCCCGGGGGAAGGGAG
>DASQEB010000616.1:0-4390 GCA_035633875.1 Thermoanaerobaculia bacterium
GGTCGGGGGGAGGGCGATGGGAGAGGGGGACAGGGGGTGAGGTCTCGTGAAGGATCTCGCCCGCGAGTTGGCCCGGCTCCTCGCCACTCCCGAAGGCCTCCGCACCGCCCGGCTCCTCCAGATGGAGAACCTGGTCGGGAAGACCACCCCGCCCGATCCCCCCCGCCCCATCCGCCGTGGCCCCGAGCCCATCAGCATCTGGCAGCCCCGGGAGATCGACGGAGAGCGGGTCTTCGTCCGCCCCGATCCCCTTCCTCTGGGGGACCACTACGCCGCCACCAAGGTCTTGGTCCCCAAGAAGGCCGAGCTTCCCCTCCGGGTCTGCTTCTTCGGGGAGTCCGTGGCCGCCGGCTATCTCTACGCTCCCCACCTCACCCCGGCCCGGGTTCTGGAGGCGCAGCTCCGGGCCGTGGGTGGAGAGAACAACTTCGAAGTCGTCGACCTTGCCCGGACGAACGAGCGCCTCCCCACTCTCGTCGAAACCGTGCAAGCCTCCCTCCAGATCAATCCGGACGTCCTGGTCCTCTTCGTGGGGAACAACTGGAACCTGCTGGAGACTCCGGAGGTCTCGCCCTATGCGCCGTCCGTCGAGGCGCGGCAGCGGTACGCCCTCGCCCTGCGGGACGAGAGGATCCAAGGACCGCTCCGCTTCGCTCAGGAGAGGCTCCGCCGTTCTGCCGAAGAGGCGCTCGACACGATCGCGTTCCTTGCGCGGACAGTCCGTATCCCTGTCGTCCTCGTCGTCCCGGAGGTCAACCTCGCCGACTGGGAGACGCGCCAGCCGCCGGTCCGGCTGCCCGGGGACGGGGTGGCGCTCTGGCATTCCCTCTATAGAGAGGCTGGAGATCGGCTGGACCGGAGAGACTTCGAAGGCGCTGCGACCGTCGCCCGGGAGATGCTGGAGCTGGACGGCGGGAGCTGTCCGGCCTCGTGGAGGCTCCTCGCCCGGGCTTGGAGGGGACTGGGGGATCTGGAAGAGGCGCGGCGGGCGGCCCGGGCAGAGATCGACGCCGCCTCCTACGCAACCCTCTGCTTCCTGAGCGCTCCCCAAGCCACCACCGGGGTCCAGCGGATGCTGCGGGACATAGCCCAGAGGCACGGCTTCATCCTCGTCGACCTGCCGGAGGTCTTCGCCTCACCGTTGCCGGACCGCCGCCTGTTCCTGGATTACTGCCACCTGACCACGGAGGGCATCCACCTTGCCATGACCGCCGTGGCCGCCGAGGTGCTGAACCTTTCGGGGATGCTGGACGAGGAGGTGGGCTGGCGCGGCCTCCTCCCCCACCTGCCTTCCCCGGAGATCACCCCCGAGGCAGAGGCCACCGCCCAGCTCGGCGCCGCTCTCCACACCGCCCACCGCCTGCTCCCCGTAGGCCCCAAGGCGCCGATCCTGGAGCACTGGTGCGAGGCCGCCCTGGACACCTCGCCCGGGATCGCGGAGACCATGCTCGACCTGATCGCTGCCCGCTCCGCCCCCTGCCCGGCCGTGCTCACTCCGGCCCAGCAACGGAACCTCTCTTCCCCCTACCGCCTGACCTTCCAGCACGGCTGGCGCTGGGACCATCTGGACGCAGACATGATCGAGGCGATCGTCAACGTGCTGGAGCGCCGGGGCCGTGCGGTCCGGGAGGAGGTGGCAAGGAGACTCGTCGAGAGCCACGGCATCCGCGAGAAGGGCACCGACCTCGCCGCTCCCTTCTATCTCTGGGAGCCCCTGGAGCGCTTCTTCCCGGAGGTGATGAGCTTCGAGGACATCCCCCGTCGGGGCACGCTCCGCTCCCCCTGGCCCGAAGTGAGCTTCTGCCTGGTCTGCGACGGGACGAGGGACGTGGATTTGGAGCCCATCGTTCGCCTGCCCTCGCCGGGGAAGGTCCGAGTTGCCGTGAACTGGAGGGATGGAGGGGTCTTCGAGGCGGGCGCGGGCTGGACACGGACGGCCTTCCGCATCGGCCGCAGCCTCCTCCGCCCCGGGCTCAACCGGCTCACCCTGCGCTGGCCCGCGCCTCCCTCCACTGGGGAAGAACCGCTTCGGTCCGTGCTCGAAAGGCTGGAGCTCGGAATCGCGGCAGACCTCCACCCCGTCTTCGGCGAGGTGTCTTCCCTCATCGCAAAGCCGGGAAGCTAGGCCGGACCCGCGATCCCTTTCCGGAGCTGCTACGATACGCGCCTCCCGGACCGGCCCGGGCGAATCCGAGGGGTCCCTCCTATGTATGAATTGCCATCCCTGCTGATGATCCCCGGCCCCGTCGAGATCTCCCCTGTCGTGCGCCGGGCCGCAGGGACCCCGCCGCCGGGTCACACCACGTCCCGCGTCCTGGAAGCCTTCGGTCTCTCGCTCGAGCGGATGCGGCAGGTCTGGCAGGCAGACGCGGAGAGCCAGCCGTTCATCCTCGCCGGCAGCGGCACGCTCGCCATGGAGATGGCGGCGGCCAACCTGCTGGAGCCAGGGGAACGGGCCCTGGTCGTGAACAGCGGCTATTTTTCAGACCGCATGGCCGAGATCCTCCGCCGGTATGGCGTCGAGGTCCTGGAGGTGGGAGCGCCGGTCGGCGAGGCGCCGCCAGCCGAGGCGGTGCGGGAAACCCTGGAGCGGAGCGGCCCGGTCAAGGCCCTCTTCGCCACCCATGTGGACACCTCGACGGGCGTCCGCGTCGAGCCGGAGCCCCTCTGCCGCCTCGCCCGGGAGGCCGGCGTCCTCGCGATCATCGACGGGGTCTGCGCCACGGCCGGCGAGCGCTTCGACATGGCGAACTGGGACGCGGACATCTACCTCACCGCCTCGCAGAAGGCCCTGGGGCTGCCGCCCGGCCTGGGACTCCTGGTGGCGAGCGCCCGGGCCCTGGAGGTCCGGGCCGCCCGGCGCACCGGCCCGCCCCCGCTCTTCCTCGACTGGCATTCCTGGCTCCCCATCCACAGGGCCTACGAAGAGCGCCGGCCGAGCTACTTCGCCACCCCGGCCACCAGCCTCATCCTGGCCCTGGAAGCCGGCCTGGGGGAGATGTTGGAACAGGGAATGGACGCCCGGATCGCCGCCCATGCCCGCGCCGCGGCGTTGATGCGCTTCGCCTGGCAGGCCCTCGACCTGCGCCCCGTCCCCCGGAGCGAGAAGGAGACCGGCAATACTTTGAGCGTCCTCCACCTGCCGGACGGCGTCGAGCTCCCCGCCTTTCTCTCTTCTATCGCGACCCGGGGCATCACCGTGGCCGGCGGCCTCCACCCTGCCCTCCGTACGACCTCCTTTCGGATTGGTCACATGGGCTACACCGTGACCCGGCCGGACTGGCTGCGTCGGACCGTCGAAGCCGTAGCCGACGCCCTCCAGCACTGCGGCGCCCCGGTCGACGTGGAGGCGGTCCGGGCAGCCATGCGGACGATCGACTGATCCGTTACCGTCCCCTGCAGGGTCTTCCGCTCTCATAAAACCCGAGGCACCGCTCGAGCCGCCCCCGCCCCGGTCCCCCCGCCCCCGTCCCGGCAAGCGCCCGGCGCTGGTGCTCCTCCGCCTCCTTGAAGCGGCCGGCCTCTCCCAACGCGAGGGCCATGGCCTCCTCCCGGTCCGCGTTCGAGCCGGAAGCGAGGAGCCGCTGCGCGATCTCCAGGGCCCTCTTGCCGTCCCGGACCTCGGGCTGAGACGAGGAGGCGAGCACGCGGACGAGCAGCAGGGCGAGGGCCTCGCTGCCGGGTAAGCGGGCGAGCCCCTCTTCGAGGCGGGTCCGGGCCTCCGCGTCGCGGCCGGCGAGGAGAAGAACGTTCGCCTGGGCGGCGCGCGGCGCCACCTCTCCGGGCACGGCGGCAACTCAGGCTTGCCCTCCCCTGCCCCGCCCCCTACGATCCCCCCATGAATGTCCTCGTGCTCAACTGCGGCAGCTCCTCGCTCAAGTTCCAGCTCATCGCCACGGACCTCGACGCCATCGAGCGCGACGCGGACCGCGAGCTCGCCCGCGGCTTGGTCGAGCGGATCGGCAGCGAATCGCTCCTCACCCTGCGCGCCGAGGGCCGGCCCACCCAGCGCGTCGCCACCCCCTTGCGCGACCACCGGCAGGCCCTGGACTTCGTCCTGCGCTGGCTCGTCTCGCCGGAGGCCGCGGTCCCGGGCCTGAGCTCGCTCGCGGATGTCCACGCCGTGGGGCACCGGGTCGTCCACGGCGGCGAGAAGCTCACGCGCTCCGTGCAGATCGACGACGCCGTCATCGAGCAGATCGAGGACTGCATCGACCTCGCCCCTCTGCACAATCCGGCGAACCTCCGCGGGATCCGCGCCGCGCGCGAGCTCTTCGGCCTGGGGGTCCCCCAGGCGGCCGTCTTCGACACCTCGTTCCACTCCACAATGCCACCCGAGTCGTTCCTCTATGCGCTCCCCGACCAGCTCTACGTCCGCCACCGCGTGCGC
>DASQEB010000617.1:0-48675 GCA_035633875.1 Thermoanaerobaculia bacterium
GTCTTCTCCGAAGGCACAGACCTCATGCGACCTCCCTGCGGGCGGCGCCCAGCATGGGGGCGAGGTCGCGCCAGGCGGGGATCGTCCCGTCCTCGGCGCGCAACGGGGGGAGATGGCGGCCGTCCAGGGGGGCTGCGGGAGCGCCCAGGCCCTCCTCCAGGCGGTCGATCCAGGCCGGTTCCTGTTCGGGCGGGGCCACCAGCAGCGCGGGACCGAGCGCCGAGCCCGGGTAATGCTCGTCGAGGAAGTTCCGGGTGAGCCGCAGGTCGCGGCCGACGAAGCCCGCCCGTGCCTCCTCCGGGAGCGTTCCCGAAAAGCCCTTGTAGCGATGGAGGACCGGCTCGCCGCCGCGGGCGAAGATCAGGGTGTATCCCTCGTCGCCTACGACGACCAGGGCCGCGATGCCGTCCCCCGCCAAGCCCTGGACGGCCGAGAGCAGCGAGAGGCTGATGTTCGAGACGTGGCCGAGGCGGACGCCGGACGCCGCGAAAGCCTCCTCGACCTGGGCCAGAAGCTGTTCGATGGCGAAGCCCAGCAGGAGCCGGCGGGGCTCGGCCTGGCCCGGGAGCGGCTCGACCTCGGCGGCGTTGATCCGCAGGTCGTCCACCCGGAAGGGCACGAGCCGGCGCAGCTTCCAGCGCAGCACCTCGTCCCGGGCGTCGGCCGCCTTGGGCAGGTCGCCGCTCTCGGCGAAGGTCACGCGCAGCCAGGTGTCGGGCACGACCAGAGAGGCGTCCCGCACCCCGCCCGGGATCTGCTGGACGAGGCTGGCCACCAGGGTCTGGAAGGCCGCCGGATCGCGCAGCGGCCCGCCGAGGATGCCGTGCTGGAACGGGTCGCGCCCCAGGGGAGCTTCGCGCCAGGCGCGGACGCGGAAGCCGTGCCGGTCGCGGGGGAACTGGGCGTAGCGCAGCCGTTCGCCGTCCAGCAGGAAGACGTGCGGGGGCGCCGGCACCGGCTCCAGGCCGGCGAGCCGCTCAATCCACGAAGGTAACTTTGTTGATCTCACGCAGAGTCGTCACTCCCCGGAGGACCATCTCGAGCGCCGACTCGCGCAGAAAGGTCATCCCTTCTTCCTTGGCGGCGCGCTTGATCTCGGAGGCCGGACGGCGGTCCAGGATCAGCTCGCGGATGTGGTCCGACAGGTCGAGCAGCTCGGAGATGGCGAGCCGGCCATGGAACCCCGTGCCGTTGCACTCGATGCAGCCCCGGCCCTCGTAGAACGTGAAGTCGGAGTAGACCGCCGGATCGAGCCCGCTCTCCCCGAGGAGCTGCGGGGAGACCTTCACCGGCCGCTGGCAATGATGGCAGATCTTGCGCACCAGGCGCTGCGCCAGCACGCAGTTGAGCGCCGAGACGAAGTTGTAGAGGTCCACCTTCATGTTGAGGAACCGGCCGAGCACGTCCACCACGTTGTTGGCGTGCACCGTGGTGAACACCAGGTGGCCGGTCAGCGCCGACTGGATGGCGATCTGCGCCGTGTCCTCGTCGCGGATCTCGCCGACCATGATCTTGTCCGGATCGTGCCGCAGGATGGAGCGCAGGCCGCGGGCGAAGGTCAGCCCCTTCTTTTCGTTGACGGGGATCTGGGTGATCCCCCGCAACTGATACTCCACCGGGTCCTCGATGGTGACGATCTTGTCCTCCGAGGTCTGGATCTCGGAGAGACAGGCGTAGAGCGTCGTCGTCTTGCCCGAGCCCGTGGGACCGGTCACCAGCACCAGGCCGTAGGGCTCGTGGATGAACTTGCGCAGCTTGCGCATCGTCTCGTCGTCGAAACCCAGGATGTCGAGGCGGAGGTTCTTGAACTCCTTGTTCATCGACTCCTTGTCGAGGATTCGGATGACGCAGTCCTCGCCGTGGACCGACGGCATGATGGAGACGCGGAAGTCGATCGTCCGCCCCTTCAAGCGCAGCTTGAAGCGGCCGTCCTGGGGGATGCGCTTCTCGGCGATGTCGAGCTCGGACATCACCTTGATGCGGCTGATGATCGTCTGGTGGTGCCGTTTGTCGATGGGCTCCATCGCCTGGTAGAGCACGCCGTCGATGCGGTACTTGATGATGACTTCGTTTTCCCGGGTCTCGATGTGGATGTCCGACGCCCGGCGCTGGATGGCGTTGAACATCGTCGAGTCCACCAGCTTGATGATCGGCGAGGTGTCGGCCGTGATGCGGTCGATCGACAGGACCTCTTCGCCGTCCTCGTCTTCCTGGACGAGCTGGATGCGGAAGTCCTCCGAGGCCTCGTCCAGCACCCGCTGGGCGCTCTCGGACTTCTGGAGGATCTCCTCGATCGCCGAGCGCGCTCCGACCTTGACCTCGACCGGCTGGCCGAGGAGGAGCTCCACCTCGTCGATCTTGACCACGTCCCAGGGATCGGCCATGACCACCGAGAGCCGTCCGTCGAGCTGCGCCTCGGGCAAAAAGGAGTAGCGCAGCATGAGGTCGAAGGGGATCCGCCGGAACAGGTCGTTGTCGATGCGGAAATGGGTGAGATCCACGAAGTCGAGCCCGTAGCGCTCGGCGAAGTGTTCCGCCTCCCGCCGCTCCGCAGCCTGCCGCTCCCGCGCCTGCTCCACGGTCTCGGCCGCGATCTCGCGGTCCTGAACCGCCGGTTTGCCATTGATGACAGCCATCGAAAACGCTCCTCAATCTTCCAGTGCTAGAACTGCGATGAACCGAGCATGCTGAACATCGGCAGGTAGATCGCGATCAGCAGGATCGCGATGATGATGCCCATGAACACCAGCATCATCGGCTCGACCAGGGTCAGCAGCCGCTGCATCCGCGTCTCGATCTGCTCGTCGAGGAAGTCCGAAACGTTGCTCAACATGTCGTCGAGCGAGCCCGTCGCCTCCCCGACCTTGACCATGTCGATGGCCATGTCGGTGAAGACCTCGCTCTTCTCCAGCGCCGCGTGGAAGGGCTTGCCCTCCCGCACCATCTGGATCGTCGGCTCGAGCTTGCTCCGCACCCACGCGTTGCCCACCGCCGAGACGCCGATCTCGAACGCCGGCACCAGCGGAATGCCGCCCGACAGCAACGTCGCGAGGGAGCGGCAGAATTCCGCCTGGGCGAAGCGATGGAGCACCGGCCCCATCAGGGGGAGGCGGACCTTGAATCCGTCCAGAGCGAGCCGCCCGCTCTCCGTGCGTCCCCACGAGCGCAGCGCCAGGGCCCCGCCGACCACCGCCAGGGCCAGCACCAGCCAGTTGTTGTTGGCAAAGGAGGAGATGGCGAGCACGATCTGCGTGATCAGCGGCAGCTCCGCGTCCAACTCCGAGAAGAAGCCCATGAACTTCGGAACCACGTAGATCGCCATGATGGAGATCATGGTGACCGACAGCACCACCAGCACGGCCGGGTAGATCAGGGCCGAGACGACCCGCCGGCGCGCCTCGAGCACCAGCTTCATGTAGCGGATGAAGCGCCGGATGACCGACTCGAGCTCGCCGCTGCGCTCGCCGGCCTTGAGCGACGAGGGATAGAGCCGCGGGAACAGGTCGCCGTGGGCGGCGAACGCCTCCGAGAGGTCCTCGCCGCTCTTGACCCGGTCGCGCACGTCGGTCAGCACCGCCTTGAAGTGCTGGTTGTGCATCCGCTCCAGCATCAGGTCCAGGGCCTGGAGCAGGGGGAGGCCCGCCCGCAGCAGGGCCGCCAGCTCCTGGTTGAAGATCATGAACTCCTGGACGGGGATCCGCCGGCGCCTCCGGCTGACCGCCGGCAGGGCGAGGCCCCGCCCTCCCCCCAGACCCCGGCGCCGCACCTCGAACAGGTGGTACCCGCGCTTGTTGAGGTCCTGGCGGAGGGACGTTTCGTCGCTGGCGGTGAAGACCTCCTCCAGCACCCTGCCGTCCGGCGTTCCGACGCGACACTGAAACTGCATGTCTCTTAAGGCTCCACTTTCCGCGGGAGACGCTGAACCTCGACGTCCCGCAAGGTCATCACGACCATCAGCGCCTCCCGGCTCGTCTCGCTCTTGGCGAGACCCAGGTTCACCGTCTGCTCCACCCAGAGGTTCAGGTTCGTGTGGATGAGGCTCTTGGCCCGTCCTTCCGATTTCCGGGAGATCCGGAAGTCCGAGAGCTTGACCCGCTGCCCGTTGAGCAGCGTGCCGAAGCGGAACCTCACTTCGAAGTCGTCGCCCAGCCCGTAGACCACCGACTGACCCTCCATCGCCCAGAGCTGGGCCTGCGCGGCCACCTCGTACACGTCGTAGTTCAGCACCTGGCGCAGGTTGCGGGTGATCGGCTCGGGCAGGTCCGAGCGCCGCATCGTCGGAGACACCACGTCCCGGCTCGCCTTGACGACGTAGATGTCCAGCCGCAGCGGCCGTGCAGGGTGGTCGAAGCTCTGCAGCACCGGCGCGATCCGGCTCTGCGCCGCAAGCGTATCGCGGATGACCAGCGTATTGCCTCCCTTCGGGAGCTCGACCGATCCCCGCGAGGTCAGCAGCGGATAGACCAGTTGGTAGGCGTCGCTCGCCCGCTGGTGTTTCAAGGTGTAGACGTGCATGACCAGCTCTTCCTGGCCGCGCGGTGCCGGCCGCCCTTGCGCGGCGAGCATCGGGGCCAGGACCAGCATCCACAGAAGGCACGCGACCGTGCGGCGAGGCAGCAGCATGGAGAAGCTCAAGAGTTTACCGCGAGAGGGGTCCGGATCGCTCGGCGTGCGGCGGAACCCGGGAAGCACGATCCGCCCAGGCATTGGAGACTCGCTCAGACATCCAGAAGGGTCTCGAAGCTCTCGTCGTAGACCATGAGGACTCGAAACTCTTCATCATCAACCTGATAGACCCGCGCATCCGGGAGGTCCAGCCCTTCGTGCAGCGGCGGCTTCGGCCCGCTCACCGGCTGTCCCCCCAATTCGGGGACGGAAGAGGTCGCGACCGCCTCGGCCCGGTCCAGGGTGGGGCCGCCGTCGCGCCCGAGCGACAGCGCGGCCAGGGCCAGCACCGCGGCCGCCGCCCACCGCCGCCAGCCGGCGAAGGAGCGCTGGGAGGCCTCGATCCGGCTCGCCGAGCGCATCGCCGCCACGGCCTGGCGCATGGAGTGGACCTCGGCCTCCTCGTCGTCGGGCGTCCTGGCGATCTCGGGAAGCCTGCGGAAAAGCAGAGTGGGATCGGCCGCGAGGGCCTCGCGCCGGCACGCCGGGCAGGAGTCGAAGTGCTCCAGGGCCGTCTGCCAGCCGTCCGGCTCGACACCCCGGCGGTCGTGGCGGTGCGCTGCGAGCGCGGTCCAGTCAGGGCAGCTCACAGCGCCTCCTCCGGCCCGTCGCTGCCGAAGCCGGCGGCGTACTCGGGGTAGCGCCGCACGAGCTCGCGCCGCAGGTGCCTCCGGGCGTTGAACAGGTGGTTGCGGACGGTCGACTCCCGGCAGCTTAGGATCTCGGCGACCTCCTGGGAGGAGAGCCCCTCGATCTCGCGGAGGAGGAACGCCATCCTCTGCTTCTCGGAGAGGCCGGCGGAGAGCTCGCGGAAGATGGCGGCCACCTCCCCGTGGTGCAGGCGGGACATGTCGTTCTCCGCCGCCGAGCCCAGGATCTGCCGCAGGTGCTGGCGCACCGGCTCGTGGCTGCGCTCCCGGCTCTTCCTCGACCGTAGATGGTCGATCGCCAGGTTGCTCGCGATGCGGTAGATCCAGGTGTTGGGGCTCCAGCGCTGGTCGAACTTGTGCCGGTTCTCCCAGACCTTGAAGAAGGTGACCTGCACCACGTCCCGCGCCTCCTCGACGTCGCCGAGGATGCGCTGGCAGAGCTGAAGCAGGGGTTTGGTCTTGCGGCCGATCAGCTCGTCCAAGGCCGCCTCGCTTCCGTCGCGGACGGCCATCAGGAGGTCGCGGTCGGACGCCTCGGCCCAGGGCGTGCGTTGGGGCATGCTGGACGGTCGGCTGGAGTGGACGAGCTTGAGCATAGTCAATCCATATATACGGGGGGGAGCGCGTCCGCGTCTACGAGGCGTCACTCCCCTGGTTTCGGCCGGCTTCGCCCGCACGAACCCCGCTCCCGGCGGCCTCCTGACCCGGCCTCCCTTCCAACCGCCGGAGACCACAGAGCATTCCGGGGGGCTGGCACACGGCAAGTCATTATACTGCCGCCCGAGATGCGCTCCGTCCTTTGGGGTCTCTACCAGCTTGCGGCCGGTGCCGCCCTGCTCACGGCGGGGCCGTTCCTGCTCGCCCGGCGGGGGAGCCACTACCTGCCGACCCTTCCCGGCCGTCTCGGCCGCCCGTCCGGCGCGAGCCCGGGTCCTCCGGTGAAGGGGGCCCTCTGGATCCACGCCGTCTCGGTCGGGGAGGTCGGGGTCGCCGCCACCCTGGTGCGGGCCCTGCCTCCCGAGGTGCCTCTCCTGGTCACCACCGTGACCCCCACCGGACAGGCCCGGGCGCGGACAGCCTTTGCCGGCCGCGCCGAGGTCGCCTACCTCCCCTTCGACCTGGGGTTTGCCGTCTCCCGCTTCTTCCGCCGGTTCGAGCCGGGGGCCCTGGTCCTCGTCGAGGGGGACTACTGGCCGCTCCTCCTGCGGGAGGCCCGGCGCCGCGGCCTCCCCGTGGCCGTGGTGAACGGCCGGGTGGGCGACCGGAGCTTCCGCCGGATGCGGCGCCTGCGTCCTCTCCTCTCCCCTCTCTTCTCCGGCGTCGGCCGGTTCGGCGTCCAGAGCCCCGAGGACCGGGACCGGCTGGTCCGCCTCGGCGTCGGCGCCGAGCGGGTCACGGTCACCGGCAATCTCAAGTACGAGACCCCCGAGCCGGAGAGGAAACCCGAATTGGAGGAGACCTTCCGGTCTCTCGCGGCCGGCCGGCCCCTCCTCCTCGCCGGCTCCACCATGGCGGGGGAGGAGAGCCAGGTCCTGGACGCCTTCGAGACCCTGGGCGGCGGCGACCGGGCCCTCCTCGTCCTTGCCCCCCGCCATCCCGAGCGCTGGGACGAGGTGGACGCCCTCCTCCGCTCGCGGGGGGTCGACGCCGTCCGGCGCAGCCGGCTTGCGGGCGGCGCCCGGCCGGCCGCCGTCCTCCTCGACAGCCTGGGCGAGCTCGCGGGGACTTACCGTCTCGCCGCGGCGGCGTTCATCGGCGGCACCCTCGTCCCCACCGGCGGCCACAACCCTCTGGAAGCCGCCCGGTTCGGGGTGCCCGTGGCCGTGGGGCCTTCCATGCACAACTTCCGGGAGATGGCCGAGGCCTTCGACCGCACCGCGGCCTGGCGCCGGGTGGCGGACGCCGGGGAGCTGGCGGACGCCTGGAGGGGATGGCTCGACGATCCCGCCGCCGCCCGCGAGCAGGGAGCGCGCGCCCTGCGGCTCCTGGACGAGAACCGGGGGGCGCTCGCGCGGACGCTCGAGATGCTGGGGCCGATCCTGGGGCTCTATCTGAAGACCAGGGTCAAGGAGGGTCGATGAGATCCCCCTCCCCCCCCACCTCCCCCTGGCAGCTCCTCTACGGCGGCGCGCACCGCCTGCGTCAGCGGTGGTACGGCCCCCGGGCCCACCGCCTCCCGCGTCCCGTGGTGAGCGTCGGCAACCTCCACTGGGGAGGCGCCGGCAAGACGCCCCTCGTGGCCGCGGTCGCCGCCCATCTCCGGGATCGCGGCCTCGCCGTCTGCATCCTCTCCCGCGGCTACGCGAGCCGGGGGCGGGGCGTGCGGGTGGTGAGCACGGGGGACGGGCCTCTCCTCGGTCCCCTCGTGGCGGGGGATGAGCCGGTCCTCCTCGCCGGCGAGCTGCCGGGGGTCTCCGTGGTCGTGGGGCCCGAGCGCTACCGGGCCGGCCTCCACGCCTTCCGCCGGCTTCCCGTCCCGCCGGACCTCTTTCTCCTCGACGACGCCTTCTCCCACCTGGCCCTCCGCCGGGACCTGGACCTCGTCGCCTTCCCGGCGGCAGACCCGTTCGCCGGCGGGCGCCTCCTCCCTTCCGGCCGCCTGCGCGAGCCCCTCGCCTCCATGGCCCGTGCCCACGCCGCGATCCTCACCGGCGCGGCCGGGACCCCGGGGGAGGGCGCCGCCCTGGCCGCGGCCCTCCGCCCGTACGGCTTCACCGGTCCCGGCTTCGCCAGCGCAACCCGTCCCGGAGAGCCGCGCCTGGCGGACGGCACCCTGCTCCCCCCGGAAAGCCGGGTCTTCCTGGTCTCCGCCATCGCCCGGCCCGAAAGCTTCGCCGCCACCGTCCGCAGCCTCGGGCTCGACATCGTGGGAGAGCTCCGTTTCCCCGACCATCACCGCTACCCGGGAGCGAGCGTCGCCCGGATCGAGGAAGCCTGGACCGCCAGCGGCGCTGCCGCCGTGCTCACCACCACCAAGGACCGCGTCAAGCTCCACGGGCGCCTCGCCCTCCCACTGGCCGAGCTGCCCATCCGTGCCGAGCCCGAGCCGGCCTTCTGGGAGTGGCTGGATGGGGAGGTGGGGAGGATGCGGGGATGATCCTCACTCCCTGTCCCCCTCTCCTGTCGCCCTCCCTCCAGCCGGGAGAGGGGGACAGGGGGTGAGGCCTCATGAAGAACCGCCCCCTCCGCCACCGGATCGAGTACGGCCTCTATCTGGCCCTCAAGGGGTTCCTCCGCGCTCTGCCCCACGCCGGGGCGCGCCGGGTCGGCCGGGCGGTGGGGAGCCTCGCCCATGCCCTCGACCGGCGGCATCGGGAGGTGGCCCTCCGCAACATGGCACTGGCCCTTCCGGATCTCGGGGCCGAGGAGCGGCGCCGCCTCGTGCGCGACTGCTTTCGCCACTTCGGCTCGGCCCTCTGCGACGTCGTCTCCTCCACCCGCTTCGACGCCACCGAGCTCTGCCACCTGTACACCCTGGAGGGCTGGGAGAACCTTCATGCAGCCGAAGGGCACGGCAAAGGGATCTTCATCCTCTCCGCCCACGTCGGCTTCTGGGAGATGGTCCCCCCGATGATCGGCCTCACCCGTGGACGGATGGACATCGTCGTCCGCCCGGCGGACAACCCGTGGCTCGACCGGGAGCTGCGGGCCCTGCGCGAGCGCTTCGGCAACGCGGTGATCCCCAAGCGGGGCGCCGCGCGCCGGATGCTGGAGGTCCTGAAGGAGAAAGGCCGGGTCGGCATCCTCATCGACCAGCGGGTCCAGCCCAGGGAGGGGATCGCCGTCCCCTTCTTCGGCCGCCCTGCCCTGACCAGCCCGGTCCTTGCCCGTCTCTCGTTGCGCACCGGCGCCGCGGTCGTCCCCATCGCCGCCTACCCCCTCCCTGGCGGCCGCTATCGGCTGGTCGTCCGTCCGCCGATCCTCCCGCCTGAGGGCGAGAAGGACAGCGAGGAGGCCGTTGCCGCCCTCACCCGCCGCTATCTGGAAGCTGCCGAGGAGGACATCCGGGCGCGTCCGGAGCAGTGGCTGTGGATGCACCGGCGGTGGGGCGAGGAACGGAAGGAGAGCACGTAGCGCTTTCGCTACACGAACCAGTCCAGCGCCTCCTTGGCGATCTCCTCCGGCACGGTATGGGGGCCGTCGAACTCGTGGTAGAGCACGTCGTAGCCGGCCCGCTTCAGGCGGGGGACCAGGCGCCGGCTGCAGGAGTCGATGGGGAGCACCGCGTCCCGCGTGCCGTGGGAGACGTAGATCCGGGGGGAGCCCTCCTGGCCGCCCGGGGCCATGAATCCCGGCGAGAAGGCGATCACGTGGGTGAAGAGATCGCCGTTCGTGATGCCGATCGAGAGGGCGTAGGACGCACCGTCGGAAAAGCCCTCGGCCGCGATGTGCGCGGGATCGACGGCGTAGCGCTCGAACGTCCAGGCCAGTGCCCGGTCGAGAAAGGTGACATCCGGACCGAACTCGCTCTGGACGATGATGTCCCACGACCGCAGGCGGGAATCCGGGGCGAGCAGAATCATCCCCGTCTCGTCGGCCAGCGGCTGCAGATGGTGCAGATGGGGCCGGCCGCTGCCGCCAGCGCCGTGGAGCATCACCACGAGCGGGGCGGGACGGTCCGCCCGGTAGCCGGCCGGGACGTAGACGAAGGCGTCCCGGCGGCGTTCCAGCCCCAGGGGATGAAGGCCCCGGGGGCCTGTTGCCCGCGGCTGCCCCGGCCGGGCCAGCAGCCTTCCTTGCGCGGCGGCCTGTTCCTGGATCGGGCTGCCCGGTCTCCCCTGTCCGTGTCCTGCCATGGTCGGATTCTCCTCGAGACGTGCGCGACAAGCCGCCGAGATCGCCGCGGGGATTCCCATTCCAAGAGCGAGGAGATCCCGCCGTGTGAGTCGTGGCCCGGTGCCGCTGATCCGTTTCCTCCTCATCATGCCTCCTCGCCGGTGCCAGGCTCATGCAACCCATGCACCGTTTTGGCGCCATGGCCGGAAACCGGCCCTGAAATTGCATGAATGGAAAACTTCCCCGGGCCGCCAGGTCCAGGAGGCGAGAGAGCAGACCGATTCAGCAGCTCGGAGGCCCGATGCAGTCCGGACAATACCCGTCGCGAACGAACCACACCCGCCGCAACCAGCTCCTTCTCTTCGCCCTGAATTTCTTCAAGCATCCGAAGATGCTGGGGTCTCTGATCCCCAGCTCCCGGTATCTCACCGACCGCCTGCTGCGCCGGATCGACTGGAAGCGCGCGCGGGTAATCGTCGAGTACGGCCCGGGGGTCGGAACCTTCACCGCGGAGGTCCTTCAGAGAATGAGCCCGGAAGCGACCCTCGTGGTGTTCGAGACCAACGAGGACTTCGTGCAATTCCTCCAGGAGTCGCTCCCCGACCCCCGGCTGCACGTCGTCCACGGGTCGGCGGAGGACGTGGGGGTGGTCCTCGCGCGGCTGGGATGCGGCTCCGCCGACTACGTGATCTCGGGCATTCCGTTCAGCACCATGCCGGACGACCTGCGGGACCGCATCCTCGGCGCCACCCGCGCGGTGCTCCGCCCCGACGGCCAGTTCCTGGTCTATCAGTTCTCCGCGAAGGTCTGGCCGGACCTCCAACGGGTGTTCCGGCACGTCCATCGCGACTTCGAGCCTTTGAACGTCCTGCCGGCCCAGGTGTTCTACTGCGCCCGGAACGGCACGCCGGTGGAGACGGCGCGCAGGGCCGTCCAGGATCATTAAAGGAGACATCGTTTCATGGCAAACGGGGTTCAGGTCCGGGGTTGCTGTTGCGGGATTCCCTTCGGCTGCGGCACGGTGCTGTTCTTCGGCACGGTCGCGCTCTGGGTGTTCGGCCTGCCGGAGTGGTTTGACTTTCTGGTCAGCGTGGTGCTCACCGCGCGGTGAGCCACCCGAAGTCTGCGATACTTGCCGTCCATGCTCCGGGACGATCGCAACGTTTCCCGCAAGTTCTCGTTCGACGCGGCCTACTACCGAAAGTATTATCAAAACCCCCGCACGCGTGTTGCCGATCCGGAGAGTTGCGCGGTTCTGGCCGACTTCGTGCTCGCCTACCTGAAGCTGCTGCAGGTGCCGGTGGCGCGGGTGCTGGACATCGGCTGCGGGATCGGGCTGTGGCGCCGGGAGGTCCTGCGGATCAACCCTGCCGCGCAGTACGTGGGCGTCGAGAAGAGCGAGTACGCCTGCCGCAAGTACGGATGGCAGCAAGGGTGCCTCACGAGCTACCGGCCGGCGGAGGGCTTCGACCTGGTCGTCTGCCAGGGCGTGCTGCAGTACCTGGACGATGATGAGGCGGAGACGGCACTGCGGAACCTGCCCAGGCTCGCCCCGTCCGCCCTCTACCTCGAGATCCTCACCCTGGAAGACTGGGAGCGCAACTGCAACCGGGAGACCACCGACGGGCAGGTCTACCTGCGGCCCGTCGCCTGGTATCGCAAGCGACTCCGGCGCTGCTTCCGGGCCTGTGGAGGAGGCCTCTTCCTCGCCCGGAGCTCGCCGGCCGTGCTCTACGAGCTGGAACATCTGGCGTAATCGCCAGGCCGCTCCACGCTATGATCCCCACCGGAAAGAGAGCGCCACTTTGCTGAATATCCTGAAAGACCTCTTCAAGAAGGAGTCTTCCCCGGCGGAAGGGATGACCCCGGACGGCCGTCTCGCGTCCGACCTCTGGGTGGACCAGCCGGATGCCCATCAGCGGCTCCAGCGGATGACCCGGAAGGGGGAGGTCCGGCCGGAGCAGGCGGAGCGGCTGGCCCATTTCGTGGACAAGGGGTATCTCACCTTCTCCCTCGATCTGCCGGAGCGGGTCTACAGCCAGGTCCAGGCGGACGTGGACCGGGTGTGGCGGGAGAAGCCCGGGGATCTCGCCTGGGCCAACCAGGGGCCGCTCCGCTCCTTCGTGGAGGCCGACGAGGCGCGGGACCGCAAGCCGTCCTACCGCATCGCCGACCTCTTCACCCACAGCGAGGCCGCCCTCGAGCTCTACCTCTCCCGGACGGTGTTCGAGCACGTCGAGCTCATCCTCGGCCAACCGGCGGTGGCCACCCAGGCGCTCTACTTCGAGTACGGCAGCCAGCAGGGCCTCCACCGCGACCCGGTTTTCGTCCAGGCGAAACCCGCGAGCCACCTCGTGGCGGCGTGGATCGCTCTGGAGGACATCAGCCCC
The DNA here is from genome assembly GCA_035633875.1 of Thermoanaerobaculia bacterium. Taxonomy (GTDB): domain Bacteria; phylum Acidobacteriota; class Thermoanaerobaculia; order Multivoradales; family UBA5704; genus DATARR01. Next base: position 12,482 of record DASQEB010000617.1, read on the forward strand.
CGGTGCGGCCCCCTGGTCTACGTTCCCGGGTCCCACCGGCTGCCGTACTACCAGTTCGAGCCGGGGGAGCATCGCTACGACCAGGGCCGGTACGGGGAGGCCGAGACCCGGGCCATGGCGGAGTTCGACCGCCAGCAGGTGGCGGACCGCAGCCTTGCCTCCGAGGTCTTCACCTGCAAGCGGGGAGATGTGCTGATCTGGCACGCCTCGCTCCTCCACGGCGGCTCGATCGTCGAGGACACGTCCCTCACCCGGAGGAGCTACGTGGTCCACTTCTCGACGCTCGCCCACCATAAGATGCGCAAGCAGCGCATCCTCGAGCGCGTCCTGCTGGAAAACCGCGAGGCCGTCGACCGGCCGCGGATTTTCGAGACGGACCGCCTCCTCACCCGCAACGGCTGCCACGGGCTGGACAACCCCATGCGGGGATACGAGCCCCCTCTCTGAAGGACAGGTCCGCTCAGGTCCCGCGCACGCCCCGGCAGAGGAAGACCGCGCCCAGCCCCCCGACCGAGGCGAGGCGAGCGAGGGGGACCTCCTCGTAGCCGAAGTCCTCGGCCCGGAGCTTCGAGGGAGAGGGATCGGTGAAGTCCAGGGTCGCTCCCGCCGGGGAAAGGGCCTGAAAGAGCCGGATCTCCTGAAACCGTTTCCGGAAGAGCGACTCCCAGTCCCAGAGATAGAGATTGGACCGGTGGACGCCGGCCGCCCGGTGCTGCTCCATCGTCCGGTCGTCCACGATGGGAGCGACCGAGGCGAGGAGGGCCCCCTCCGGAGAGAGGAGGCGCGCCACCGCGTCCACGGCCGCCGCCGGAGAGGCGAGGTGCGGCAGGAGGTTGGCCGCCACGACGAGGTCGAACGTTCCCAGGTCTCCCGGCAGCGCCTCGACCGAGCCCTGGACGAACCGCACGGCCGGCCCGGAGAAGCGCTTCCGGGCGTAGGCCAGGCTCTTCGCATCGGAATCGAGCCCCACGACCGAGCCCGCCCCCGCCCCGGCCATCCGGGCGCTGCCGTACCCGGTGCCGCATCCGAGATCCAGCACCCGCTTGCCCCGGGCGAGAGCGGCGGCGAAGACATAGAGGGCGAGATGCGCCTGGAAGAGGTCGTTCGGCACCTCGGGGGAGACCCCGCCCCGGGCCGGCAGACCGGCCTTCAGCCGGCGGAGGACGTTCACGGCGCGCTGGAGGGTGGGGGGCATGCGGGGGGAGAAAATAACATGAAGACCTCACCCCCTGTCCCCCTCTCCCATCGCCCTCCCCCCAACCGGGAGAGGGGGAACGCATGCCGATGGCTTTGCCGAGCTCAACGTCTCATCGGAGGAGATGAAGCTTCCTCGTGAGAGGACGGTTCTGAATCGTCCCCCCTCTCCCGGGGGAAGGGAGGGCGCTGGGAGAGGGGACAGGGGTGAGGTCCGGAATTCCCCCGTCCCCCCGGGGCGTTGATCACCCATAGGAGTTTGTTTTTCATGAGCAAAGACGTACCCGTCACCGGTGACACCGTCCCCACCAAATACTGGCACGCTCTGGACAACGGGCGGATCCAGTGCGACCTCTGCCCGCGGTTCTGCAGGCTGCTGGAAGGCCAGCGAGGGCTTTGCTTCGTGCGGGCTCGGCAGGACGATCAGATCGTGCTCACCACCTGGGGGCGGTCGAGCGGGTTCTGCGTCGATCCGATCGAGAAGAAGCCGCTCAACCATTTTCTGCCCGGCACGCCCGTGCTTTCCTTCGGCACGGCGGGGTGCAACCTGGCCTGCAAGTTCTGCCAGAACTGGGACATCAGCAAGTCCCGGGAGGTCGACACCCTGGCGGACCAGGCGACTCCGGAGGTCATCGCCCGGGCGGCCCAGCGTCTCGGATGCCGGAGCGTGGCGTTCACCTACAACGACCCGGTCATCTTCCATGAGTACGCCATCGACGTGGCCCAGGCCTGCCGCGAGGCAGGGATCAAGACCGTGGCCGTGACCGCCGGGGAGATCTGCCCCGAGCCCCGGGTGGAGTTCTACCGCCACATGGATGCGGCGAACGTGGACCTCAAGGGGTTCACCGAGGACTTCTACCGCAAGATCTGCGGCGGCGATTTCCGGACGGTGCTCGACACGCTGGTCTATCTAAAGCACGAGACCGACGTCTGGTTCGAGATCACGACGCTCCTCATCCCGGGCGAGAACGACTCCGACGAGGAGCTCGACCGGATGACTCGCTGGGTGGCCGAGAACCTCGGGCCGGACGTGCCCCACCACTTCACGGCGTTCCATCCGGACTACAAGATGCTGGACACGCCGCCCACCCCGCCCTCCACCCTGCGGCGGGCCCGGCGCATCGCGATGGCCAACGGCCTCCGCTACGTCTACACCGGCAACGTCCACGACGAAGAGGGGGGCAGCACCTACTGCCACCAGTGCGGCGAGACCCTGATCGGCCGCGACTGGTACGTGCTGAGCGACTGGAACCTCACCCCCGAAGGCGCCTGCGCGACCTGCGGAACCCCCTGCGCCGGCCGCTTCGAAGCCATCCCCGGCACCTGGGGAGCCCGCCGTCAGCCCGTGCGCCTGCGCGACTTCGCCCTGCCCCGGGTGGAAGCCGCGGCGAGCCCCCTCCGCATTCTTTGACCCGAGCCCCCCAAGGGGGCTGTTCGGAGAGCCCAGGGCGGAAGCCCCTGGGCTTTTTCGTCGGCCGCCCCCTACGGGAAGATCCCCAGATCCTGGTAGCAGATCGCGATCTTGTCGATCGCGTCGAGGAACGCCGCGGTCCTCAGGTCGATGTGGGCCCCCTTGTCGACGCGGGCCCGGTCGCGGATCTCGCGCAGGTTGTGGTAGGCGTTGACCATCGTGTCTTCCAGGCCGGAGGTGACGAGGTCGGACTCGTCGGCGCCGTGGCCGAGGCGGGTCAGCTCTTCCTCGGTGAAGTCCCGCCCGGTCCGGTCGCCGACGGTCTTGAGGATGCGCCGGTAGGCCTGCTCCTCGAAGCGCTTCTCCAGGCGGCCGAAGCGGACGTGGGCGAGGTTCTTGAGCCACTCGAAGTAGGAGACGAGCACGCCGCCGGCGTTGGCGTAGTGGTCGGGCACGATGTAGACGCCCCGCTGGTCCAGCATCTCGCTCGCTCCGCTGGTGAGCGGGCCGTTGGCGCCCTCGACGATGATCTTCGCCTTGATCCGCGGCGCGTTCTCCTCGGTGATCTGGTTCTCGAGCGCTGCCGGGATCAGGATGTCGCAGTCGAGCTCCAGGCCTTCCCGTGGATTGGAGAGCCGGGTGACTCCGTCGGGCACGACCAGGCTGTGGATCGACTTCTTCGGGAGGCTCTGCCACTGCTTGACGATGTCGGCGGCGTCGAGGCCCCGGGGATCGTGGAGGACGCCGTCGAACTCGATGAGTCCCACGAGGATGGCCCCCATCTCCTGGAGGAACAGGGCGGTGAAGGAGCCGACGTTGCCCAGGCCCTGGATCACCACCCGCTTGCCCTCGATCCCCAGGGAGAGGCCCAGGCGCTTCATGGTCGCCTCGACGCAGCAGACCTCACGGGTGACGATGGCCACGCCGCGGCCGGTGGCCTCGGTGCGGCCGCGGATGCCTCCCTGGGCGACCGGTTTGCCGGTCACGCAGGCCGGCCCTTCGAGCTTGTCGGGGGCCAGGGCGGTAAAAGTGTCGACGATCCAGGCCATCTCCCGCGGGCCGGTGCCGAAGTCCGGGGCCGGCACGTCGATCCCCGGTCCGATGAAGTTCTTCTTGACCAGCTCGAAGGTGTACCGCCGGGTGATCCGCTCGAGCTCATCCCTGCTGTACGACTTGCTGTTGATCTTGATGCCTCCCTTGGCGCCGCCGAAGGGGACGTCCACCACGGCGCACTTGTAGGTCATCAGGGCCGCCAGGGCCATGACCTCGTCCTCGTTGACGCCCAGGCTGTAGCGGATGCCCCCCTTGGTGGGGAGCTTGTGATGGCTGTGCTCGGCGCGCCAGGCGTGGATCACCTGGATGGAGCCGTCGTCGCGCTCCAGGGGGAAGGTAAAGTGGTAGACGCTGTTGCAGGTCTTGATGAGGGCCAGGAGGTCCGGGTGATGGCTGGTCAGCGCCGCCGCCCGGTCGAAGTTGCGGTTGACCTGCTCGAAGAAGCTGACTTCCTGGACCGTGCGGGCTTCTTGGATCATGCGACTTTTTCCTTGGGGATTGCCGCCCGATCAGGGTTCGCAGGGCGACCGGGCGACGGGGAGTGATAGCATTGTTCCCGGCGGCCGGCAAGACCCGGAGGGGAGTCGCCGTGCCGTCTTCGGGAGACGACCATGGCGACCCGGCCCCTCGGACTTCTGCTCGTGGCCCTCGGCGTGGCCGCGGTGATGGTGGGCCTCCTGGTCTGGGCGGGCTGGCTCTCCTGGTTCGGCCGCCTGCCGGGGGACATCCGGATCGAACGGGAGAGCGTACGGTTCTACTTCCCCCTCGCCTCCATGATCCTCGTCTCCCTCGTGCTCACCCTGATCCTGAACCTGTTGCGGCGTTTCTTCTAAAGACCCATCTGAATGCGCTGGCTCGAAAGAACCCTGCTGGTCGGCGTTCCGCTGCTGACGGCCCTCGGCGTGACCGTGCTCGTCTTCTTCGGGCTGCTCCTCGTCCGGCGGCTGATCGTCCAGCGCGCCGCGAAGCTCGCCGAGAGGACGCCGACCGAGGTGGACAACCTCCTCGTCGATTTCGCGCGCCGGACGCGGCCCCTGCTGATCGCGGTGGTGGCGGTCTACCTGGGGAGCCTCGTTCTGGAGCCCCCACCCCGGGTCGTCGGCTCGCTCCGGGTGGCGATGGTCCTCGCCGTCGCCTTCCAAGCGGGGCTCTGGGTCTCGGCGGGCATCGACTTCTGGGTGGCGCGGAGCCGCAAGCGGCTGATGACGCAGGACGTCACCACGGCGAGCCTGCTGGGGGTGCTCCGGTTCGCCGCCAAGCTGGTGCTCTGGTCGGTCGTCCTGCTGGTCGGCCTGGACAACCTCGGAGTGGACATCACCGCTCTGATCGCCGGCCTGGGGATCGGCGGCGTGGCCGTGGCCCTGGCCCTCCAGAACATTCTGGGCGACCTCCTCGCCTCCCTGTCGATCGTCCTCGACAAGCCGTTCGTGATCGGCGACACGATTACGGTGGACACCCTCACCGGCACCGTGGAAAACATCGGCTTGAAGACCACCCGCCTGCGGGCCACCTCCGGCGAGCAGATCGTCCTTTCGAACGGCGAGCTCCTGAAGAGCCGCATCCGCAACTGGGCCCGGCTCCAGGAGCGGCAGGTCACCCTCACCTTCGGCGTGGCCTACCCCGTGACGGCCGACGAGCTGGCGAAGATCCCCGGTCTGCTCCAGGGCATCATCGAGTCCCAGGACCAGGTCCGCTTCGACCGGGCTCATTTGAAGGGTTTCGGGCCGTCGTCCCTGGACTTCGAAGCGGTCTACAAGGTCCTCTCCCCCGACTTCAAGCTCCACATGGATCGCCAGCAGGCGATCCTCCTGGAGCTGCTGCGCGCCCTGGAACGGGAGGGGATCGAGCTGGCCCTCGGCAGCCGGATGACGCTCGTGGGACCGGTGGCCCCGGAGGGTGAAGAAAGAGAGGGGGAGGAGCATGCTACGGTGAAAGCCCGATGAGGCCCCAATCCCCCGACACCCCTCCGGAGATCGAGGAGATGATCCTCGAGCGCTACCGCCGGATGACCCCGGGCGAGAAGCTCCGGATCGTCGAGGACCTCAACCGCGCGGCCCTGGCCATGGCCGCGGCGAGGATTCGCGCCCAGTATGGCCCGGACCTCTCCGACCGCGAGCTCGGCCTCCGCCTGGCCGCCCTCTGGCGGGACCGCGAGACGATGATCAAGGTCTTCGGCTGGGACCCGGAGCGGGAGGGCTACTGAGTGGACCCGGGGGGCGTCCTGCAAGCCCTTGGGGAGGTCGTGAGGACGCTTGAAGATCTCCGGATTCCCTACCTCGTGGGCGGATCGCTCGCCAGCTCCGCGTACGGAATCCCCCGCACGACACAGGATGGAGACGTGGTCGCCGACTTGCGGCCCGAGCACGTTCAATCAGTTGTCGAGGCGCTCTCGAGCCGGTTCTATCTCGATGCCGAGCGGATGGCGGATGCGATCCGGCGAAAGGCTTCCTTCAACGTCATCCACCTCGGCACAGCGGCCAAGGTGGACATCTTCGTTCAGAGGGACGACCCCTGGTCCCTCGCGGAGATGAGCCGGCGGCGGCCCTACGCGATCTCGGAAGGCCTGACCTTCATTCTCGGCAGCCCTGAGGACATCGTCCTCGAAAAGCTCCGCTGGTTCCGGGTGGGGGGCGGCATGTCCGACCGGCAGTGGGACGACGTGTTGGGAGTCCTCAAGGTCCAGCGCGGAAAGCTTGATCTCGACTACCTGAAGCGCTGGGCGTCCGACCTCGGCCTCGGGGATCTCCTCGAAAAAGCCGTGGAGGATGCGGGAAGCCGCTCCTGAAGCGGCGTCAAGTCTCCTCCGGAGCGACATCTCTCGACGCAACGCCGCCGGCGCGCCACCGGAAGCCGGAATCACGCCCTTTTCCCTCCCTCGGCCCTGGCCGAAAAAGGCAAAACCAGCCATTCATGGGTGTTTGCGGAGCATTCCCCCTCCCGCGAGCCATCGGAAGGGGAGGGAATGCCTCATTCCCCGTTCTTCGCGTGATCCGCAGAGGAGCTGACGCCCCATTCCCCCGAGGGAACGCTCCTCGAACAGCCCTGCATACTGCGCGAAGGACTGAAAAAATCGCATTCCCCCCTTCACGAGAGATTCGAACGACGGGGAAAGCCTCATTCCCCGCAGGGAATGCCCTGTCGATCGGTCTTCGTACGTCGCGAAGAGGAGGGAACGCTCCATTCCCCTCGGGGAACGTGTCCTGTCAGGCTCTCGCGAGCGAGAGCAAGGGGACGGAAGGTTGTACTCATTGCACTGCGCGAAGCTAGAAAAGGAGGGAATGCCCCATTCCCTGGAGGGAAAGGGGCTTTTTCCCGGTTGCGGGAGACTCGTCAAGGAAAGAAGAAGGCATGATAGGAGGGAATGGCTCGCTTTGAGTCTCGTCCGCTTGGAAAACACCAGAAAATCCTTTCTGGAGTCCAAGAGGGCCGCAAGGCAGACCTTTCCGGATGAATAGGGCTACGACTCCCTCCTGTACCACCTTCGCCGAAGGATCATCGCAAGCTCCCGGAAGGCACTTGCCTGTACACTTCTTCGCTCAACCCCCTCCTGGAGGATCCGCCACGAGCGCAGGATGTCACCGTGGAGCTTCCAGGCTTCGAGGATCGGGTAGACGTGGGAGAGTATCTGTGCTGACTCCGCGACTCGTGCCTGAGAGGCGAGCACTTCCGCCAGATCGAGGGAAGCCAGGATCAGATCGAGCTCGAAGCTGTTCTCTACGTAGAGCTCTACAAGCTCGCGGAAGAAGCGCTCTGCCGTGCGTAGATCACCCTCGGTCCGCGCGATGTTGGCTTTCAGATGCAACAGGCGACCCGTCCAGAACACGTCCGTAAACCTGTCGTAGAGATAGCGGTAGGTTGCGAGAATCTGGGCGGCCTCTTCCGGGTTCCCCAACTCGTTGGTCCAGAATGCGAGCAGGTGTCTCCCGACGAGATCGAGGTGAGGGTCTTTGTCCGGCTCCAGGAGCAAGATTCCTTTCTCGGCCAAATCCAGTCCCAGGGCCGGATCGACAAAGCCGATGAATGAGGATTGTTTCAGGACGAGTCGACCCTCGAGCTGGCGATCCTGGATACGGCGGGCACACCTGATTCCCCGGCTCAAAATCTTGGCCGCATCCTCCAGATAACCGAGGTCTGCCCTCAAAGAGGAGAAGATGGAGATGAGATTGGCTCTTCCATAGAGATCTCCAGTTCCCTTGTCGAGCCGCTCCTTTGCGGACTCCAGAGCCGCTTCTGCTCCCGCGAAATCGCCTGCCAGTCTCTTTGCGTTCCCGAGGACAATGTATGCGCCTGCCTTGAAATCACAGATTCTTTCCTGCCCGTATGCTTCTATGTCCAACTGCTCCGCAATCGCCAGAGCAAGATGGGCAAGGTCGACCCCTTGGAGAGGATCATTCCGGGCGGTTGTTCTTGCCTGGTCTACTACCCGCTCGTACATGCCCCATGTGCGATAGCTGTCGACATTCTTGATGATGAACAGACGGCTCTCTGGTGGTTCGCTCAGGAGCTTGGGCCACAACTCATCAGCAATCCGCCGCTCGGCCTGGACCTCGTTTTGAGCGACCACATAGGCGAGCTCGAGGCGGCGGAGGAGCGCGGTATAGTCCGGCTCCTGGTTCCCTGGAGCGACTGCCGCTCGTACCAACTCAAGACACGGCTTACACCTTGAGAGGAGATGACGCACGATCCGTTGCTTCTCCTCGGGAGGCAAGGTCTCAGCCAAGAGACGATCTACTTGCTCCCTCGATGCATGGGCATGATTCTTCGCCATTTCCATCCCGGCATCCCATGATGAAAGTCGTTCTCGCCAGAATCGCTCTCAAGAGCCCGGACCTATGGACGCGAGTGGCATCCGGCGGCCCCGCAGCCTGGAAGCCGTGTCGTGCCTGGAGGAGAATCATACACCAAAGGAAGAAACGCCGGGGAGCCCCCGGCGCAAGAGGACACGACTCCAGGATGCAGGGTTCAGCTACCGCAGGCGGTCGCCCCGTCAGGGTCGCAAGCCCCCCGGCCGTCACTGTCGACGGTCAGCCCATTCGGGTCTGCTGCTCCCCGTCCATCCGTGGTTTCGATTTCTCCGAGGGGGGCAAGCGTGAGTCCTCCATCCATTTCATCTGCTGCCCAGAGGGACGCGATTGGGGTGTACAGGCATTCCCAGAGGGCAGAGAAGAAGCTGGAGAGGGTGTCCACGCGCCCGTCCCCCGTCTGAGCCTGTAGAGGCAGGCACAGGACCAGGGAGAGGCAGAGGACGGCGAGGGTGCAGCGGGTACGATTGGACATGCTGATTTCCTTCCAGGAGGGATGGGCACCACGGGCGGGATTGCCGAGGGTGCGGAGCTCCTCCTAGAGAGGAAGTGAACACCAAGAGCAACCAGTTGACCGTGTGGCGGTGGCGCTCCAGGCACGGCGGTACGAAACAAAAGCTGGCCGGAGTGTTCCGCAAATCCCGTGGAATGCTCCACCGCCACCGCGGAATGCTCCGCAACCTCTCCGGAGCCTTTCCGGCCCCTTCGGAAGGTTCCGTTGCCCTCGCGGAACGCTCCTCGACCTCCTGGAGCATTCCCGACCTCTCCCGGAACGCTCCGCGGCCTCTCGGGAACGTTCCGCGGCGGCTCCGGACGCCCATGACCCTTCCGGAAGTCTTCCGGAGCGCTTCTCGAACGTTCCGCGGCGCCCGCGGAGCGTTCCAGAAGCCCTTCCGAACGTTCCGCAGCCCTTCCGAAGGTTCCCCGGCGACTGCAAAGCGTTCCGTGGAGAGGCCGGAGCGTTCCGCGATCCTTCTGGAATGCTCCGGGACTTGGGCGGAGTGCTCCGCGGCAGGGGCGGATAGACAGTCGATCGCGCGCGGATATACCCCTTGGGCAGGATGCTATTCTCTTCTGCCATGTCCGAACGAGTCACGATCCGTCTGCCTGCAGATCTGAGCCAAGCTCTTGAGGCCGCCTCGGCCCGCCTGCGGTGCAGGAGGTCGGATGTCGTCCGGCTGGCCCTCTATCAGTTCTTGGGCCTTGTTTCGGAGGATGACGGGATGCCTTCAGCCCGGGTCCAACACCTGATTGGTTCTCTGGAAACGGGTATCCCCGAGTTGGCTGAGAATCATCGCGCGTATATCCTGGAAGCTCTTTAAGTTGTCCTCCTCTTCTCACGGCAGCGGCGGGACGGCTCGGAAAGGGGGAACCGGGGAGATGAGTTCCCGATCAAGGTATACTTTCCTCGGTGACGTGCTTTTCGGGAATCCGACATCAGAGGAAGGACCAGTGACTTTCCACGTAACGCTTGAACAGGCCGAAGACGGTTGGATCGTGGCGGAGTGCCCGGCACTGCCGGGATGTGTTTCGCAGGGCCGGGACGAGAAGGAGGCTCTCGAAAACATCCGGGAGGCGATCACCGCCTGGTTGTGGGCGGAAGACCAGAAGGCGGTCGCCGCTCTCCCGAAGCGCGAAGGGCATCTGCCCGTGGTGGTCGCCGTCTAGAATCCCCCGGGAACACCCCGGCCCCCGGGAACGTTTTCCTCTCGGCGCAAAACTTCCGCCCGGGGCCGACGTAGATGGCCTCGGGGAGATCCTGTCTCTGAAAGGAGCCTTTGTGTGCGCAAACTGACTCTCGTTCTGGCTTTCCTCCTCCTGCCGGCGGCGGCTTCGGCCCAGGCCGGCGGGGAGACGCGCCTTCTGCGCTTTCCCGACATCTGTGGCGACACGGTCGTCTTCACCTATGGGGGCGACCTCTGGCTCACCGGCGCCGAGGGCGGGCTGGCCCGGCGGCTGACCTCGGACCGCGGCGAGGAGCTGTTCCCGAAGCTCTCGCCGGACTGCAGGCAGGTCGCCTTCACCGGTCAGTACAGCGGCACCCGCCAGATCCATGTGATCAGCGTGGACGGCGGCGCGCCCCGCCAGCTCACGTTCCGCAACGACGTCGGCACGCTGCCGCCCCGCGGCGGCATCGACAATCAGGTCTTCGGGTGGACCCCGGACGGCAAGAGCATCCTGTTCAAGTCCCACCGGGCGCCCTGGAGCGAGCGGATCGGGCGGCCGTACCTGGTGCCGGTCAACGGCGGCATGGAGAAGCCGCTGCCGCTCCGGGAGACTTCGACCGGCACGCTGTCCCCGGATGGCAACCGGTACGCCTTCGCCCCGGTGATGAACGAGTTCCGCGGCTGGAAGCGCTACTACGGCGGCCGGGCCTCGGACATCTGGATCTACGACCTCCGCAACGACACGGCCGAGCAGATCACGAAGGAGCCCAGCATCGACGACCAGCCGGTCTGGATCGGCAACACCGTCTATTTCGTCTCGAACCGGGACAGGACCGCCAACCTCTTCGCCTATGACACCAACGCCAAGGCGGTCCGCAAGGTGACCAACCACACCGACTTCGACGTGTTCTGGCCGAGCGGCGACGACCGCCGCATCGTGTATGAGAACGGCGGGTGGATCTATCTCTTCGATCCGGCCACGGGCCGCAGCAACAAGGTCCCGGTCCGCGTCGAGGGCGACCTGCCCCACACCCTGCCCTACTTCAAGAACGTGGTCGAGGACATCCAGGTCTTCGGCATCTCTCCCACCGGCAAGCGGGCCGTCTTCGGCGCCCGCGGCGACGTCTTCACCGTGCCGGCGGAGAAGGGCGAGATCCGCAACCTCACCAACTCTCCCGGAGTGCGGGAGATGGACCCGACCTGGTCGCCCGACGGCCGCTGGGTCGCCTATCTCTCCGACCGGACGGGCGAGTACGAGATCTGGGTCCGCCCCGGCGACGGCTCGGGCGAAGAGCGCCGGGTCACCAAGGACGGCACCATCTGGCGCTTCCCCCCGGTCTGGTCCCCCGACTCGAAGAAGCTCGCCTTTGGCGACCAGAACTGGAAGGTCCTCTGGGCCGACGTCGAGAGCGGCAAGGTCACCGAGGTCGACCGCGACGAGGAAGGCTCCATCACCGATTACACCTGGGCGCCCGACAGCCGCTGGCTCGCCTACACCAAGGTCGGAGCCTCGCAGATGCCGTCCATCTGGCTCTACAACCTGGACGACCGCAAGGCCCGCCAGCTCACGAGCGACCTCACGGCGGAGTTCTCGCCGGTGTTCGAGCCCAACGGGCGCTACATCTACTTCCTCTCGAACCGCGACTTCAACCTGACCTTCAGCGGCTACGAGTTCGCCTACGTCTACACCAACCCCACCCGGGTCTACGTCGGCGTCCTCTCCAAGGAGGGCCCGGCCCTGTTCCTGCCGCAGAGCGACGAAGAGGAGCCGAAGAAGCCGGAGACGGTCGGGCTCCGGATCGCGGACGCGCAGGAGGGGCCGGCGCCGGCCGGCAAGGGTGGAAGCTCCACGGACGAGGCCAAGGGGGACTCCACCAAGAAGACGGCCGTGCGGGTGAAGGTCGACTTCGACGGCTTCGAGACCCGGGTGCGGGCCATCCCCGCCGCGCCCGGCAACTATCAGGACCTCTCCGCCAACGCCGACGCCGTCTTTTACCGCTCGGGAGGCAACGGCGGCGGCCCGCCGGCCCTCAAAATGTTCAGCCTCAAGGACGAGAAGGAGGCTACGATCCTCGAGGGCGTCCAGGCCTACGAGCTGTCGGCCGACGGCAAGAAGATCCTCTACAACCAGAGGGACACCTACGGCATCGTCGACGCCAAGCCGGGCGTGAAGCCGGGGGACGGCAAGATCGCCCTCGACAACATGGAGCTCCAGATCCATCCGCGCGAGGAGTGGCGTCAGATGTACGTGGATGCCTGGCGCACCATGCGCGACTGGTTCTACGACCCGGCCATGCATGGGACGGACTGGAAGGCGATGCGCGACCGGTACGCCGAGATGCTGCCCTTCATATCCACCCGCTCGGATCTCGACTACCTGCTGACCGAGCTGGGAGGCGAGCTCTCCGCCGGCCACGTCTACGTCCAGCCCGGCAACGCGCCCGGCCCGGAGCGGGTCGAGAACGGCCTCTTGGGTGCCGAGGTCGAACTGCACTCGTCCGGCTACTACCGCGTTGCCCACATCTACCCGGGGGAGAACTGGCACGCGAATTTCCGTTCGCCGCTGACCGAGCCGGGCGTCAACGTCAAGGTGGGCCACTACATCCTGGCCGTGGACGGCCAGCCCACGAACAAGGTGGACAACTTCTACCGGCTGCTCCAGAACAAGGCCGACCGGGTGGTGACCCTGCAGGTCAACACCGAGCCTTCACTGAAGGGAGCGTGGGAGGAGAGGGTGCGGCCGATCAGCAACGAGCAGAACCTGTACTACCTGGACTGGGTGGTGAAGACCCGGGAGAAGGTGGAGAAGGCCTCCAACGGCCGGATCGGCTACATCCACCTGCCCAACACGGCCGTCGAGGGCAACCGCGAGCTGTTCAAGTACTTCTACCCGCAGGCCAACAAGGACGCTCTCATCCTCGACGACCGCTACAACGGCGGCGGCTTCATCCCCGACCAGATGATCCAGTTGCTCAGCCGTCCGCATCTCAACTACTGGGTCATCCGCAGCGGGTCTGCCGGGACGACGCCGGTGTTCGTCAACACCGGCCCCAAGGTCGCCCTGATCAACGGCCAGGCGGGCTCGGGCGGCGACGCCTTCCCGTACTACTTCAAAAAGACGGGCCTGGGCCCGCTGATCGGCACTGCCACCTGGGGCGGTCTCATCGGCCTTTCCGGCAGCCCGAGCCTCGTCGATGGCGGCTCCCTCAGCACGCCGACCTTCCGTTTCCTCACCACCGAGGGGGAGTGGGCCGTCGAGGCGGAGGGCGTCAAGCCCGACATCGAGGTCGTCGACCGGCCCGACGCCCTGGCCCGGGGAGAGGACCCGACCCTCGAAGCGGGCATCGCGTACCTCCTGAAGGAGCTCGAGAAGAGCCCGCCGAAGGAACTGGTCGTCCCGCCGCCCCCCAAGGGCGGGGCGCCGCGGTAGGGGCTCTGTCCCTGGGAGCGCCGGCGTCTCGCCGGCGCTCCCAGGGGTTAAAATCCCCCCCTCCGATTGATCTGCTGTCTGTGTCCCAAGGAGAGCCCATGCCCACGACCGTCCTGGAACCCCGGTTCATCGAGATCATCGCTTCGGAGGTGGGGTGCAGGCCCCAGCAGGTGACCGCTGCCGCGGACCTGTTCGCGGAGGGGGCGACCGTCCCGTTCGTCGCCCGCTATCGCAAGGAGGCCACCGGGGGACTCGAAGACCTCCAGCTCGAAAACATCTTCAAGCGCCGGGAGTACTTCCTGGAGCTGACCGACCGCCGCGATGCCATCCTGGAAAGCATCCGCGAGCAGGGCAAGCTCACCGAGGAGCTGGAGGCGGCCCTCCGCGCCGCCACGACCAAGCAGGAGCTGGAGGATCTCTACCTCCCCTACAAGCCGAAGCGCCGCACCCGGGCCCAGATCGCCCAGGAAAAGGGCCTGGAGCCCCTGGCCGACGCCCTCCTGGCCAACGCCGCCACTCGCGCTTTCCCCGAGGAGCTGGCCCGGCCGTTCATCGATGCGGAGAAGGGGGTCGCGGATGCCGCTGCGGCCCTGGCCGGGGCGCGGGACATCCTGGCCGAGCGGATGTCGGAGAGCGCCGAGATCCGCGCCGACCTGCGCAAGGTCCTGGCCACCGAGGGCGTCCTGCGCGTGCGCGTCCTCCCTGACAAAGAGAAGGATCCTGAGGCCGCCACCTACCGCGACTACTTCGAGCACGACGAGCCGGGCAAGGACATCCCCTCGCACCGCCTGCTCGCGGTGCTTCGCGGCGAGCGCGAGGGTTTCCTGATCTCCGATCTCCGCATCGACGACGAGCGGGAGGTCGAGAGCCTCGGCCGCACCTGGGGCGTGCCCCTGGACACCCCCTGCGGCAAGGAGATCGCCGCCGCCACCGCGGACGGCTACAAGCGGCTGCTGCGCCCCTCGATCACCAACGAGGTCCGGTCCGAGATGCGCGAGCGTGCCGAGGCGCAGGCCATCGCCGTCTTCCGGGCCAACCTGGAGGCTCTCCTGCTCCAGGCTCCCCTGGGCCAGGTGCCCGTGATGGGGCTCGATCCCGGCTACCGGACCGGCTGCAAGCTGGCGGTGGTGGACGGCACCGGCCGGATGGTGGCCACGGACATCATCCATCCCATTCAGCCCCATGCGGACGAGGCCGGGGCCGCCCGCACCGTGGTCGGGTTGATCAAGAAGCACGGCGTCCACGCCGTGGCCGTGGGCAACGGCACGGCGAGCCGCGAGACCGAGGCCTTCGCCCGCAAGGCCGTCCAGGAGGCGGGCCTCGAAAAGGTCGTCGTGGCGATCGTCCCCGAGACCGGCGCCTCCGTCTATTCGGCCTCGGCCGTGGCCCGGGAGGAGCTGCCGCAGCTCGATGTCTCCCTGCGGGGCGCCGTCTCCATCGCCCGCCGCCTGCAGGACCCCCTGGCCGAGCTGGTCAAGATCGAGCCCCGCTCCATGGGCGTGGGCCAGTACCAGCACGACGTGGACCAGAAGTCCCTGGACAAGGAGCTGGACACCGCCGTCGAGGGCGCGGTCAACCGCGTGGGCGTGGAGCTGAATACCGCCTCGGCCTCCCTGCTGCGGCGGGTCTCGGGCCTCTCCGAGCGGCTGGCCAACAACATCGTGGCCCACCGGGACACCAACGGCCCGTTCCGCTCCAGGAAGTCGCTCCTCAAGGTGACCGGCTTCGGCCCCAAGACCTTCGAGCTCTCCGCCGGCTTCCTCCGCATCCGCGAAGGGGAGAACCCCCTGGACCGTACGGCCGTCCACCCCGAGCGCTACGAGGTGGTGGAGAAGATGGCTGAGGCCGTGAAGGTCCCGGTCTCCGACCTGGTGGGCAACCGCGACGTGGTCGGCAAGCTGGACTTCTCGCGCTTCGCCGACGAGAGCCACGGCCTGGGCAGGTTCACCCTGGAGGACATCCGCAACGAGCTCCTCCGCCCGGGCCGCGACCCGCGCCCCGAGTTCAAGACCCCCGAGTGGCGGGCGGACGTCACCACGGTCAAGGACATCCAGCCCGGCATGGTCCTGGAGGGCCGGGTCTCGAACGTCGCCAATTTCGGAGCCTTCGTGGACATCGGGGTCCACCGCGACGGCCTCGTCCACGTCTCCGAGCTCACCCACCGCTGGGTGGCGGACCCCCGCGACGCCGTCAAGGTGGGGGAGATCGTCAAGGTGAAGGTCCTGGAGGTGGACTACCAGCGCGAGCGCATCAGCCTCTCCATCAAGGCCCTCCAGCAGCCTCCGGCCGAAGGCCGCCCCGCCACCGGCAGCGCCGGCCGCGGCGGCCGCCCCGGAGGCCCTCCCCCGGCAAAGCCGCAGCCGCCGAAACCGGGGTCGACGGTCGAGGATTTGATGCGGAAGTTCAACCGGGGGCGGTAGGCTCTGGCTCTGGAAGGCATGCCGGAAGGAGTGGACCTTTCGGCGAGCGGCAATCCATCACGCTACTCGGGTACAGAGACTGATATACTTGTTGGTATGCGACACGGACACGAGCGGCTCGAAGCCCAAGAGAACCTTGCGACACCGGAGGTGGGGGCCTATCCTGAGTCCATGAAGAAAACGGTCCGGCTGGATGACGACGTTGCCGCCCTCGTCGAGCAGGCCGGTCGGGAGCGCTCGATGAATCCGGAGGAAGTCGTCAACCAGGTCCTCCGGGAAGACTTGTCCCGCGTTCTGGTCACCCCTGGGAAGGGTGAGCGACGGGAGCCGAAAGTCTTCAACCTTGGCCCCTGCTTCTTGGACAATCTGGACGACATCAGCGGAGTGTTGGCGATCACCGAAGGAGAAGACTACAAGTGATCGTGGTGGACGCCAATCTGCTGATCTACTCCTCGATCGGAACCCTGCCTCAGCACAAAGCTTCTTACAGATGGCTGCGGCGGCAGCTTGAAGAGTTGCCGCGGGTCGGTATGCCTTGGTCATCCTTGTTGGCGTTCGTCCGGATCGCCAGCAATTCCAGGCTGTTTGCCAGCGCGTTGTCGATCAGGGCAGCTTGGGAACAAGTCGAGATCTGGCTTTCGTGGCCTTCCGTCTGGATTCCGGTACCGACCCACAGGCACCCCGAGATTCTCGGCTCTCTCCTGTGCCTTCCAGGAATGAGCCCCAGGCATGTGCCGGACGCCCATATTGCGGCTCTCGCGATCGAGCACGATCTCACTTTGTGTAGCAACGACGGAGGCTTCTCCAAGTTCCCCGGCTTGCGGTGGCAGAACCCGATCTAGATCCATCCAGACAGACCGGCGCCGGCTGGCTCAGTGCACCGTCTCGGAATCGTCGTCGAAGCAGAGGTCGATGGGGACGGCGCAGAGCTCGATCTCGAACCACTCGAGGAAGGTCTCGAAGTCCCTCTCCTCGGGCCAGGTCGCCTCGTCCTCGTCCCAGCTCGCGAGCTCGTGCTCGAAGATCATGGGGAAGTACTCCTCCAGGACCTGCATGCCCTGCTCGGTGGAGTCGAACTCGGGGACGAGATAGAGGAAGGCCTCTCCGTTCGGATCGGGCGTCATCCCATCTCCATTTTCAACGGCCCAGTCGATGTACGGCTGCTTGGGCCGGACGATGACGGCGGAGCGGCTCGGGGAGTACATGGCAGGACATTCTATGTCCATCAGGAGCGCCGTTTGTCTCTGGTTGCTTGACAGCTCACGGGAGGAGGGGCCGGGCCGGGGTGGGAGCGATGCGATGCTCCACCCCGGCTCCGGTTTGGGGAGGGAGGCTATGGGCGGAACGGAGGTCGCTGGGGAGCAAGGGCTGCGTCCCCACCTCCTTGAAAACCGTCTTCATGCCTCTTCATACGAATCGAGGAAGCGAAAGGTTTATGCTTTCTTGTTTCGAAAATCATCGGGAACTTTTCCTCGCTTCGAGCGTTTTGAACGATTCGGGATACGATCCTCCCCATGCGCCTCTCCGATCTCGTCGCAACCTCCCGCCGCGTCGCCGAGACCCGGTCCCGCGCGGAGAAGATCGGAGCGCTGGCGGACCTCCTGCGGCGCCTTGGCCCCGAGGAGATCGACATCGCCGTCGCTTTCCTCTCGGGCCACCTGCGACAGGGGCGGATCGGCCTCGGGGGCGCCGCGGTGCGCAACGCCCTGCCAGGGACGGCCGCCCAGGAGCCATCCCTCCCACTGCGAGAGGTGGATGCCGCCTTCGAGCGGATCGCCGGGGTGATCGGTACGGGCTCCACGGCAGAGCGGGCCCGCCTCCTCTCCGATCTGCTGTCCCGGGCGACCCGGGAGGAGCAGGACTTCCTGGCGCGCCTGATTTTCGGTGAGCTGCGCCAGGGCGCCCTGGCGGGCCTCATGGCCGAGGCTCTGGCCGCCGCGGCGGAGGTTCCGGCGGACGAGGTGCGGCGGGCGCTCATGCTCGCCGGAGAGCTGCCGGCCGTGGCTCGGGCCGTCCTGACCGAGGGCCGGGCCGGCCTCGGCTGTTTCCATCTCCAGCTCTTCCGCCCCCTCCAGCCCATGCTCGCCCAGCCGGCCGGGGACGTCTCCGAGGCCCTGGGGCGTCTCGGCGAGGCTGCCCTGGAGCTCAAGCTCGACGGCGCCCGCATCCAGGTCCACAAGGCGGAGGACGACGTCCGCGTCTTCTCCCGCCGCGGCCATGACGTCACTCAGGCCGTGCCGGAGCTCGTCGAAACCGTCCAGGCGCTTCCGCCCCGGCAGCTCCTCCTGGACGGCGAGGTCATCGCCCTGCGGCCGGACGGCGCGCCCCATCCCTTCCCGATCACCATGCGCCGCTTCGGCCGGAAGCTGGACGTCCCCCGTCTCCGGGGTGAGCTCCCCCTGACCCCCTTCTTCTTCGACCTCCTCCATGTGGATGGCGAGGACCTGATCGACCGGCCGGCCGGCGAACGCTTCGCAGCCCTGGGGGAGGCCACCCCCGGGCTCGCCGTGCCGCGCATCGTGACCGCCGATCCCGAGGAGGCCGACGCCTTCTTCGAAAGTGCGCTCGCCGGTGGCCACGAGGGGATCATGGCCAAGGCCGTGGACGCCCCCTACGAGGCGGGCCGGCGCGGCTCCTCCTGGCTCAAGATCAAGCCCGCCCACACCCTGGACCTGGTCGTCCTCGCCGCCGAGTGGGGTCACGGCCGGAGACAGGGATGGCTGTCGAACCTCCATCTCGGCGCGCGCGATCCCGAGCACGGCGGTTTCGTCATGCTCGGCAAGACCTTCAAGGGCTTGACCGACGAGATGCTCGCCTGGCAGACGAAGAGATTCCAGGAGCTGGCCCTCGGAACCGACGGCTGGACCGTCCACCTCCGCCCGGAGATCGTCGCGGAGATCGCCTTCAGCGACGTCCAGGAGAGCCCCCAATACCCCGCCGGCATGGCCCTCCGCTTCGCCCGCGTCAAGCGCTACCGCGAGGACAAGACGGCGGCGGAGGCGGACACGATCGAAACGGTGCGGAAGATCTTCGGTGTGGGGCGGGAGGGCTGAGGTCGATTCCAGCGGAGCGGCCCGGAACGCTCCGATTCCTGATACCTTTTTCCCGTGCGCCGGGCCGACCGCCTGTTCCAGATCGTCCAGATCCTCCGCCGAAGGCGGCTGACCACCGCCCGCCATCTGGCGGAGAGCCTGGAGATCTCCGAGCGGACGGTCTATCGCGACATCCGCGATCTCGCGGCCTCGGGGGTGCCCATCGAGGGGGAGGCCGGGGTCGGATACCGGCTCCGGGGGTTCGACCTCCCTCCCCTGATGTTCAACCGGGAAGAGGTGGAAGCCCTGGTGCTCGGGGCGCGGATCGTCCAGTCGTGGACCGACCCGGAGCTCGCCCGGGCCGCGTCCGAAGCCCTTGCCAAGATCGAGGCCGCCCTTCCGCAGGACCGGAGCCACCTCGTCGATGGCACGCCGCTTTTCGCGCCGAGGGACCACTGGCGCATCGAGACCGCCGTGGACCTCCCCACGCTGCGTCGGGCCATCCGAGAATCCCGGAAGCTCCGCTTCCGCTACATCGATGCCGGGGGGACGCCGTCCGAGCGGACGGTGCGCCCCCTCGGCCTCTCCTTCTATGGTCCGGTGTGGATCCTCGCCGCCTGGTGCGAGTTGCGGCAGGATTTCCGCGCGTTCCGCTTGGACCGCATCCAGGACCTGGAGGTGCTCCCCGGCAGCTTCCCGCCCGAGCCGGGGCGCACGCTCCAGGACTTCATCACGGCGATGAACGTGACGCCGGCCTAGTTTTGTGGGGGGAAAGGCTCGTCACCAGTCGGGAGGGCCTCCTCCCCACTCGAAAATCGCCCTCCCCGGTGGGAAGAAAGGGATGGACCGGGATTGAGGGGGCGTCTGCTTGGCCACGGACAGAGGGAGAGTCAGGCCGTCACCGGGGAAGGCTCCTCCATGTAGGGCATGGCCGGCACGCGGCCGAGGAGGCGGGAGTAGACCGTCAGCGCTCCACGGTGGTGGGCCGTGTGGTCCACGAGCGCGCCCACGATGGCGGCGCGGGGTCCGTCCATGATGCCGGGCGGCAGCGGCTGCGAGAGCTCCTCGGCCGAGCTCGAGCCGATCTTCCGGATGGCCCGGTCGAACGCGGCATCCAGCCAGGCCCGCGCCTCGGTCAGCGAGCGGGCTTCCGCGATCTCCCGCCCGAGCTTGTCCCAATCCATGTCGAAGCCTTCCGGCCGGAAGGCTCCCTCGAGGAACCAGTCCACCGTCTGGGCCGCGTGGGCCACCTGTTGCGCCACCGTCCACGTCCCTTCTACCGGGGAGAACGTCGAATCCTCCTCCCGCAGGCAGCTCGTGGACGTGTCGAAGAACTTCTTGGTCGACTTCAGCTCGGCAACCAGTGTTTCCGGGGTCATCTCATCTCCTCCTTCATCGTTCTCTCGGGTTGGTTCCTGCGACCAAGGAGAGTCTCGCTCAGGGCTCCTGACAGCGTCGTGTCAGGAGCGTAAACGGGACGTTTGTTCCGCCTGTTGTTTCCGGAAGGACCTTCTGGCGCAAACAAGGGGTGGCCTTGTTTGCGTCGGCGAAAACAAACCTTCGTGCGGTCAGAGCCGGTTCGTCCACCTCAGACGGGCATGCTGGCGAAGGATCTGTGTGTAGGCGTCGAGATAGGCGCCGAAGAGGCTGCCCGGGTCTTCCCGTTGCTCGAGGAGGAGAGACGGGAGCTCCTGGGATTCCAGGCCGCCGCAGGCGGAGATGATCATCCGGTGGTCGAAGCGGAGGAGGGAGGGGCAGGGGGCCAGCGGGGAGACGTAGAGGCTCACGGTCGCCCTGGCGCGGTCGCCCACAAGGGTCCCGAGGGCTTCGATGGTTTCGGCCAGGTCTGCGGCGGAGCCGGGCCGGAGGACGCGGGCCAGGTCGCTTCCGGGATCGAGGACGAGGAGGTTGGCCTCCCCTCTCGTCTCGCGGGCGAAGCGCCGCAGCCCGCCGAGCACGGACCTCAGCGTGGAAGAAGGGAGGAAGGCGACGTCGACGCGCTCCCGGGCCGAGTCGACGAGCCCCTCGATGTCCAGGCCTCCGGGCCGCGGTGCCACGTCCCGCAGGCCGAGCGCGGAGAGCCGCGCGAGACCGAGCCCTCCGCGGGCGAGAGCCTCCTCGTCGATCTGCACGAAGGCGGGCGGGCGGGCCGGCCGGGTCTCTCCGGAGATCTCCCCAACCCACCGGTCGATCAGCTCCCGGACGCCGGAGTCGCTCTGGTAAGGCCAGTGCAGATCCTTGATGAGATCGAAGGGGACCTGGGGAAGGGAGGCGTGCCTCAGGATCAGGCAGCTCTTCCGCTGCAGGTGCATCATCCCGAGCTCGTAGGCGACGTTGGGGCTGAAGGCCTGGCCTTCCTCGGGCTCGTCGAACAGGGCGAGGCCGTACTTGCAGCAGGAGAGGACGGCGACGGGGTTGTAGACGTTGCCGGTGATGTTCCACTCGGGCTGATCGGCCCTCACCCCCTGGAAGCCGTGCCGCGCGAGGGTCTCGATGATGTGGTCGGACAGGTCCGCGTTCGCGGTGCGGAACCGGAGCATCAGGAAGACGTTGCGCTCGTAGGGGAAGCGCTCGAGCCGCGAGAGGATCTCGGCCTTGAAGCCCACGAGGGGCTTCAAAAGCGGGAAGGTCCCCTCGCCAGGGATGTACAGCGCGTCCTGCAACATTCCGACGGCCTTGCCAGCTCATGACCGATGTCGGTCAGCCCTGCGAAGAGGTGGAGCCAGAGGCTCGCGAGGGCATCGGCCACGGCCTCCTGCCGTTCGAACGCCACGAGCTCCTCGGGCGCCAGCCACCGGGGATCCAGGCCGTAGCTCGAGTTGGGCCGGTGACCGAGGGCGTGATGGGCCAGCTCGTGGCAGACGCACAGAGCCTGATGGCCCGGCCTAAGGTTTCTTTTGAGATAGATGACGGATCGCGATCGGGTCTGGAGGAGGAAGGCGTCCATTTCGTCGAGGGAGCCCGGCTCGACTTCGATGCCCCAATGGCTCGCCAGGCTCCTGGCCCAGGGGAGCAAGGCGCCTTCCGTCCCCGATCCATGGCCCCGGATCTCCAGCTCCAAAGGTTTGGATGCCAGGCTCCTGGTGATCTGTTTCCAGGCGAAGCCCAGCGCCCGGGGAGGTCCGCCGAGGAGGAAGAGCCCGTCCTCATGCTCCCGAAGCTGCCGGTCCGGATAGGAGCGGAGCCGGTTTCGAAGGAAGCCGTGCCGGTCCAGAGCACGCCCGCCCGGGGCGGGCGTGCCGGCGTGGAAGCGCAGGAGCAGTGTTCGGGAGGACCTGGACGTCTCGATGGAGAGCGACGAGAGATCGTCGGTGAACGAGGCTGGGGCTCGCGAGGCGGTGTGCGGCGCTGGCGGCTTGCCGAACCAGCTTCGAAACCGGTGGAGCATGCCGGTCTGCCCCAGAGACCCGGGACGGCGGTCTGCCAGATTGGAGATGTCCATCACACCTTCCCCTCCTTCCGCAGGTCTTCCCAGCGGAGATCCTCGAGCTTGCGGAGGATCTCGTCCCGTTTGGTCTGGCTGAGGCGCCGTACCCGCGACATCGTGAAGACCCTCCCGTAGCCCAGATCGTCATACCGAAAAATTCGCCGGAGCGAGTAGTCCGGTCCGTAGGAGCCTCCCTGCCGGAAATAGCCCTCCGGGAGCAGCAGCGCGCGCTCGAGGGCATTCAGGTACTCCGGGCGAGGGACGAGGCTCTGAAACCGGGAGAAGACCCAGAGCGCCGCGAGAGGAATACCCGCCTCCCTGGAGATGTCGCGGAGCGTCAGGTCCAGGAGGAGGCGGTGCGTCCGCAAGGCGCCCCGGTAATGGGGATGCTCCGCGGCGGCCTTCTCCTGGTCCCGGTGGAGCCACGAGGACAGCAGGAGGCAGCCGGCCCGCCAGAGGAGCCGGCGAGCCCGAGGGCCGCGGACCAGGAGGACCGCGCTCAGAACCGCGAGACCGTAAACTGCCGTGGCCTCGCCCCAGGCCGGCAGGCCGCCGGCCCCCGACTGGTTAATGAGGATGGCTGCAATGGCGAGCGCGATCCCTGCAGCCTCGAATCGGCTCTTCTCGGAATCGCCCAGGTGCGCGTGCTTCAAGGGGTCCCCTTTTCAGTCCCGGACTCGCGGTGCCGGAAACCTTCCCCCCAACCGACGCGATGGAAAGCTGCAACTGCTGACAGCCTGCTTGCAAGTGGCGAGCCCGGTGGGAGCCCGGTCCCGCGGCGGCCGTGAGCATCATGTCTGTCAACCATCGAGCCCGCATTCGGAAACACTCCTCCATAAAATAAGGACGCTCGAGCGGGGGAAAAGGGGACAGGGGGCGGGGCAAAGAGCCCCGATGGCGGGACATCTTTACTTGATCCGGGGGCCTCCGCCCGGAGGGAAAAGGGTCACCACGGGGAAGGTGCGGATGGACGACTCCTTTTCCACGCTCGAGCGGACGCGGGCGGGACCCTCGCGCTCGACCTCCTCGATGCGGATGACGGAGTGCAGGGGCAGAAAGAGCCGCTTGGCGTGGCCGAACTCGGACCGCAGGCTCTCTTCGGCCGGGTCGACCACGACCTCGGTGCGGCCGCCAAAGACGAGGTCCTCGACCTCGATGAAGCCGAAGAGGTTTCCCTGCGAGACCTGGCGCGCGTAGAGCTCGACGATGTCACCCTGGTTGATGAAGATGACCTTGTACATGCGGTCCTTGTCCGTGCTCATTTTTTACTCCGTCGCGTGCCCGATCCGGTGGCTGTCGCCCGCGGATGGTATCAGATCTCCTCCTCTTTCGACCGGGGAGGGTCGGGAGAGGAGGCCGGGGAGGTGAGAGCCTACTCCTCCCGGAAAATCACCCGCACGCCGTCGGGATCGTGGGTCTCGAACAGGAGGACGCCCTCCGCGTCCTGGCGGAGGCCGCCGGGGATGTTCTTTTCGCGGAAGAAGATCTCGTCATAGGCCTTCTGGGCGGAGGGGACCTGCAGGACGAGGACGAGCTT
Source organism: Thermoanaerobaculia bacterium (assembly GCA_035633875.1). GTDB lineage: Bacteria > Acidobacteriota > Thermoanaerobaculia > Multivoradales > UBA5704 > DATARR01. The sequence continues at coordinate 36,455 of DASQEB010000617.1, forward strand.
CTGCTCGGGACCGACGTAGTCGTAGGTCTCGTCGAAGGCCAGGGGGCCTTCGGACGCGGCGGGACGGCCGAGGACCTCGACGACGGCCGAGCCGGCCTGGAACCGGACGCCGCGGCTGTCGTCCCGGTCCCAGCTCTGGAGCCGCGGCAGCGCCAGGGATTCTCCGTAGAACCTGCACGTGCGATCGAAGCGCTTCGCACGGATCACGACCCGAAACTGGCGGATCTCCATCGCTCACTCCTCTCCTCTCGGAAACCAAGGGCCGCCGGCCGGCGGCAGCTAGAGCATTACCACACTCCGCGACGGAGTTTCAAAGGCGAGCGGCCCCGCGGGTTCCGGTGGTATCCTCTCCGCCGTGAAAGACCGCAGTTTCTGGGCCTCTCTCGCGTTCGCCTGTGTGCTGCTCCCGATGCTCGTCGCCGCCCAGGGCGAGCGTCCACAGCCCCCTTCCGACCCTCCGGCCGCCGCCACGCCCGCCGACCGGGTCTCGGTCGTGCTGGAAGGGCGGGAGATCCCGGTGCCGGTGACGATCACTCCCAACGGGCCCCTGGTCGGCCTGGAGCCGCTGACCGAAGCTCTGGGGGGCGAGCTGACCAGCGACGAGTCGGGCGAGAGCCTGACGCTCCGGCTCGCCGATAGGGAGGTGGTGATCGGGGTCGGCAGCGCCATCATCACCGTGGGTGACACGATCGTCTCCCTGCCTCAGCCGGTGGCCCCCGGCGAGGGAGGGGTCCAGGTCCCTGTCGAGTTCCTGCGAAAGACCTTCGGGGACCTCCTGGGGTACTCCTTCGACTGGCGTCCCGAGACGGCCCGGCTCACCATCGCACGCCGCGGGGCCCGGGAGTTGCCGGTCTCCGTCGATGTCGTCCATCTCCAGGGCGTGACCACGGTCGTGCTCCAGTTCCCCGAGACGCCCCGCTACCGGGTGTACCGGCAGCCGGGCCAGATCGAGGTGCAGATGCTGGCCGACCGGCTCACTCCGCCCACGCCGCCGCCCGCGATGCAGGATCCCCTCGTCCAGGGTGTCTCGATCGATCCTCAGAAGGTCCTGGTCCAACTCGCGCCGGGAGCGGAGACGGAGAGCTACATCCTGGAGAACCCGTTCCGCCTGGTCTTCGACATCCACCGGCCGGCGTCCGTGGAGACGGCGCCCACGACCCCGACCCTGACCCCGGAGGAGCGGGTGCGGGGGATCCGCACGATCGTGATCGACCCCGGCCACGGGGGGACGGAGACGGGGGCCATCGGCCCGAGCGGCATCGCGGAGAAGGAGCTGACGCTCACCCTCGCCCGGGACCTGGAGGCGCGCCTGGAGTCGACGATGCCGGTCCGGGTCGTCCTCACCCGCAACGAGGACGCGAACCTCCCTCACGACACCCGGACGTCCATCGCGAACCAGAACAAGGCGGACCTGTTCATTTCGATCCACCTGAACTCTTCGTTGGGCTCCGGAGCGCACGGCGCGGAGACCTACTTCCTGAGCACCGACGCCTCGGACCCGCGAGCGGCGCGGGCTGCGGCCGAGGAGAACCTCTCCCCGGGCGCCGCAGGTGAGATTCCCGAGGACCTGCAGTTCATCCTCTGGGACCTGGCCCAGACGCACCACCTTTCGGAGAGCCAGCGCTTCGCCGGCATGGTCCAGGCGGAGCTCAACCAGGCGCTCCAGCTCCGGGACCGCGGGGTCAAGCAGGCCCCCTTCCGGGTGCTCAAGGGCGCGGCCATGCCCGCCGTGCTGGTGGAGCTGGGATTCCTCAACAACCCGGACGAGGAGAAGAAGCTGCAGGATCCCGGGTATCGCGGTGAGCTGATCGGGGCGCTGGCGCGGGCGATCCAACGCTACAAGGCCCTGGTGGAGAACCGGGAGCTGCCGCAGCAGGCTCCGCAGCAGGGGAAGCCGGCCGATCCCCAGGCCCCGGCGGCCGGGGCGCAGCCCGCGAGGCCGGGGCGGGGAGCTGGATCCCCTCCATGAACCGGCGGGCGGCGAGCTTCATCCTCGGCATCGCGCTGGCGCTGCTCGTGAGCGCCGGGCTGTGGTGGTTCCTCGCCGGCCGCTCCGAGCGGCGGGCGGGGCCCGTGGACCGGCCGGAGGAGGCCGGACCGACGGAGAAGGTGGTGTTCAACCTCTACTTTGCAGAAGGCGGGCAGCTCCGGACCGAGCCCCGGGAGCTGGAGGTCACCGAGTCCCCCAAGGACCGCATCCGCAAGATCGTTCAGGCGCTTCTCGAGGGACCGCGGCAGAGGGGGCTCGCCCCCCTGTTTCCCAAGGAGGTGACCCTCGGGAGCGTGCAACTCGGCGACGACGGCACGGCGTACCTGGACCTGCGCGGGCCGGAGCACAACGAGCCTCCCGCGAGCGGCTCCACCGAGGAGATCCAGCGGGTCTACGGCATCGTGAACTCGGTGGCGTACAACGTTCCCCAGGCCTCGCAGGTCGTGTTGCTGTGGAACGGACTCCAGCGGGCCACCTTCTCCGGCCACCTGGACACCAGCCGACCGCTCCCCCCGGACCGTTCCATCCTGGCCCGCTGATCACAGGGAGAGGAAAAGAAAATGGACGCGATCGGGGTCTTCGACTCTGGGGTGGGAGGGCTGACCGTGGTCTCGGCGCTGCGGCGGCGGCTGCCGGGCGAGTCCATCCTCTACCTGGGAGACACGGCGCGCCTCCCCTACGGCAGCAAGTCCCCCGAGACGGTCACCCGCTACACCCGGCGGAACATCGAGTTCCTGACCGAGCGGGGGGTCAAGGCGGTGGTGGTGGCCTGCAACACGGCCTCGGCCCTCGCCCTGCCGCACCTCGAGTCTCCCGTGCCCACCTGGGGGGTGATCGAGCCGGGCGCCCGCAAGGCCGCTGCGGTGAGCCGCGGAAGGGTGGGGGTGATCGCGACCGAGGCCACGGTCCGCTCGGACGCCTACCCCCACGCCCTGCGCGCCCTGCGGCCGGACCTGGAGATCCTCTCCCAGGCCTGCCCCCTCTTCGTTCCCCTCGTGGAGGAGGGCTGGTACGACGACCCGATCACCGAGGAGGTGGCCGAGCGCTATCTCCGCTCCCTCCTGGAGGCGGGGATCGACACCCTCGTCCTGGGTTGCACCCACTATCCCCTCCTGAAGCCGGTGCTCCTTCGCGTGGCCGGCCCGGACGTCACCCTGGTGGACTCCGCCGAGGTGGTGGCGGAGATGGTGGCCGAGGGAATCGAAGCGGGCGGCCTCACGGCCACACATTCTCCGGAGCACCACTTCTGCGTGACCGACGCCGGGGCGGGTTTCCGGAAGCTGGCGAGCCGGATCCTGGGGGAAGCGGACGTGTCGCTGGAGTGGGTGGAGGTGGTGTAGGAGCCGCCCCTACAGACCGATCGCCTTCACCGCCAGGCTCCCCACCCGCACCCGCGACACCTCCCCATCCTCCACCCAGGCCACGTACAGGTTGCCGTGGGAGAGGGCCGTCCGGGGGAATCCGCTGTTGCGGGAGGCGCTGGTGGAGGCCAGGGTCAGGGGCTTGCCGGCTTTGCCGTTCGGGGAGAAACGACGGAGGCGGACCTGGGCCTCCTCGCCCGCCAGGGCGAGCCAGCTCACGAGGGCGGAGCCGTCCCTGTCCAGCGCGAGGTCGACCCTCCCCAGGGGCTTGTCGCCGTCCACCAGAATGGCCGGGCCGAACGTGGCGCCGCCATCCCGGGAGAACACGATCTGCACCTTGGGCGAAGGCGGCGCGGCGGTAAACCAGGCCACGGCCACGTTCTTACCGGAGGCCCCGATGGCCGGGCCGTTGACCGGGCAGCCGGGGATCTTCCAGTCGTCCGCGTGGACGCGGACCGGCTGGCTCCATCCCCGGGCGGTCCTGCGGACTACGGAAATGTCCCGGATCTCGTCCTTCGTATGGTCCCGGTAGGCGACGACCGGCCCTCCGGCGGCCAGGGCGGCATCGGTCTGACAGCAGGTGCAGACATCGGCGTCCACCACCTCGCCGGGGCCGGTCTTGCCACCGACGATCGCGGTGCGCAGGGACATCCGCCCCCCCTCGGGCGTCATCTCGCGGCCGTCGAGCCAGAAGGCGCGGACGCCGTCCATCCCGGCGGGGAGCCAGGAGACGAAGCCGTGCTCGCCGGGGGTCTCCTCGTGGAGCATCCCCGCCTGCCTCCAGGTGGCGCCGCGGTCGGTGGAACGGGCGAGGAAGACGGAATAGGAGTATTGATCGTCCCCCGTGTTGGCCAGCCAGTGGAGCGTGAGGGAGCCGTCCGGTGCCTGGACGACTCCGGGGAAGTCCGCCCAGTTGGCGAAGAAGTCCTTTCCGGAGACCACCGTCACCGGCTTGGACCAGCGCCCTTCGGACAGGCGGACGAAGCGGAGACGGTGCCCCTTGGAACGCTGCTTTGGGTCGAGGGGCTCGAGCCAGGTGAGCAGGAGGTCGTCGCCCGCGACGGTCAGGTTGGGAGCCATGGCTCCCGGACCGGCAGGCGGATCGAGGCTCCGGAGGTTGGGGCGGGACGGCGCGGCCCCGCCCACCACCAGGAGGAGGGCCAGGGCCGCCGATCCGAAGCAGAGGGTCCGGGGACGCAAGGGGCTATTGCTGCCCCCCCTGCGCCGTCACCACGCCACAGGCGAGGCGGTCGCCGGCGTTGCCCGTCGGCTGCGTCTTGCAGTCGTCCGGGTTGGCGTGGAGGATGATCGCCTTCCCGATCACCGAGTTGGGACCGGAGAGCGAGAGCCCAGTGACAGCCAACTCCATGCGGGCGGAGCCGTTGGCGCCGACCTCGATGTTGCCCAGGTCCCCTGCGTGCCGGGGATCGGTGGGAGGGCAGGCATGCTCCACGCCGGTCGGGTTGAAGTGGCCCCCGGCCGAGCTGAAGTGCGTCTCTCCCTGGTGATCGCACTGCCCGTTCTCGTGCACGTGGAACCCGTGCTTGCCCGCGCCGTCCACGCCCTGGACCTCGGCGACGACGTGGACGCCGTCGTCGGTCGCATGGAAGGTCACCGTCCCGGAGATGTCATCCCCCGGAGCGCCCTGCAGGGTCGCAGTGGCGCTGGACGGGCCGCCAGCCGGGGTGCCGGTCGCGGGGGTGGTCGAGGACGGCTCTTCGGCGGCCGTCGGAATCGCGGTGTTCTCCTGCGCGTTGGTGCCGCGCCCCTCCTCCTCGCCCTTCCTCTGGCAACCGGCGCCGAGCGCGAGCACGGCGGCCAGGCACAGCATGCCTACGATCTTGAGTCGATTCATGCCACTCTCCTCCTCATGTCCGTTGAGCTCCGACTGCAAGAACCCTTCTCAGCGAGGCGATTGTAATTCCAGATGGACGTCGGCCAGGTTGCGGGAGAGGAGGATCTCAACCGGAGTCGCAGCCTCGTCCCGGGCCAGCCAGAGGTCGAGCTTCCCTTTCCACTTGCGACGCCCCGGGAGGTTGATCCCCCGGATCGAATAGTGGCGCACCTCCATCTTCTGGCTCCCGTTCCCGACCTTCCGCATCTCCGTCCCCATGGGGATCACCACGACGGGGTAGATCTTGCCGTCGGACCAGATCTCCATCCGCCGGGACTTCTCCGGAGGATCGTTCCGGATGGCGTAGATGCCGGAGGCGATGTCGAGAACGCCGTCCTGCTCGATCGGCGAGCTCTTCTGCTTGGACTCCCCGCGCCACGAGTACGCGCTCCAGGCCCGGATGGGCTGGAGGGTGCGGATGTCCACCTCGGAGCCGTACTTGAAGAACTCCCCCTGCCGGCTCGCGCTGGAGGTGATCATCAGCTCGCTCCGCAGGTGCCCGTTCTGCTGCTTGAACGTGAGCTCGCCCACCCCCTGGTTGGGGAGGAACAATCCGGCGACGCTCCCCATGAAGTTGCGGAGCTGCCAGCGGTAGCGGAACTCCTCGTCCAAGGGTTTCACCTGGGCGAATCCGGGCCGGGCGGAGACCAGAAGGGCCAGGGCCGCGGCGGTCGCAAGGAGTCTACGAATCCTGAAGTCCATCGCGAGCACCGATCTTTCGGTTGATCTGGAGCGGGTCATCCACTCCAAAGAACCCGGCTCCGGGACATGCATCCTCGACAGGGATACGCCCGATGACGGGTGCCGTATCCCCCCATAACAATAGCAAGCCGTCTGCCATGCCCGGAAATCGAGCTGCGGTAGACTCCGGGCGCACGTCGAGGAGGAGAGCCCATGCGCCGCATCCGTCTGCTCTTGTATACGCTCTGTCTGACGATCCTGGCCTTCGCGGAAACGTCCCAGGCCGCCGAGGTCCCGACGCCGGAGAAGTTCCTGGGCCACCGGGTCGGCGAGGACCGGAAACTGGCCCCCTGGCCCCGGGTGGTGGAGTACCTCCGCCTCGTGGACGCCGCGTCGGACCGGATCAGCATCGAGTCGGCGGGCACCTCGACCCAGGGCAACGAGATGCTGGTCGTGGTGCTGACCTCGGAGGAGAACCAGAAGAACCTGGACCGGTTCCGGGAGATCTCCCGGCGTCTCGCCAACCCCGACGGTCTCTCGGACGAGGAGGCCCGCCGGCTCGCGGCCGAAGGCAAGACCATCGCCCTCGTCACCTGCACCATCCACTCCACCGAGGTGGGGTCCACCCAGATGGCCATGGAATTCGTCCACGACGTGGCCACCACCCGGGACCCCGCGATGCTCTCCTGGCTCAATGATGTCGTCCTCCTGCTCATGCCCTCCATCAACCCGGACGGGCAGGTCATGGTGATCGACTGGTACAACAAGTATCTGGGGACAGACTACGAGGGCGGGCCCATGCCGTGGCTCTACCACGTCTACGTGGGGCACGACGACAACCGCGATTTCTACATGCTCACCCAGAAGGAGACGCAGGCGGTCAACGGCGTCCTCTACCACCGCTGGTTCCCCCAGATCTTCGTGGACGAGCATCAGATGGGCTCCACCGGGCCGCGGATGTTTGTGCCGCCCCAGACCAACCCCCTGGCCCCGGAGGTCCACTCGCTGATCTTCCGCCAGGCCGACCTCCTGGGGACGGTGATGAGCATGCGCCTGGAGGAGGCGGGCAAGCTGGGCGTGGGCCACGACATGATCTTCGACAGCTACTGGCCCGGGGGCACCCGCAACACCGCCTGGTGGAAGAACATCACAGGGCTCCTGACCGAGGTGGCGAGCGCCAACATCGCGTCCCCCCTGTATATCGATCCCGGCGAGCTGCGCGGAGGGACCAAGGGGCTCCCCGAATACGACCGGCGGTCCAACTTCCCCTCTCCCTGGCCGGGCGGCTGGTGGCGCCTGCGGGACATCGTGGAGTACGAGCTGGTCGCCACGCGGGCGTTCCTGGAGTCGGCTGCCATGTATCGCGAAAGCCTCTTGTGGAACGTCTACCGGATGGCCCGGGAGTCGATCGAGCGGGGCTCCTCCGAGCCCCCCTACGCGTTCATCGTGCCGGTCGATCAGCACGACCCGGTGGCGGCGGCCCTCCTGGTGGACCTCCTCCTCCGCCACGGTGTCCGGGTGGAGCGGGCTCGGGCGCCGTTCACCCTGGGGCGGGAGACCTACGCCGAGGGGACGTACGTGATTTCCGCCGCCCAGCCCTACCGGGCCTTCCTCCTCACCATGCTCCGCCCGCAGCGCTATCCGGAGGTCATCCCGCACGTAGGCGGTCCGGTGCTCCCGCCCTATGACGTGACCTCGTGGTCCCTCCCCATCGCCATGGGCGTGGAGGTGGTGGAGGCGGCGGGGCCGATCGCGGGCACGACGGTGCTCGCCCCCATCGACGCCCCACAATGGCCCGGCGGCGAGGTAGCCCCGGGGGCTGGCGGCTATTTGATCTCCCATCGGGACGACTCGGCCTTCACCGCTCTCAACCGGCTGATGAAGGAGGGGAAAAAGGTCTACTGGCTGAAGCAGGCCCCCGAGGGCGGCCACCCGGGCGACCTCTACATCCCGCCGGGGGAGGCCACTCCGGAGGCTCTCACCCGACTCTCGCGGGACGTGCGGGTGCCGATCCGGCCCCTGGCCCAGGCCCCCCGGGGCCCGTCCTTCCGGGTCAAGCCCGTCCGCGTGGGCCTCTACAAGCCCTGGGTGGCGAGCATGGACGAGGGGTGGACCCGGTTCCTGCTGGAGCGCTACGGCTTCGCGTTCGAGAATCTGGAGAACGCGGAGATGAAGGACGGCTCCTACCGCGGCAAGGTGGACGTGATCCTGCTCCCCGCCGTGGAGGCGGACATCCTGGAGGCTGGGGAGCCCTCCTCGGCGGAGGCGCGCCGCTTCTTCGAGCCGCTGCCTCCCCCCTATGCCGGCGGGATCGGCAAGGACGGCGGGGAGAAGCTCAAGAGGTGGATTCAGGAGGGCGGGACGCTCGTGGCCATGGACTCCTCGACGGAGTACGTCATCGACCTGCTGGGGCTGCCGGTCCGCAACGTCCTCTCCGGGGTGCGGCAGGATCAGTTCCACGCCCCCGGCTCCATGCTCCGCATCCGGCTGGACCCGGAGCACCCCCTGAGTCACGGCCTGAAACCCGAGGAGGCCGCCTACTTCGCCGACTCACCCGCCTTCCAGACGAGCCCGCCGGACGCCCGCTTCGGACGCCGGGTGGTGGCCTCCTACCCGGAGCACGAGCGGGACATCCTGATCAGCGGCTACCTCGAAGGGGGCGAGCGCCTGGAGAGGAAGGCGGCCGTCGTCGAATATCAGGTAGGCAAGGGCCGGGTGGTCCTCATCGGCTTTCGGCCGCAGCACCGCGCCCAACCGCACCGGACGTTCAAGCTGCTGTGGAACGCGCTCTATCTGCCCGGGCTGGTGGAGGAGGAGCTCTAAAAAGAACCAAAGGACCTAAAGGACCAAAGGACGAAAAGGACCTGAAGGCCGTGCTGATCATCCTTTTGGTCCTTTAGGTCCCTTAGGTCCTTTTTTCTGGTTTTCTGGGCCTAGTCCCCGCTCTCCAGCACCTCCCGGATCTTCGCGGCGAGCTCGCGGGGGGTGAACGGCTTCTTGAGCAGAGGGGTGTTCTCGGTGAGGTGGGGGCGCTCGGAAACGCCCGCGGGGTAGCCGGTGGCGTAGAGGACCTTCATCTCCGGGCGCTTGAAGGCGAGCCGCTCGGCCAGCTCGACGCCGTCCATCCCCTGCATCAGGAGGTCGGTCACCATGAGGTGGATGGGGCCGGGGTGGCTCTGGCTGATCCGGATGGCCTCGTTGCCGTCCGCGGCCTCCAGCACGGTGTAGCCGTGGCTGGCGAGGCTCTCGACGAGGGGCTTGCGGATGTTCTCCTCGTCCTCCACCACCAGGAGGGTCTGCCAGTTTCCTTCCTCCCGGGAGAGATCCAGTCCCGCGCTGGCCTCCTCGGCGCTGGGCAGGAAGATAAGGAAGCGGGAGCCCTTGCCCGGCTCGCTGTCCGCCAGGATGTAGCCGCCGCTCTGGGTGACGATCCCGTAGGCGATGGAGAGACCCAGCCCGGTGATCTCGCCGTCCTTGGTGGTGAAGAAGGGCTCGAAGGCGTGCCGGCGGACGTCCTCCTGCATCCCGGGTCCGGTGTCGCTCACCTTGAGGAGGATGTAGCGGCCCGGGTGCGACCGGAGGGGATGGGTCAGATTGCCCGGCTGGACGTCCAGGTTCTGGGTCTCCAGCGTCAGCGTCCCGCCCTCGGGCATGGCGTCACGGGCGTTGGAAGCCATGTTCAGGAGCACCTGCTCGAACTGCTCGGCGTCGAGGCTGACCCGGTCCAGATCCGGATGGAGGTCGAGCTTCAGCTCGATGTCGTCCCCCAGGAACCGACGGAGTTTGTCTTCCAGGCCCGTCAAAACGTGGTTGAGCTGCAGGACCTTCGGATGGAGCACCTGGCGTCCGCTGAAGGCGAGGAGCTGCCGTGCCAGGGCAGCGCCCCGCTCGCGCGCCTTTTCGATCTCCCGCAGGTGCTTGCGAGCGGGCTCCTCCGCAGGCAGGCGGCTCAGGGCCAGCTCGGTCTCGAAAGCGATGGCGGTGAGGAGGTTGTTGAAGACGTGGGCGATCCCCCCCGCCAGCCTCCCCATGGCATCCATGCTCTGCGCCTGCGCCGGAAGCTCTTCGCCAACCCGGAGCAGACGGCGGGTCTCCGCTCCCTTGGAGGAGTTGGCGTCCTCCCGGGGGAGACCCTCGACAGCCCTGACCAGACCACTGTTGGGAGCGTGTGTTCGCATGGCCACTCTTCTTTCGGCTCCCCGGGGCGGCGGGAAATCCGCTGCGCAGTCGGCGGAGCAATGCCGGGAGATACACCCGGACTTCTGTCCCGCAGGTTATATGCAGGTTCCGGTCCAGGGCGGCCGACGGCCGGTCAGGGACGGGAGGGGGGTGACGGGTCCTCGGCCAGGTGCTTCTGGAGACGCTGCAGGCACCGCCGGAGGAGCTTCCGCATGGTCGCCGGGTAGTAGCCCAGCGCCCGGGCCACCTCGGAGGTCGAGAGGCCCACGCCATACCGGAGCCAGAGCGCCATCCGATGGTCTCTCCTGAGCAGGCGGGCGATGCTTTCAAATTCCTGCACAAGCTCCACCCTTTCCTGGGAAGGGGGCTGGGGTCGGCAAAGGCTCTCCAGGTCCGCGGCATCCATGGACTCCTCGCGGAGGTCCCGCTGCCGTTTCCAGTAGAGCACGCAACGGTAGCGGACGGTGCCGAGGAGCCAGTACTGCTGGTTGTAGACCGTGTCCCACTTCTGGAAGGCCACGGTGAACGCCTCCTGGAGGATGTCTTCCGCATCCTGGGGAGGGATCCGATAGTGGGAGAGGATCTTTTTGAGACGGGGACGGAGGCGTTGGAAGAGATCTTCCAGGGACTCAGGGTCAACGTCCGGAGAGGGGTTTGGGGGAGTCTGGTTCACGGGCGTTCGGAAGGACGCGGCGCAGGATCGCGCCGGGCCGCACGCCCGCAACTTTATCACCTGAAATGACAACAGAGTCCGTCAGGTCAGAACATTCCAAGCTGAAGGCGTGCCGCCTCCGACATCATGGAGGGGTTCCAGGCCGGGTCCCAGACCAGATCCACCTGGGCGGAGGTCACCCCTGCAACTTTTTCCACCTTGCTCTGGACCTCGCCCGGGAGGGAGCCCGCCACGGGGCAGCCGGGGGAGGTCAGGGTCATCTTGACGAGGACGGCCCCGTTCTCCTCGATGTCGACGTCGTAGATCAGGCCCAGCTCATAGATGTTCACCGGGATCTCCGGATCGAAGACGGTCTTCAGGGCCTCGACGATCCCGTTCTCGATGTCCGACACATCGGCCGGCTGGGTGGCGACCGGCGTCTGCTGGGTCTCCTCGTTCGGCTCGGACATGGTTGCCTCCTTACTCGGTCGAGACCGGTCGGTCTCTCTGGTCCAGGGCGGCTTGCAAGGTGTGCCAGGCGAGAGTGGCGCACTTGACCCGCATGGGATATTCGCGGACTCCGGTGAAGACGGCCAGCTTGCCCAGCTCCGGTGCGCCCGCCCCCTCCCCCGTGGTCACCAGCCTGTGGAACTCCTGGAACAGCTCCCGGGCCTCCTCGACGCTCCGGCCCTTGAGCGCCTCCGTCATGAGGGAGGCCGAGGCCGTGGAGATGGCGCAGCCCGCGCCCTCGAAGGAGATGCCTTGGATCCGTCCCGCCCCATCCACGTCCAGGAACACGGTCACACGATCGCCGCAGAGGGGGTTGTGCCCCTCCGCCGAGCGGTTGGCTCCGGGCAGGACCCCGAAGTTGCGGGGGCGCTTGTTGTGGTCGAGGATGACCTCCTGGTAGAGGTCGCGCAGGTCGTCCATCAGGCGAAGAGCTCCAGGGCCCGCTCGATGCCGGTGGCCAGGGCCTCGACCTCGGCGGGCGTGTTGTAGAGGGCGAAGGAGGCCCGGCTGGTGGCGGGCACGCGGAAGAACTCCATCACCGGCTGCGCGCAGTGATGCCCGGCCCGGACGGCGATCCCCTCCCGGTCCAGGATGGTCCCCACGTCATGGGGATGGATCCCCTGCAGGGTAAAGGAGAGGACGGACGCCTTGTGCCGCGCCGTGCCCACGAGCCGCACTCCCGGGACGCCCGAGAGGCGCTCCGTGGCCAGCGCGAGGAGCTCGCTCTCCCAGGCGGCGATCGCCGGCAGCCCCAGGGCCGTCACGTACTCCAGGGCCGCCGTGAGGCCGATGGCCGCCTCGATGGCCGGGGTGCCCGCCTCGAAGCGGTGGGGCGGCGGCGCGTAGGTCGTCCCCTCGAAGCAGACGGTGCGGATCATCCCGCCGCCCCCCTGCCACGGGGGCATCCGGGCGAGAAGCTCCGCCTTGCCCCAGAGCGCGCCGATGCCGGAGGGG
>DASQEB010000618.1:0-6858 GCA_035633875.1 Thermoanaerobaculia bacterium
GCTCATGGAAGAGAGGGTCCGCACCTGGGACCGCGACTTCCTCCTCGACCAGTTGAAAAACGGTTCCAAGCCTCTCGAGCTCGCCCTCACCCTCGCCCGCTGGTCCGGCGAAAAGGCCAAGCCCGACCTGGAGCGCGAGACCGACTACCAGGAGAGGAACCGCGAACGCCTGGGAGAGCGCCTGGAGCGCGATCAGAAGCGCATGCACCTCCCCACCGAAGCGGCCCTCCTCACCGACGTCCTCGCCCGCTTCGCGAGCCTGCCCGGGGGAAGCCGCGTCGAAGCCGTGGACGCCTACCTCGGTGGCAGCCGAGACCGGAACGCCATCCGCGCCAGGGTGGACGACGTCCTCGCCCGCACCAGGGTGACGGACCTCGCAGAGCGCCAGAGGATGTTCGAAGAGAGCGAAGAGCAGCTCCGCGCCCGGCGCGATCCGCTCCTCGACCTCGCCTTCGCCCTGGACCGCGAGTTGCTGGCCTGGAAAGAGCGGGAGGACCGCTTCAAGGGCGCCGTCTCGCGTCTGCGCCCGCGCTGGCAGCGCGCCGTCATCGCCCATGCCGGCCGGCCTGTGGCCCCGGACGCCAACGGAACCCTCCGCGTGACCCTGGCCCACATCAAGGGCTACAACCCCCGGGATGGCGTTTTCATGGAGCCTTTCACCACGATCTCCGGAATCGTCGAGAAGCACACCGGCGAGGAGCCCTTCGACGCGCCGGAGGCCCTCCTCGCCGCCGCTCCCCGCGCAGGCGAGAGCCGCTGGGCGGACAAGGAACTGAAAGACGTCTCCGTCTGCTTCCTCTCCGACGCGGACACCACCGGCGGCAACTCGGGGAGCCCGGTCGTCAACGGCCGCGGCGAGCTCGTGGGCGTCAACTTCGACCGCGTCTGGGAGAACGTGGCCAACGACTTCGGCTACAACCCCGCGATCGCGCGGAACATCAGCGTGGACGTGCGGTACCTCTTCTGGCTGATGGAGACTCTCTACGGCGAGGACGCGCTCCGGCTGCTCGAAGAGATAGGAGTGGGTCAGGCGGCGAAGCCGAGCCGCTGAGATGGGTGGCACACCCTTTGCTTTTTTAGGGCTCCAGGAAGGAGTCACCCATGAAGTATCCGCTGCGTTTGTCCCTCCGCCCGGCGGCCCTCCTCGTCGCGGCCCTGCTGGCGGGCTGCGACGGCGACGTCATCGTCGATCCCGACGACGAGGGCCCCGTGCGGTTCGAGACGCTGTACCAGAGCCAGTTCTCCGACATCGACGACTCCGGCGAGGAGATCGTCCGCAGCTCGTCCGAGTGGCGGCGCGTCTGGGACGCCATCGGCGCCGACCGGCCCCTGCCTTCGGTGAACTTCGATCGCGACATGGTGGCGGTGGTGGCCATCGGCGAGCGGCCCGACGGCTGCTACGACGTCGAGATCCGGGACATCGAGGTGGACTTCGGGGTCATCGAAGTCGAAGTCGACCTGATCGAGCCCGGCTCCAACTGCGGCTGCTCGGACGTCATCGTCCAGCCCGTCCATGCCGTTGTGCTGGACCGGATCAACGCCCCGGTGGACTTCAACTACGAGCGGGTGGTGCTGAGCTGCAGGTAGGAAAACCGCGTTCCGGTCCGTCTCTCTCTGACGGTTGAGGACTCAGCAATCACCCTCGAGACAAACTGCCGAGTCCTCACCACATCTCCCTTTACCGCCTCAGCGCCTGGAGGATCTCCATCTTCAGGTCCGGATACCGGGCCCGGTAGTCCTCCCGGCTCCGTTCGATCACCTCGTAAGCCTCGGAACGGCCGTAGACCTGAGAGATCTCGACGACCCCGTCCGGCGCGCCCGGCGGGCGCTTGTAGGTGAGAAAGTAGTGCTTGAGGCGTTCGACAAAGGCCTCAGGGAGATCGGAGATCTCCTGGCAATGGCCGAAGGCCGCGTCCCCTTGGAGGACGGCGATGATCTTGTCGTCGGCCTGGCCGCGATCGAGGAGACGGAGTCCACCGAGGGGGACCGCCTGTGCCAGGAAGGCGCCGTGAGTGAACGTCTTCTCCGTCAGCAGGCAGATGTCCATGGGATCTCCATCGCCCTCCACCACCTCCTGCCCACTGTGGAATCTGGCGAAGGCGGCGACAGCCTCGCCGCAGAAGGTCTGGGGGATGAAGCCGTAGAGGGTAGGGCAGACGTTGGAGTACTTCTGCGGCCGGTCCACCTTCAAGTGGCCGCTCGCTTTGTCGATCTCGTACTTGACCGTGTCCGTGGGGACGATCTCGATATAGGCCGTGACGACGCGCGGCGCGTCCGGACCGGCGTCCACACCATGCCAGGGGTGCGCCTGGAAAAGGAGCTTTAAAAGCTCCCAGGTCCGGTCCCGATCTGATGCGTCCATCTCTCCCATCCTTCGCGGCTCATGGTATCAGGCGGCGGAACGGCTGGACTTCGCGGGCTCCGCCGTTCATCCTCTCCGGGATGCGCTGGCTCGCCATCTGGCTCCTGCTGACCGGCGCGTACCTGCTCGGGTGGGCGCTCTCCCGCCCATTCACGGGCGGGCGGTGGGAGGTTACGCCGGAACTGCTCGCCCATCTCGCCGCCGTCCCCCTCGTCCAGATCGTGTCCCTCTGGGTGGTGGCCTTCGTGCGTCGCGCACACACGCGTCGCGGAAGAACGGCGGCGGACCGGCTCAGCGCGCCGCCGGACGATCCGGACGATCCCGATCCAGATAGCCCTTGACCTCCGCCAACTCCGGATAGCTCGGATCCGCCTCCCGCCAGATCTCGGCCAGCTTCGCGTAGCGCTCCCGGGCGGTCTCGGCGTCGCCGCTCTTGACGGCGGCTCGGGCCGCTCCGAGGAGCGAGGTGGTCCGGTTGGGCATGCGGAGCAGGGCCAGCTCGAACTGCCGGGCGGCTTCCTGGGCACGGCCGAGCTCCAGCAGGACTTCGCCGTACAGCTCGTTGGCCGGCTTGATCGGATCGGGCGGGCCCATGGGCGGCGGCATCTGCGCTTCGATTTCGGACGCCTCCGCCAGGAGCTTCAGGGCCTCGTCGGTCTTCCCCTGCTTCAGCAGGACGAGGGCCGACACCTCCTTTTCCATCACCTCCGCCCGGTTCCGGTCCTCCCCATCCCTGGCGAGCTCCCGCAGGCGCGCAGCGGCCTTCTTGGCCGTCGCGAAGTCGCCGTTCCGCGCCGCGCCGATCCCTGCCGCGAGAAGGAGGGTCCCGTCGCCGCGCCCCGGCCGCATGCCGCCGCCGTGATGCTGGTGGCCGCCGTCGCCTTCCGCCTTCCCGGCCGGCATCAGGTCCTTGCGCCACGTCCGGGTCTCGACGGCCCAGCGGGCCTCCATCTCCTTCAAGGAGTAGCCGATCCGCGGGCTGTCGCTCTCCTTCGCCGCCTGCCGGACGACCTCCAGGGTCTCCTCCGCCTTCCCCAGGCGCCCCTGCTGGAGGTAGGCGTAGAGCAGCCAGGAGAGGCTGTGGAAGTCCCGCTTGTCGATCGCCAGCTCCCGGCGCTTCACCCAGGCCACGGAGGCCGCCCACGCATCCTCGTTCGAGGCGGCGGTCGAGGCCCAGTCGCCGAGTTGGACGAAAATGTGGGACGGCATGTGGAGGGCATGGTGCGCGGCCGGAGCGGTCTTCGCATAGAGCCGCGCGGCGCGCAGCCCGAGCGGGGCGTGGAGCGGGTCGTCATACGCGTGGATCATGTAGTGGAGCACGCCCGGGTGCTGCGGATTGCGGTCGAAGAGCTCCTCCAGGATCGCCGCCGCCCGGATGAGCGGCCGGTCGCGCGCGTCCCCGGCCGGGCCTGTGAGGGCAGGCCCGATGAGAGACAACGTATAGAAGCTCGCGACCTCGAGGTCCTCCGGATATCGGTCATGGAGCCTCTGCATGGCTTCGGCGTAGGAGGCGTCCCGGGCCTTCTTCTCCCCCTCGCCATAGAGGACCTCGACCGCCGCAAGCCAGGCCTTCTCCTTCTCCGTGGGAGCCTTGGCCGCCCGTTCCTCCGGGGTGGGAGCGAGGCGCGCCAAGGCGGCGAGCGCCGCCTCCCGATCCTGCTCGGACCAGATCGGGTGGTTGTACGTCATGGCCTCGCCCCAGTACGCCATGGCGAAGCCCGGGTCCACCTTCTGGGCCTCCCGGAACGCGTCCGCCGCCTCGTCGTACCAGAAGTTGTGGAGCGCGGCCACACCCCTCAAGAAATGCTCCTGCGCCGCGGGCGACCCAGAGGTCGGGAAGTCGACCTTGCCGAGGTCGGACGCGCCATGGGCGGAGGTGGCGGCGAAGACGGCGGCAAGCGCCGTCAGGATCGGGAGCAGCCGGAAGGGATGGATGGATCGCATAGAACAGGCCTCCTGGAACGGAGTCTAGTCTAAAGTCCCGATGGATGTGCGCGGCCCTCCTGCTCGCGATCGTTCATGCGCTAGAGCGCTGCCTGCCGCAGCTCCGGGAAAACCTTGCCGACTTTTTGGAGCAGGTAGTCGCCGTAGGTGCCCTGGAATGCGTGAACGCTGGCATGGTCCCACCGTTCGTCCCGGTCGTCGGGTGGGACCTCCACGCCCGGCAGATCGATCGGCTGCACCCGCGCGAAGAAGTTGGGGTCGAAGAAGAACGGGAATGAGAGCCGTTCCCGCGCAGCCGGGGGGCGGACCCGATGCGGCGTGGAGCGGAACACTCCCCGGGTCATGCGGTCCAGCATGTCCCCGATGTTGCAGACGAAAGAGCCCGGCACCGGCGGGGCGGACACCCAGCGCGACCGCGACCGCACCTCCAGACCGCCGACTTCGTCTTGCAGCAGGATGGTCAGCAAACCATAGTCGGTGTGCTCGCCGACGC
Source organism: Thermoanaerobaculia bacterium (assembly GCA_035633875.1). Lineage (GTDB taxonomy): Bacteria > Acidobacteriota > Thermoanaerobaculia > Multivoradales > UBA5704 > DATARR01. Next base: position 4,800 of record DASQEB010000618.1, read on the forward strand.
CCCAGAGCGTCGGATCGCTCGGAGGCGGGTAGTTGAAGATGCGGAACAGGGTCAGCGGCTCGCCGGTGAGTCGTTCTGCGAAATAGGACTCCTCCAGATCCAGGCTCAGGGCGATCCCGGCCATGAGGCGATGCCCCAATCGCGTCAGCGCTGCCATGTAGTCCAGGACGGTCTCGCGGAAGCCCGGCGGCTCGGACGGAAAGAGATTGGGGCCGTGCAACGGTGTCCCCGCCTGGACGAGCGGGTGGTCTGCGGCCAGCTCCGTGCCGAAGTACAATCCTTCCTTCTGGTCGGGTTTGCCGGATGTGAGCTCGTCGCCGACGCGGAAGTATCCCCTCCAGGCCCTCCCTCCCAGGGCCATTCGGATCTGCAGCTTGGTGTCCACATCCTGGGCAAAAAACTCTCGACTGAGCTCGCGCAGCCGCCGTTGCAGGCTCTCGTCCACGCCGTGCCCGACGACATAGAAGAAGCCGCTCTCCCGGCAGGCCTGCCCGAGCTGCGCGGCGCCTGCCCACCGACCGGGGGCACCGTCCACCAGCTCGCTCACGTCGATGATTGGAACCTGCGAAAACTCTTGGGCTTGCCTCATCAGAACGTCCTCGACCCCGATGGTAGCTCAGAAGTCTTCGCAGACGATCCAGACCACCGGATACGCGCGTCTCCCTGGAGCCGCCGCAGTACACTTCGCTTCCGAGAGAGGCTCCGCATCCCAGGGCCCGGCGCCCGCCCGGGCTCCTCTTTTCCTCTCCAGGAGGTCCACATGAAGATCCGCAACACCGCTCTCGCCGCGATCCTCGGACTGACGATCGCCGTCCAGGCGTCCGCGTCCGGCCCCTATCAGATCGTCGGCACGACCGAGAGCCGGACCGGCAATCTTGTCCGCACCGAGTACACCATCAAGGTCGGGAGCCATCCGCTCGATCGGTTCCGGATGGTCCGTCTGGTCAAGAACGGCAACCCCTCCGCGCTGCGCGGCTCGATCCTTCTCCTGCCGCCGCTGGGTCCCACCTACCCGTTCTACGAGCAGCGGGACGAGAACGGCGGCGTGGGCACCGCGATGACCGAGTTTTTCGCCCTGCGCGGCTTCGACGTCTATGGCTATGCGCCCCGCATGGAGGGCCTTCCGGCGGGGACCTGCGAGGCCGGCCTCCTCGACTGCTCGGTCATGGCGGGCTGGAACCTCGCGTCGATGGTGGACGACATCGCGTTCATCCGCTCCCAGATCGAGCTGCTGCATCCGGGCACGAAGATCGTCGCCGGCGGCGCCTCGCTGGGCGGCATGCTCGCCGTCGCGGTCGCCAACGCCCACCCCGACGACTACGACGGCATCATCGTCTGGGAGGGCATGCTCTACAGCCAGGACCCCCAGGTGCTGGCCTTGAACCAGGGCTACTGCGCCGCCCTCGAGGCGCAGATCGCCGCGGGCGCGGTCTACGACGGCGTCGGCACCAACGTCTTCCGCGAGGTCGCGAAGCAGGCGCGGCTCTCCCCCACCGGCCTCACGCCGATCCCCCTGTTCCCGCCCTTCCTGACCAGCCACCAGGTCATGGTGCTGCTGCTCAGCACACCGTCGCCCGGGCCGATCAGCATGCCGGTGCCGGACTACATCCAGATGAACGGCAGCCTGGCCGAGGACCGCCTGTTCTTCGCTTCCGAGCCGCGGATCTTCGAAAACGTGATCGGCCAGTTCAACAGCTACTCGCCGAACCCCCTCGTCCGCGACATCTCCTGCTCGCTCGCCGGGGTCGAGACCGCCTACACTTCGAATCTCGGGAGCTACACGGGGGCGGTGCTGGTGATCGGCGGTGGACGCGGGTTCGGTTCACATATGGAAGATCAGATCGCCCGGTTCTCCGGGACCGCCGACAAAACGGTGCTGATCAAGCCACAATTCGGCCACATCGACCACTTCATGACGAAGCACCACCGGAACTTCGTGGAGAAACCGATCTTCGACTGGGCCACGCGGGTGTTTGGGAAGGATTGACTTCGCCGGAGGGCTCTAAAGAGAGGGAATGCCTCATTCCCCGAAGGGAACGGAACACGAAAAGGGGGGAAC
>DASQEB010000619.1:0-3911 GCA_035633875.1 Thermoanaerobaculia bacterium
ATGCTCTGGCTCGCAGCCTGGCTCCTGGACGACCTCCAGGTGGCCGGATGCCTGCCGGCGATCCTGGGCGGCGCGGTGCTCGCGGTCTTCAACTGGATCGTGCGGGCCTTCAGCTCGGAGTAGATATGGACCAACCACGGACCGGCGGGATGACCCCGGCCAGGGCGGCTCGGGAGTCGGCCCGGGCGAAAAAGACGCGGGCGGGCGAGATCCTCGCCCGCCTCCGCGCGGCGTACCCGGAAAGCCGCTGTTCCCTCGACTTCCAGACCCCCCTCCAGCTCCTGGTGGCCACGGTCCTGGCGGCCCAGTGCACGGACGAGCGGGTGAACCAGGCGACCCCCGCCCTGTTCCGGCGCTACCCTGCGGCCCGCGACTACGCCGGGGCGGACCTCCCGGAGCTCGAGGAGATGGTCCGCACCACCGGCTTCTACCGCAACAAGGCCCGCGCCCTGAAGGGGCTCGGTACGGCGCTGGTGGCCGGGCACGGCGGCGAGGTTCCGGCGACGATGGAGGAGCTGCGGCGCCTGCCGGGCGTCGGCCGCAAGACCGCCAATGTCGTCCTCGGCAACGCCTTCGGGATGAACGACGGGATCGTGGTGGACACCCACGTCCAGCGCCTCTCCCGCCGGCTCTACCTCACGGCCGAGACCGACCCCGAAAAGATCGAGCGGGACCTGATCCCTCTCATCCCCCGGGAGGACTGGACGCTGTGGTCCCACCTCCTCATCGACCACGGCCGGAAAGTCTGCAAGGCCCGCAGGCCCGAGTGCGGGGCATGCGTTGTGAACGATCTCTGCCCGTCGGCGGAGGTGTGAGATCCCGCACCTTGACTCCCGCCGCAGGATGCTTTATCCTTCTTTTGATAACAGGGCTAGTGACAAGAGCGCCACAACACTCTCCTGTCTGTCCCCGGACAGGTAGCTGGCCCGCCTTGTCTCTCAGTAGTAGAAATCCGCCCCCCGAGCAAACAGGTCGTATTCCGATCCGATTCTGGGGGAGAGTCGACCATAGAAGTGGGTGTCGCCCCTCTCCCATTTCCGCTGGATCGCCCAACCGCAGTAATCGGCCACCTGCAGGCACGCGTCGGAACTGGCGTCCCAGCATGCTGTGCCGTACCTGGATCCGCCCACCTGCTTCATGACCTCGCGGACCGCGGTGTAGAAGTTGAGCCGCCTTTTCTTTTGGCCGATCGAGGCTGAAACCACGAGCATTTCCCGGCTGTGGAGCCGGGGTGCGATGAACTTCATCAGGTAATACCAGGCGCACTGATAGAAGCCCTCATCCGTAGCCCTCAGATCCGGCTTGGTTTTGGCCTTTTCGAGAATCAGAGAATCGACCCGAAGATCGTGTTGGCAGATGATATCGAAGACGCGCTCCCGGACGGGTCGAGGGTCGTGGTGAGCATGAAACGGACCCGGGTGGTCAATGCCCTCCCAAGCCATGCGGTGGCGCAGATCCTGGAGCTGCTGGCTGATCCCCGAGCACTCCTCCAGCAACACCGTCGTCAGGATGAAATAACGGGTTGCTCCCCGCCCCCTGCTGAAATCGAAGTTGCCGGACTCATCGGCAAACAGATGGACTCTGCTCATCGGGATCTTCGGGCCGTTTCCGTTCGGCAGGAGACCGGGCGGGGCGACGGTTTGGGATAGGATCGGGGACGGTTCCCGGCCGTGCGCCTCCTTTTCTCGTCGCGTCTTGGGGGTACGCCTTGGTTGCTCCAGCATAGAAAGAAGCGCGGAGAGAAGTCAAGGGAGCATGTCGGGAGAGGGCGATTGAGTCCTGGAGGGAGAGAACGGCGATGACAGAAGGCAAGATCGCGGTGGTGACGGGCGCCAGCTCCGGGATCGGGGCGGCCACGGCCCGGGCGCTCGCCGGGGCGGGGTTCCGCGTGATCGTGGGGGCGCGCCGCCTGGACCGCCTGCGGGAGGTGGCCGAGCCGCTCGGAGCCACCGCCCTCCCCCTCGACGTGACGGACGCGGGAAGCGTCGCCGCCTTCGCCTCCCAGGTCCCGGAGGAGGTCCATCTGCTGGTCAACAACGCAGGGGGGGCCTTGGGGCTCGACCGCATCGAGGACGCCAAGGACGAGGACTGGATCACCATGTGGGAGACCAACGTCCTCGGCATGATGCGGGTGACGCGGGCCCTCCTCCCCGCGCTCGTTCGATCGGGGGACGGCCACGTGATCGACGTGGGCTCGATCGCCGGCTTCGAGACCTATGCCGGGGGCGCGGGCTACACCGGCGTCAAGCACGCCGCCCGGGCCTTCACCCGCACGCTCCGCCTGGAGCTCCTCGGCAGGCCGGTGCGGGTCACCGACGTCGCCCCCGGCCTGGTGGAGACGGAGTTCTCCCTCGTCCGCTTCGCCGGCGATGCGGAGCGGGCGGGTGCGGTCTACCGGGGCATGACTCCGCTCACCGCCGAGGACGTGGCCGACTGCATCCTCTGGGCGGCCACCCGGCCGTCCCACGTCAACATCGACGAGATCGTCGTCCGTCCCCGGGATCAAGCCACGGCCACCATGGTCCACCGGAGAGAGCCGGGCTCCGGCCGGGCCTGATGCGCCGCGCCGCCATGGTCCTGGCGACCCTGCCGCTCCTCGCAGGGTGCGCGAAGCCCGAAACCCCTCCCGAGATCTACGCGGCGTACTGCGCCCGGTGCCACGGCGAGGCCGGGAAGGGGAACCCCCGTTCGATGAAGCTCTACCCCAACCTCGACCTCGTGGCCTCGCCCATGGTGCGGCGGGGGGACCGCGCCCTGGTCCGCGAGCGGATCGCCAAGGGCTACGGGCCCATGCCGGGGTTCTCCCGGCGGCTGCCCCCCCAGCAGATCGACGCCCTGGTCGATTACACTTTCGAGCTTCACCGGAAGGCAGGCGAATGACATGGATCCCCAGCGACTGAAAGAGGCCTATCAGAAGCTCCAGAACCTGGACGAGAGGCTCACCCACAAGGTCCGCCCGCGCCCGGGCGGCGCCCTCGTCCGTCCCACGCCCGAGCAGCTCGAGCAGAACCTCCGCGACCTCGCCGCCTACACGGTCGAGCTCAAGGAGGTCGTCCAGGAGCTGTTCCTGTCCATCGCGGGCAGGCCGGCGGCGAAACCGGACGAGACGGCCTGAGACGGGTTTCCCCTGGGGACAACTCCAGCGAGATCCGGCGGGATCTTCCTTTCTGACTTGACAGGTCATTTTCTCCTGTCTAAGATGTTCTTACTATGCGCTCCATCGGAATCGCCGAGCTGAAGGCATCTCTTTCAGAGACCCTGGCCCGCGTCAAGGGGGGCGAGGAGATCGTCGTCACCGAGCACGGGCGTCCCATCGCCAAGATCATCCCCCTGTGGGCGGCCACTCCCGCAGTCGTCACGAACGACCTGGTGCGGTCGGGCGTCCTGCGGGTCCCGGAGCGGGCGCTGGACGAGGCCTTCTGGGTCCTGCCGCGCCCGTCCGATTCCCGGTCCTCCGTCCGGGCGACGCTCGCCGTCGAGCGCCGGGAGGCCCTCTGAGATTCTGGGACAGCTCCGCGGTTCTCTGCCTGGCGGTGCGGGAGCCCGCGACCGAACGGGTCGAGCCGTTCCTCCGCAGGGACCCGGAGGTGGTGCTCTGGTGGGGGACCACCCTGGAGTGCGCCAGCGCCCTCGCCCGCCAGAAGGCGCTTTGTCCGGCGGAGGTGGCCCAGGCCCGCGCGGTCGTCGAGCACCTTCGGGCGCGCTCCTTCGAGGTCCAGCCCACGGAGGAGGTGCGCGCCCGTGCCGCGCGCATCCTGTCCGTGCACGCCTCCGTGCACCCGCTGGGCACGGCGGCCGCCCTCCAGCTCGCCGCCGCCCTGGTCTGGTGCCGGGAGCGCCCCCAGGGCGTGAGCTTCGTCTCCCTGGACGAAGGGCTTCGCCTGGCCGCCGCGATGGAGGGATTCCAGGTG
>DASQEB010000620.1:0-5754 GCA_035633875.1 Thermoanaerobaculia bacterium
TGCGCACGGGCGACGAGGAGCACCTCGCGGGGGTGGTGATGCACCACATCGTCGCCGACGGCTGGTCGGTCGGCGGCCTCATCCGGGATATCGCGTCTCTCTACCGCGCCTTCGCGGCCGGCGAGCCCTCGCCTCTCCCGGAGCTCCCTCTCCAGTACGCCGACTTCGCCGTCTGGCAGCGCGGCTGGCTCCAGGGCGACGTCCTGGAGCGGCAGACCGCCTGGTGGCGCGAGCGGCTGGCCAGCGCGCCGCCCCTGCTGGAGCTGCCCGCCGACCGGCCGCGACCGCCCGTGCAGCGCTTCCGCGGCGGCGTGCTGCGTCGCGAGCTGCCCGAAGCCGTCTCGCGGGCCTCGGGAGAGCTGTGCCGCCGGGAGGGGGTCACGCCGTTCATGGCCCTCCTCGCCGGCTTCGACGCCTGGCTCCACCGGATCACCGGCCGGGAGGACGTCCTCGTGGGCACGCCTGTCGCCGGCCGCGACCGGCTGGAGACGGAGGGCCTGATCGGCTTCTTCCTCAACACGCTCGTGCTGCGCACCGCTCTCGCCGGCGATCCCGATTTCCGGGAGCTCCTCGCCCGGGTGCGCGAGGGGACGCTCGCCGCCTTCGCCCACCAGGACCTGCCGTTCGAAAAACTGGTGGAGGAGCTCGCCCCCGAGCGCAACCTGAGCCACGCCCCCCTCTACCAGGTGATGCTCGTCTTCCAGAACATCCCTCGGCAGACCCCGGAGGCGCCGGGCCTCGCCTTGGTCCCGGTGGAGCTGGAGACCGGCTCGGCCAAGCTCGACCTCACCCTGAACGCCCAGGAGACCCACCGCGGCCTCCTCGTGCGCTGGCTCTCCAACCGCGACCTCTTCGACGCCGCCACCGTCGAGCGCTTCGCGGGCTGGCTCGAGACCCTCCTCGCCGCGGCCGTGGCCGATCCCGGGCGCCGGATCTCCGAGCTGCCGCTCCTCACCACGGCCGAAGAACGGCAGCTCCTCGCCTGGAATGCCACCGCCGTCGATGACCCCACGGACGTCTGCCTCCACGAGCTGATCGCGGCCCAGGTGGAGAGGTCCCCCGGGAGGATCGCGGTCACGTCCGAAGGGGAGGCCCTGACCTACCGCGGCCTGAGCACCGCCGCCGGCCGCTTCGCCCGGCAACTCCGGGAGTTGGGCGTGGGGCCGGAGGTGCCGGTGGGCGTCTGCGCCGAGCGCTCCCTGGAGCTGGTCGTAGCTCTGCTCGCGATCCTCCAGGCCGGCGGCGCGTACCTGCCCCTCGATCCCGACGATCCCGCGGAGCGGCTGGAGCACGCGCTGGCGGACTCGGGCGTCCCCGTCCTCCTCACCCAGGAGCGCCTCCTCGGCCGCCTGCCGGCCCACGGCGCCCGCACCCTCCTGATCGACGACGCGGCGGTGGAGAAGGGGAGCGCCGAGCCTCCGTCTCCGGACAGCGCGAGCGGCGTGGAGCCCGGCAACCTCGCCTACGTGATCTACACCTCGGGATCCACCGGCCGGCCTAAGGGGACCATGAACACCCATCGGGGCATCGTCAACCGTCTGCTCTGGATGCAGGAGGCCTACGGCCTCGGCGCGGACGACCGGGTGCTCCAGAAGACCCCCTTCAGCTTCGACGTCTCGGTCTGGGAGTTCTTCTGGCCGCTCCTCACCGGCTCCCGCCTCGTCATGGCCCGGTCCGGCGGGCACAAGGACAGCGGCTACCTCGTCCGGACCATCATCGCGGAGGAGATCACCACCCTCCACTTCGTCCCCTCCATGCTCCAGGTCTTCGTCGACGCGCCGGGCGTCGAGGGCTGCGCCTCGCTCCAGCGGGTGATCTGCAGCGGTGAGGCCCTCTCTGCCGACCTCCAGCACCGCTTCTTCTCCCGCCTGGGCGCCCGCCTGTACAACCTCTACGGCCCCACCGAAGCGGCCGTGGACGTGACGCACTGGACCTGCGAGCGGGAAGGGCGGCGCGGCGTCGTCCCCATCGGCCACCCGGTCGCCAACACGCAGATCTGGCTCCTCGACGCGAGCCTCCACCAGGTGCCCGTCGGCGTGGCGGGCGAGCTCCACATCGGCGGCATCCAGGTGGGCCGCGGCTACTGGAACCGTCCGGACCTCACGGCCGAGCGGTTTATCCCTGATCCCTTCTCGCCCGAGCCCGGAGCGCGCCTCTACAAGACCGGGGACCTCGCCCGCCGCCTGCCGGACGGGGCCGTAGACTTCCTCGGCCGCATCGACCACCAGGTCAAGGTGCGCGGTCTGCGCATCGAGCTGGGGGAGATCGAGGTCGCCCTCGCCGCCCAGCCGTCGATCCGCGAGGCCGTGGTCCTGGCGCGGCGTCCCGAAGGATCGGCCGGCACGATCGGAGCCGTCGAGCTCGTGGCCTACGTCATCCCCGCCGCATCCGGCAACGGCGCCGCCCCGGCCCCCACCCTGGCCGGCCTGCGGGAGTCGCTCGCCAGGAGCTTGCCCGAGCACATGCTCCCCACGGCCCTCGTCGTCCTGGACGCCTTCCCCCTGACCTCGAGCGGCAAGACCGACCGCCGCGCCCTCTCCCGCATCGCGCCCGAGCGGCCCGCCGGCACGCCCGCCGAGAGGGTGAAGCCGCGCACGGAACTGGAGCGCTTCCTCGCCGGGCTGTGGAGCGAGACCCTGGGCGGCCTGCCCATGGAGAGCTTCGGCATCCACGACAGCTTCTTCGACCTCGGCGGCAACTCCATCACCGGCGCCATTCTCGTCAACCGCCTCCAGAAGGCGCTTGGGGAGATCGTCCACGTGGTGGCCATCTTCGACACCCCCACGATCGCCGGTCTCGCTGGCTGGCTGGCCGCCGAATACCCCGACGCCGTGGCCCGGATCTGGGGTCCGGAGTCGCTGGGAGACGCCGGCCTCGCCGCGGAGCTCGAGGACACGCGCTCCGTCGACGAGGAGCGGCTGGAGGAGGTCCGCTGGCTGATCCGGCCCCTGGCTCCCGATGACACCCTGGGTGCCAAGAACCCGCCGGCCGTGTTCGTGCTCTCTCCGCCCCGGTCGGGCTCGACGCTGCTGCGCGTCATGCTGGCCGGCAACCCGCGCCTCTTCGCGCCGCCCGAGCTGGAGCTGCTCAACTTCAACACCCTGGCCGAGCGCCGGGACGCCTTCCCCGGCCGCGACGCCTTCCGGCTGGAGGGACTGCTCCGCGCCGTCATGGAGGTCCGGGGCTGCGGCCCGGATAAGGCCCGGGACATCATCGACTGCTTCACTGCCTCGGGGCTGACCACCCGGGAGCTCTACCGCACCCTCCAGGAGTGGATCGGCGACCGCCTCCTGGTCGACAAGACCCCGACCTACGCCTGGGACCCGGCCACCCTGCGCCGCGCCGAGACGGCCTTCGAGGGCGCCCGCTATATCCACCTCGTGCGCCATCCCTACGGCATGATCCACTCCTTCGAGGAGGCGAGGATCGACCAGATCTTCTTCCACGAAGACCACCCCTTCACCCGGCGCGAGCTGGCCGAGGCCCTGTGGGTGATCGCCCACCGCAACATCCTGGACCTCCTGGACGAGGTGCCCGGGGACCGCCAGCTCACCGTCCGTTTCGAGGACCTCCTGGCTAACCCCGAAAGCGAGCTGCGGCGGATCTGCGACGTCCTCGGAGTCGACTACCACCCCGACATGGCGATGCCCTACAAGGAGAAGGGCGCGCGGATGACCGACGGCCTCCACGCCGAATCCCGGATGCTCGGCGACGTCAAGTTCCATGAGCACAAGGGGGTCGAGCAGGGAGTGGCGGACCGCTGGCGGGAGAGCTACCGGCGGGACTTCCTGGGAGACGTCACCTGGCGGCTCGCCGCCCGGCTGGGCTATGACGTCGAGCGCGAGCGGGTGGGCGCGTCCCGCATCCCCTCCTCGCTCGTCAAGCTCCGGCCGGGCACCACCCGGCCTCCGCTCTTCCTCGTCCACCCGGTCTCCGGAGAGCTCCTCCTGTACCGCCATCTGGTCAACGCCCTGGGACCCGACCGGGAGGTCTACGGCTTCCAGGCCCAGGGCTTCCACGAGGGAGAGCAGCCTCTGGAGACCCTCGAAGAGATGGCGGACCTCTACGTCGAGGTCCTCCTCGCCGTCCAGCCTGAGGGACCATGCCTCCTGGCCGGAAGCTCCATGGGAGGCCTGCTCGCCTTCGAAATTGCCCGTCGGCTGCGCGCCCTCGGCCGGGAGGTGGCCCTCACCGCCCTCCTCGACGCTCCGGACCCCGCCGTCGTGGCCCGGGAGACTCGGGACGCCGAAGGAGAAGCCGAGCTGGACATCCTCCGCCACGCCACCGGAGGCAAGGCGTCCCTTTCCCCGGAAGACCTCCGCGGCCTCACCCCCGACCAGCGCCTGGAGCTGGTTCTTGAAAAAGGCCGCGAAGCGGGAGGCTTCGGCGCTGGCATCGGTCCCGCCGAGTTGCGTCGGCTCGTGCACCTCGTCGAGGCAAACCGCCGCGCCCTGCGCGCGTACCACTCCGAGCCCGCCGACCTCCGGGTGGTCTACATCCGCGCCGCGCAGGGCGTCCGGGCCGATGCCGCCTGGGAGCCCCTCGCCCTTGGAGGCGTCGAGGTCCATGAAATCCCGGGCAGCCACCTCTCCATGCATCTACCGCCCCACGCCGGAGAGCTCGCGGAGATCCTCCGCCGCTCCATCGGGGAGAGACTGGAAGAGGCGCAAGAGGAGGACACTGCCGTCCCTATCGCAGATGCCGGACAGGAGGTAGAGGTCGGAGAGCTGGGCCTGGAGTGCTGAGAGCTCCTGTCAAAACCTCTATGCAGGGGCGACACCTGCTTCAAGGCTGCCATGCGCCGCTTTGCGCGGCCGGAAGGCGCTAAAAAAATCCAGGAAGCTGCCTAAGACGGTTTTTAGCGGCTTTCGTCCCGCCGGAAGCTGCTAAAAAGGCTTTTAGCTGTTTCAGGGCTGCCGGAAGCCGCTAAAAACTTTCTTTAGCCGATTTTGCCGCCTCGAAAGCGGCGTCAGCCGGTTTTTAGCGGCTTGCGGGCCGTCAGAAGCTGCTAAAAACAGTTTGTAGCAGCTTCCGGCGTGTCGAGAGCGGCTTGCGCGTTCCTGGAAGGGATACACTCTCCGCGGGGGCGGGTCTGAATCGGACCCCAGGGGAGATAGACCATGAGCCAGGATGGTGAGCTGACCGTCGTCGCCTTCGCCGGGAGCCTCCGGCGTGGCTCCTTGAACCGGGAGCTCCTGCGCGCCGCCCGGGAGGTGGCTCCGGCCGGGATGACGATCTCCATCGTCGAGATCGGCGACGTGCCGCTCTACAACGCCGACGTCGAGGCGGAGGGAGAGCCGGAGCCGGTCGCCCGGTTCAAGCAGGCGATCCGGGAAGCCGACGGGCTCCTCATCGCCACCCCCGAGTACAACCACGGCGTGCCGGGCGTCACCAAGAACGCCATCGACTGGGCCTCGCGCCCGCCGCGCAAGTCGCCGCTTGACGGCAAGCCCGTGGCCATCCTCGGCGCCTCGCCCGGCGTGACGGGCACCGCGCGCGGCCAGAGCCAGCTCCGCCAGGCCTTCGAGTTCACCAACTCCTACTGCATGCCCCAGCCGGAGATCCTCGTCTATCGGGCGCACGAGAAGTTCGACGACGAAGGCCGGCTCACCGACGAGAAGACGCGCGAGTACCTCGGCAAGTTCCTTGAGGCCTTCGGGCAGTGGATTCGCAGAGTGAGAGAGTAGTCCCTGGGAGCGCCGGCATCCTTGCCGGCCGACTTACTCAAACAAGCAAGAAGGCCGGCAAGGATGC